>PLZX01000168.1:0-185 GCA_003152325.1 Bryobacterales bacterium | reverse complement strand
CCCACCCAGACGCAGCCTCCGCTGTAAGCGAACAGGGCGAATTGCGGACCTTCCACCGCGCTCATGCCCGCGGCATAGGCCGTGAGATGGCGCACCCCGGGCACGAAGTAACCGAACGTCAGCCCCCAATGGCCCACGCGCGCAAACCAGGCATGGGCTTTGTTTACGTGCTCCTCGGTAATGCG
>PLZX01000331.1 GCA_003152325.1 Bryobacterales bacterium | reverse complement strand
GCCCAGCGGTAGGCCTCATCATGGTGATCCACCCACATCAGGACGAACACGCTCGGGTCCGGCTTCGCGATCACGGCCCGGTAGGCTTGGTCGATCCGCACCGAGTAGAAGTTCTTGTCCCGAGCGCTCTGGATAGGCTCGTAGTTGATGCCATCCGATTCCGGGTGAACCTGAAAGCGCTCGAAGAACTCCCGTACTTTCTTCTGGTGTGACTTCTGCACATTGGAGAATGCCAGCAGGAAATCCTTCGATAGGGCGATGGTCATTTACTCTTCCTTAACCGCCAGAAGCGAAAGGAGCTTCTGCGCGTCGTCTTTCAACTCTTCGGTAGTGAGCACGGTCCAGCCAATGTGCCGCGCGGCATCGGCGCTCTCCGCCTGAGCGACTGTCATCACGCAGACCATCTGTCCAATCCATGCTAGTTCCGCGAACGCAACAATCTCGCCGGCGGCGTCCACGATTTCGTACCCGGCCTCCGGCAGCGCTTTGCCGGCTTCATACGCTGCGATCACGAGAGCCCGTGCATCCGGATCCAGCACGTCGGCGAGCAGTATGTCGATGACGCTGGGAGTCTTTCGTTTGGGTGCAACGGCATCATCCAGCAGACCGCCGTAAATACCCTCCCGGAGTCCGAGCGTCGTCACCCACACCGCTCCGGGGGTAAACTGTAGGACATTGCCGGCGCGCAAAAACTCCCTCCAGGCGCCTTTCCAGGTAGCGCCCAACTCAGGGGCTCGGTCATCCATCAAGCGCAGGGTAGCCGCGATCTCCGCCAGCTTCCATGCCTGTAGGTCCGCCAGCGGCAGGCTCACAAACGCGCACAGGTCCTGGCGCGCCATCGTGCGATAGAGCCATCCCGAAGGCTGTGCCGCTGCATCGGCCGCCGTCCAGCCATCAGCAAGAGTTCCTTCATGGAGCGCTGTTCGGATGTCATCGGGCGCGGCTCCCTGGCGCATCTCGGCTTGCAGCAGATGGAGTAGCACCGCCTGCGCGAAGCGGTCCCACGCCGCCTGCCTGCCAGCCGTCAGCCGGTACAGCAGCATATCGAACGACGATCCGGCATACAGCCGCGACCACACCGCCGAATTCTCGGCATCCAGCTGCCCCAGCAGAGCCGCAAAGGTCGGCCCAGGAGCGCCACCCAGCGGCGACGCCGTTGGCTGCGGCTTATCCAGCCGCTCGTAAACATCGCTCCACGTCAGCGACCACACCCAGTACTTGCCAGACCGCGCGATGGCTAACCGCTGCGCGGAATCCTTGCCGGTCCGCATCTTGCCGCCCACCGGGTCCGCGTGCCACTCATAGCCGTCAGCGAACAACGCTATCGGAAGTTCACCAGGGAAGGGCCGCTCCGGGTACAGAACGAAATCGGCCCGCGACGGTACGCTGACGCCCTTCTCCGGTCCCAACTCCACCTGCGGCTCGATCAGCCAGTTGCCGTGATCGGGGATCTTCAAGTACCAGCCCTGCTTGCCGTTCACCACCTGTGGTGACAGGCCACGCGTAGCCTCGCCCTCCCGGACACGGCGCAGCGCCTCCAGAAAGCTGGCTTCCAATTCGCTTTCCAGCAGCCGGTTCAGCCGAATCGTTTCGAGCCGATCCGTGGTTTTTAGCTTGTCCCAGTTATCCAGAATCGAGCGGAGCAGATCGAGCGCGGCGGTCCGCGACGTCTTGCCCTGGAAGTGCCGACCACGGTAGGCCAGCAGGCACACGTAACAGCCATCTTTGCGTTCGTCCAACCGGCACTCGCAGACGGAAAGAGCATCGTACGCCTTCTGGAACACTTCATGAAGTTGCTCCGGATGGCGCATCAGCTCCCTGAGATAGCCGGTGCCACCCGGCACGCCGTCGTACAGCACCAGATACCGCCGTCTGGATTCGCTTCCTTCGATTGGCTCGTCATAGACAGTCGTGTTCAGATGCCCCGGGTCGCCCAGAAACTTCTTGCGCAGCCCAAGCTGGAGCGCGGCCACGAACGATTCGATATTCCGCTCGATCTCAGTCGCGGCCACCGGCAACAGCATCCGGATCGCTTCCGACGTGAACTCGCGGTACAGGTAGCAGGCACGTACCGCCTTCTCCTTCTCCGGATCCTTGCGGTAGCGGCACCAGGGCGAGTGAATCAGTTCGCCGTTGCGGCGCACCTTGCCGCAGGCCTCACACAACTCGAATGACCGGGCCGTGCGCTCCCGGCCGGCCACCAGAATCCGTGGGCCTCCGCCGTTGGATTCGCCAAAGTTCACTTCCCGCAACGTGATCTTGCGGAAAAACTCAAAGCCGAAGGGCACCTCGTCGCAGTCCAAATACCATGCCTCGGTCACGTCCTCATCGTTCTTGAGGACGAACATGTTCTTGTCGTAGAACTTGGGCTCCCGCCCATCGCTCTCGTCATAGGAACGGCTCTTCCGGTCCTCCGTATTGGCCATCACCTCGCGCATCCGCAATAGCGTCTGACGTTGTCCTTCGTCTGACCACAGGGTGTGTCCGCACTTGGGGCACGCCGGCTGTGACTCGCGCTCGCCTTCACGTTCCATCCACGTGCAGTTCGCGCAGAGCCGCCACGCCACCAGATCTTCGCGCTCGAAGATAACGCCGTCCACCGTCACCTTCCGGCCCTCGGCGTAAAAGTTGTTCGCCGGAGCCAGTTCGGCGATCGCCGCGGCCGCCGGCCGCACATACTCGTAGGTCCGCGTGTCGTACCTTCGCTCCGGGTCAGTCTCGCTCTTCCGCTGCCGGAAGATGACCGATCGCAGCGTGATGCCCTGCTCCGGGAAGGCATAGTTCGGCAGCAGGCCCTCATCCGTCAGGAAATTCAGGACATTCCGGTCGCGCAGATTCTTGACCAGTTGCTGGAGCGCGGATTTCTCTTGACGAAGTTCGTCCAGCTCCTTCTGCCGATCCTCCTCGCGCATTACCGCATCCTGCACCTCCCGAATTCGCGTATTGAGAGTCTGGACGCGACCGCGCCAGTTCTTCAGTTCCTTGGCGCGCACCCGCAACCCGTCCAGCAGTCCGAAACGAAGCCCCTCCTCACCTCGCGAGAAAGCAAGAAGCCGCTCGCGGGTCCAGTCGGAGACCTCGGCGCCAAACATCGCCAGAAACCCGTCCTCCAGCGCGGTCCGATTAAGCTCAAAGTACGTCAACAGATTCCACGGGAACGCCGCCGGAGGCCCCCCCCGCTCGACGGAATCGAGCACGGGCGAGAGTTTGTCCGGGATGGCGCCCGTCGGGAGCCCGGTCTCCACCCACCGGTCCATTGTGAACGCCGTGAACTGACGTTCGAGCACCGCCGATGCGTTCAGGTAGCAGCCCGGCGACTCCACCCGTCCCTGCAACATTTCGTCCGGCTGCTGGAAGAAGAACAGATCGTGCGGACGCGCATTGGCAATCGCCACGATAAACGCGTTGCCGTGCTTACGGCCGGCGCGCCCGGCCCGCTGCAAATAATTGCTCGATTTCGGTGGAACCGAACACATCGCCACCGACGAGAGATCGCCGATGTCCACGCCCATCTCCAGCGTCGGCGTGCAGGAGAGAAGGTTTGGATCGCCCGGCTTCTCCCGCTTCTCAAACCCGATTTCCACCGCTTCCCGCACTTCGCGGGTCAGCAGCCCCGTATGCTCCTCAGCGAAGATGCGAGCCACATCGCCCGCCTGGTACAGCCGGCCGTAGTAATCCTCCCCGCGCGCCTGCTCCCGCAGGGTGCCGTTCTTGCACGCCCCGTGTGGGCACGGGCCATCGGCCATCCAACGCGCCGCTTCCGGCCCCACCGAAAGCATCAGGCTGCATCGGTCGCAACGGAGCTGCCGCACATCGGTGGTAACCTCCAGGGCCTCTAGCGCGACGCCCCACACCGGCGCCCCGCCCGCATCTACTTCGAAGACCAGGTTGCGACTGCGCAATTCCTCCAGCACGACGCGATAGATGGGCACGGTCAGGGGCGGGATGTTCGGGTCGAAGACGCCGAAACCGCGCCGCAGCCAGGTAGTGTGCCAGCTCAGCGTGCTGGTGCTGCCGCTGAGCAACGGCAGGAATCGGCTCTTCCCGCCACTCACTACCAGGAACTCGGGCAGCCGCGACTGCCTCCCAAACCGTGGCATATAGCGGTCCCGCCCGCCCGTGTGACTGAGCAGGTAGTACTCGCCGCCTTGCAGGTAGGGCAACAGCTCCGGATGCCAGACCCCGCCGCGATTCTTGAGGTTCAGCAGGAACCCGTGCAGGAACCGCCGTACGGTGTCCAGGCCGACCTCCCTTAGCCCGCCGATCTCATTCTGCAACCTGACCAGCACCGCCGCCGCCGCTGCCTCAAAAATCTCCCGTCGCGGTTGCACGGTAGACGAGCCCGTCTTCTCCAGCGACCGGCCAATACGGCAGTTATGCGTGTACTCGCTCCAGATCTCCCAATCCAGCCGCTTGCGCACCAGCGCCGCAAGTTCGGAATTAACGGGGAGCACGCCCTTTCGGCGAAGTTCCTCGTATTCTTCCAGCCATTCCATGTCGGGCGGCAGAAACGCCGCGACAAAGCGTCCCGGGCGCTCGTATTCCTTTTCCCAGCGCTCCAGAAACAGCAGCGGCAAATCCGTCAGCGGCAGCGGCCCCGGCGTTTCCTGCACCACCTTCTGAATGGCTGTTCGCAGGTTGAATCGAAATGTCCGCGCCTTGAAGAAACCGGCGCGATGCGAGG
>PLZX01000208.1 GCA_003152325.1 Bryobacterales bacterium | reverse complement strand
ATTTTTTCTCCATGCGTGGACACCGCCCGCAGCGCCGTGGTGCCGGCCTTGGCCACGCTGCCCAACGCCTTTTCGACAATGTTGGCCAGACCGCCGCGCTTGTTGCCCGGAGTGGTGTTGGCGCTACGGTCCGCCATCCCGCGCGCCAGATACTCGTCGTACCATCGCATTTCGCGGATCAGCGCGCGGGCAATCTCCGGAGTCTCCGCGCGTGGTGTCAACAGATGCACCGCATCGCGCACTTCGGTGACTTCCGAAAAAGCCACGGTCGCCCCCGCGCGCACCAGCAGATCTGCCGCGTACCCCACCGCTGGATTGCACGTCACCCCCGAAAAGGCGTCGCTGCCGCCGCATTGCAGCCCCACCACCAGCTCCGACGCCGGCACGCTCTGGCGCCGCCGCCGGTCCAATTCCGCCAGCCGCTTCTCCGCGGCGCGCAGAATCGCCGCCACCATCTCCGCGAAACCGCGCTCATCTTGCAGCCGGATCACGTTCCGCTCTGCCAACACGGGCAGCTCGTTCGGGAACAGCCGCGCGGGTTGCATTTTCTCGCAGCCCAGACTGACGATCAGCGGAACGCCACCCACATTGGAGTGCAGAGAGATGTGCTTCAAGGTGCGGATGGGGATAGCCGCGCCGGGCGCATCGATCGCCACCCCGCAGCCATAAGAGTGCGTGACCGCCACCACGTCATCGACGTTCGGGAAGTGCGGCAACAGCTCGGTCTTGATGCGCCGCGCCGCATACTCCACCGTCGGGGCCACGCACTGCACCGTGGTCGCGATTCCCAGAATGTTCCGCGTTCCCACCCCGCCATCCGTGTTCCGGTAGCCTTCGAACGTGTAGCCTTCGAGCGGAACCGGCCGCGGCGGCACGGCGGTGGAGAGCGGAAGGTCGTCGAGCGCGGGCGGCGCCGGCATGCGGATCATCTCTTCCCGCACCCAGGCCCCCGCCGGAATGGCCCGCTCCGCGAATCCAATCGGGTGACCATACCTCAACACCGTTTCGCCCGCCTCCAGATCGCCCAGCGCCACTTTGTGTCCCTGCGGAATCGCCTCCCGGGCCGTGATTCCTCCGGGCAAAACCTTGCCCGCTCCAACCCCGTCCGGGTCCACGATGATCCCGACGTTATCCCGCTGGTTCACGCGGATATACATTACTCGATTATGGACGAAGCGCCGGCTGAAGCGAAATCCACCAGCCAACCGCGCCGTTTTGGGCACAATCGCTCAGCAAAGTGTTGCGTTTTAGCCACACTGCAACTAGATCAAGTCTTTTTACATCAAATGTTTGCAGTAGCCAGGATCAGTACTTTATGAGATGCTACAATGCCCCTGAATAGCCGTGCGATTTGAAACCACTTTACAACGGCCGGTCGAAGCGAGCGGCGTAGGGCTGCACAGCGGCGTGCCGGTGCAGATCCGCCTGCTGCCAGCCCCCGTGTCCACCGGTATCGTTTTCCTGCGCACCGACCTGGACCGTTTCCCCATTCCCGCCAGTTGGCGCCACGTCGCCCGCGTCAGCTACGCCACCAGTCTGATGCGCCAGGGCGTCCTGATCTCCACCACCGAGCACCTGCTCAGCGTCCTCTATTCCATGGGGATCGACAACGCCTATATTGAAATCGACAACCTGGAAGTGCCCATCCTCGACGGCAGCGGCCTGCCGTTCGTTCGGTTGATCGAGCAGGCCGGCATCCGCCAGTATCGCCGCAAGCGCCGCTACCTCCGCATCCGGCGGCCCATCACGGTGGAAGACAAGGGCAAGCGTATCTCCATCCTGCCCGCCGAGAGCTTCCGCCTCACCTGCGATACCGATTACCCGGCGCCCATCGGCCGCCAGTCCCTGGAACTCGACGTGACACCCGAAAGCTATTCCGCCGAAATCGCCTTCGCCCGCACCTTCGGCTGGGAGACCGATCTCGATCAGATGCGCAACATGGGACTGATTCGCGGCGCTTCCCTGGAGAACGCCGTCTGCTTCACGCCCGCCGGCGTCCTCAACCCAGGCGGTCTCCGCGCGCCCGACGAATGTTGCCGGCACAAAGCGCTCGACCTCATCGGCGATTTGGCCCTGCTGGGCCGCCCGCTTCTGGGCCACGTCATCGCCGAACGCGCCGGCCACGCCATGCACGCCGCCCTGGTGGCACGCATCATGCAGGACCCCTCGTTCTACGAAATCCTTACGTTTGACCAACTTGCCTCGCGTGTCACGCAGGCTCTGGTCTCCTGACCGGCGGTACTTTTTCAAACCCTCCCCAGATTTCCGCCGCAACCTTTCCCGCGCCCCCGCGTTATAATCATCAGTAACCCGGGACCCCGCGTCATCCCGGTGTGGCTTAAACATTCCATCAGGAGGAACGTGATGAAAAGTACAGGTTTGTGCAGTCTGGCGCTGGCCGGCTTCTTTGCCTTCGCAGCGCCATCCATGGCGCAAAATGCGATCGTCGTGGGGTCGCTGGGGCAGCAAGCCCTCACCACCGGCATGGTCGGGCTCACCTCCAATCAGACCGCCCGTCTCAGCGTGTTGAATCTGAATACCACCCCCACTACCACCTCCGCCTTCACCCCACCGAACAGTTGCACCGTCGAGCTGCAATTCTTCGACGCCCAAAACAATTCGGTGAAGCAGTTTGTGGTCCCCAGTTTCGCTCCGCAGACCGCCACCAGCCTCGATCTGAAGCGCAGCGAGATTATTGCCCAGACCACCAACCCCGCTGAGATCCGCGGTCTGATCACCGTCAATCCGACTCCAACTCCCGTGGGCGCCCCGGCCAATCCCGGGTATTGCAGCGTCTTCGTCACGCTGCAGATCTTCGACCAGACCACCGGCTCGACCGTCGTATTCACCAGCGATACGCGCTCGATCCTGTCCGGCACCATGATCCCGTTTACCGCGATACGATAANNCCAACGACAGTGGAGCGAATCGGCAGATACGAGGTCACGGGCGAAATCGGGCGCGGCAGCATGGGAACCGTCTACCGCGCGCGCGATCCGGCTATGCGGCGAGACGTCGCCATCAAGGTCCTGATGGTGGCGAGCGACGCGGTAACGCTGGCGCGGTTTCGTGCCGAGGCAGGCATCACCGGCAACCTCTGCCACAAGAACATCATCACAGTTTACGATTGCGGGGAGGTCAACGGGCAGCCGTATCTGGTGATGGAACTTCTGGAGGGACGCACTCTGGAGGCCGTGATCCGCAGCGGACCGCCGCTGCCTCTGCTGGAGAAAACCCGCATTCTGATGGAGGTGGCCGAGGGTCTGCGCTACGCTCACGCAAACGGTGTGGTTCATCGCGACGTGGAGCCGGCCAACGTGATGCTGCTGGAAGGCGGCGGGGTGAAGATCCGGGACTTCGGGATCGCGCTGTTCATGGACCAGAGCCGCACGCGATACACGGATCCGGGGTTTGTGGTCGGTACGGCGGCCTACATGGCGCCGGAACAGATCGAGAGCGGCGAAGCCGACGCTTTGACGGACATTTTCTCTTTTGGCGTGATGAGCTATGAACTGGTGGCCGGGACCCGGCCTTTTCGCGGGGATTCCGTCAGTTCGATAACGCCTCTGTGCGAAGTGGCGCCGGAATGTCCCGAGTCGCTGCAGCGAATTGTGCACAGGGCCCTGGCGAAAGCGCGCGCGCTGCGCTATCCGGGGCTGCAGGAACTGCTGTTCGACCTCGCTGAGGTCGATGCCTCACTGCGCCGGGCGCGGGCCGCGGAGTTGGCGGCAAGAGCCGCGGCGCTGATGGCGGCGGGGAATCTGGAGCAGGCCCAGGCAGCCGTGCATCGCGTGCTCGAATTAGATCCGGCGCGCGAAGAGGCGCACGAGCTCCGCCGCGAGATCCAGAAGCGGCGGGAGCGGAGCCAGAGCACGGAAACGCTCCCGCCCGGCGCGCAGATCCAAGACCCGCCGGTCAAGCCGGCTCCGCAACAGGTGAGTGTGCCTGCCCGGCAACGTGCTTCTATCAAGGTGATTGCCGCTGTTTTGGTATTGTCGGCACTTGCGTTTGTCGGTCTGGCCTGGTTCAAGACTCATCGGCACACTGACCCCTGGAAGCGGACAGGGTCCAGTGCCTCATCGGTCGAGAACCCTGCAACCGTGCCGCCGCAGCCAGGCGACAGCGGGACTTCCACTGTCAAGCCGGGCGCCCCGTTCGATCCGAGCGTGGCTTCCGGTCTTCGCATCACGAAAATGGAGTACGCGTACCCGCGGAAGTATCGATCCATCCGCGAGGTGGATATCGAGAGCCTGACGCTCCATTTCTTTGACGACGCCGGCAAACCCACGCGCTCACTGCATCTGAAGAACGGTGCTTTCCAGCACAAGGCGCGTGGCGATTCCCTGGAGGTCAGCGCGTCGCCCGTCGAGTACCTCACTCCGGCGGGCGCGCCCGGTCCCGAGTACGCGCTGCTGATTCTCTCTGCGGATTCTAAGGGCGCCACTTCCAGCCGGGAAGGCACAGCACAAGTTTTCCAGCTCTCCGATCAACGGCTCAGCATCGTACAGGAGTTGAAATGGGACGAGCAATTCGAACCAGAATCAGTAAGCCAATACTGGTCCTTCGACCCGTCGGAGAACACCTTGGCGGTCTACTCGGTACACCGCGATCCCGCTGATGCGGCCTGCTGCCCATCAGCCATGGACGTGATTACACTGCGCTGGACCGACAACGCCTTCGCCGGCCACTCCATGCGGAGGGAACTCTTGCCACTCAGAGGCGTAGCCCCGGTGTCCAGCGTTGCGGCTTTCGGGAGCAGGGCGAACGTCGCCCTGGTGATCGGGAACAACCGATATACGTTCCTGCCACGCTTGAACACCGCGGTCAACGATGCACAAGGAATCGAAGAGCTCCTCAAGACCGACTTTGGTTTTAAAACAGAGCTTATCGTTGACGGAACCCGCGAACAGATCGTCAGCGCGCTTTATCGCTACAGGAAAAGCCTGGGCCCGGATACTTCCTTCATCGTGTACTACGCCGGCCATGGAAACTTTGACAAGGACGCTGGAAGGGCGTACTGGCTGCCCGTAGACGCACAGCCAAACGAGAACACGAAGTGGATTAGCGCCGATGAGATCACGGCCGATGTTCGGGCGATGCGCGCAAGCCACATTCTAGTCATCGCGGATAGTTGCTATTCCGGCGAACTGTCGCGCGATGCCCCTATCCGGCTCGAGCCCACAGGCAACCGAACGCGGTACCTCGACAGCCTGCGCCGGCGTGGTCCTTCCAGGACTCTCCTGGCGAGCGGAGGCAACGAACCCGTCTCGGATGGAGGCGGTGATGCTCACTCCGTATTCACGGACGCGCTGCTGAAGGGCTTGGTGGGAATGCCGTTTGAGCAGTTCTCCGTTGACGAACTGTTCGCAAAGTTCATCCAGGAGTCTGTGGCTGGCCGCTCCGGTCAAATGCCCGAATTCAGTTCTCTGCGGAACTCGGGCCATGAGGGCGGCTCGTTCGTGTTTGAACGAAGAGCTGCACGCCAGTAATTCGCCCGATCCGCGTCTACTGCACCGTGAAATTGAACTTGCCTTCGTAGGTCTGCTTGCCGACGGCGTCCTTCACGGTAACGGACATCGTGTAGGTGCCCGGCTGGAAGTTCTTTTGCAGTGAGATGCCGAACTCACCGGTGACATACGGCTTCGGATAGAACGAGGCGCTCTGCTCGACGGCCGGCTCCGGCTGCGTCCAGATCGCCTTGCCGCTCGCCAGCACCAGCGACGCCACGTAGCTCACATCCACCTTGTTCTCCGCGCCGTACTTGTATCCCACCATGTCGAACTTCATCCACATGTTATCGCCGGGGTGGTATACCGGCCGCGCCATCGGCTTCTCTTCTTCATCGGTATGGAACCACTGGAAGTTGTGCACTGTCAGCGTGGCGCTGGCCGGCACATCTCTGGCATGCACCTGGAACGGCACCGCCAGTTCTCCCACCGCCTTGGCCAGCACGTCCTCAACCTTTACCACTACCTTGTAAGCGCCTCCCCGCAGAAT
Source organism: Bryobacterales bacterium (assembly GCA_003152325.1). Classification (GTDB taxonomy): domain Bacteria; phylum Acidobacteriota; class Terriglobia; order Bryobacterales; family Bryobacteraceae; genus PALSA-129. The sequence continues at coordinate 12,566 of PLZX01000208.1, read as the reverse complement.
CGGCGGAAGATCCACCTGGGTTTCGATCTTCGGCATCCACTCTTTGTCCTGCGGGCCCACTTCTTCTTCCATCTCGTTCTGGTAAATCTCGCTCAAGGGCACACCCTTGGGATCGAACGCCTGCACCGAGTACTTCAGATGGATCTGCTCTTTCGCCGATTTCGTGAAGCCTGCGATCCGGCAACTGAAAAACAGCGTCTCCCCGGCGGCATGCTGAAAATCGGCCGGCAGCGCTTCACCGCCCTCCATTTGGGAAATCACGGCTTGCACCACGCCAAGCGGTTCGGCCGCGGGCGCCAGGGCCGGCAGCAAGGCAAGAAGAAGAAGAGAACGCATCGGACCTCCTGGTACGATTCTAGCGCGCGTCCCGCAAGTAGTAACCGGTATATGAACCTTCCGTGGCTGCAACGGTCTCCGGCGTGCCCACCGCTACCACCCTCCCGCCGGCCGCTCCGCCTTCCGGGCCCAGGTCGATTACCCAGTCGGCCGCGCGGATCACATCCAGGTTGTGTTCGATGATCACCAGGCTCGCGCCGTTTTCAATCAGCCGCTCGAACGAGGCCAGCAGCTTGGCGATATCATCGAAATGCAGCCCAGTGGTCGGTTCGTCGCAGATGAATAGCGTGCCCGCGCAGGTGGTGGCCGCCAGGTGCGACGCCAGCTTCACCCGCTGCGCTTCGCCGCCCGAAAGCGTGGTGGCCGATTGTCCCAACCGCAGGTACCCCAGACCGACGTCGTCCAGCACTTTCAAGCGCGCGACTAACCGCGCGGCGCCGTGGAAGAATTCCATCGCCTCGCGCACCGTTAGTTGCAGCACTTCGTGGATGTTCAGCCCGTTGTACTTGACCTCCAGCACGCCGCTCTTGTAGCGCGTACCCTTACACTCTTCGCACACCAGCTCCACGTCCGCCAGAAACTGCATCTCCACCGTCACCGTGCCGTCACCCTGGCAGACTTCGCAACGCCCGCCCGGTATGTTGAATGAGAAGTGGCCCGCCGCGTAGCCCCGCTTGGCCGCCTCACGCGTGGAGGCGAACAGCGCGCGGATGTGGTCGAACGCTTTGATATACGTAACGGGGTTCGAGCGCGGCGTCCGCCCGATCGGCGATTGGTCGATCATCACCGTGCTCGCGATCCGCTCCGCCCCTTCCAGCTTGCGGCACGCCATCGGCTGCGACGGCGCTTCCATCCCCTCGGCCGCCGCGCCCTCTCCCGCTTCCGCCGCCGCCTCCCGCGACTTGCTCAGCCCTTCGATGGTCCGGTACAGCACGTCGTGCACCAGCGTCGATTTTCCCGACCCCGAGACCCCCGTGACGGCCACCATCATTCCGAGCGGAATCTCGACGTCGATGTTCTTCAGGTTGTGTGCCCGCGCCCCCAGAATTTTCAGCGTGCGCCGGAGGTTGACGACCCGGCGCGGCCGCTCCGCCGAAACCCGCAATTCGCCGCGCAAATAGCCGGCCGTCAGCGAGCCCCCGCCATTCGCCATCAGCTTCTCGAGCGTCCCTTCGAACACAATCTCCCCGCCGTGCTCGCCGGCCCCTGGCCCCATATCCACTATGTGGTTCGCCGCCCGCATCAGTTCCGCGTCGTGCTCCACCACCACGATGGTGTTGCCCAGTTCGCGCAGTTCTTCGAGGATGCGGATCAGCCGGCCGGTGTCCCGCGTGTGCAGTCCGATCGACGGCTCATCCAGCACGTAGCACGCCCCCACCAGCCGAGATCCCAGGCACGTCGCCAGTTGGATGCGCTGTGCTTCCCCGCCCGAAAGGGTCGACGCGAGGCGATCCAGTGTCAGGTAATCCAACCCCACGTCCACCAGGAACTTCAGCCGTTGCCGGATCTCCACCAGGATCTTGTCCGCGATGGCGGTCTCCTCCGGGCTCAGCGCCAGCCCATCGAAGAAGGCCCGCGCTTCCGCGATGTTCATGCGCGCGACGTCCGCCAAGTTGCGCCCGCCCACGCGGACGAAGAGCGCCTCCTTGCGCAGCCGCGCGCCCTTGCACTCCGGGCACTGCGCATAGCCGCGGTAGCGGCTCAGAAACACGCGCACGTGCAGCCTGTATTTCTTGGCTTCCAGATGATCGAAAAAGCGCCGGATGAAACCGTCCACGCTCTCGCGCTCTTCCGCTGTCAAGTCGCAGACCGGCACGTTGAGCCGCGCGTTCTTGTCATGCTTCTTGAAATTCGCCAGCCAGGAGCGGTATTTCGGTTTGGTCCATGGATCCACGGCGCCGCCCGCCAGCGTCTTGGTGAGGTCCGGAATCACCCGGTTCATGTCGAAATCGATGGTGTTGCCGAACCCCTGGCAGCGCGGACAGGCTCCCACCGGCGAATTGAAGCTGAACAGAGTCGGCTCCGGCTCGGCGAACTCCAGGCCACACGTCTTACACTCGAACCGCTCGTTGAACCGCAGTTGCTGCCCCCCGGCAGCGTTCTCGAAAATCACTTCGCCCGATTCGCGAAAGCAGATTTCGATGGTGTCCACCAGCCGCTGGTGCAGATCCGGGCCCATCGCGATGCGGTCCACCAGCAGGAACACGGGCTTCGAAAAATCGATGTCCAGCAGCGATTCGGGCGTTGAGAATTCAAAAAGCCGCCCTTCCTGAAAGAGCCGGCTGAATCCCTTCTTGCGCAGCTCGAACAGGTGATCGCGCAGCGCCTGGGTGGTGGCGTGCTGCCCGCAGGGAAACAACGCGTACCACCGCGACCCTTCCGGCAGCCCGCTCAACCGCGCAGCCACTTCGTCCACGGTATCTTTGCGCACGCGCGTGCCGCAGTTCGGGCAAAACGTCTGGCCGACGCGCGCGAACAGCAGCCGCAGAAAATCGTAGCATTCGGTCGACGTCGCCACCGTTGATCGCGGATTGCGGCTGGTGTTCTTCTGCCGGATTGCGACCGCCGGCGCGATGCCGTCAATCTCATCCACGTCCGGCTTTTCCATGCGCTCCAGAAATTGCCGCGCGTAGGCCGACAGCGACTCCACATACCGCCGCTGCCCCTCCGCGTAGATCGTGTCGAACGCCAGCGACGACTTCCCCGACCCCGAGACTCCCGTCACCACGGTCAACTGGTTGTGTGGGATGGAAAGCGAAATGTTCTTGAGGTTATGGACCCGTGCCCCGAGAATCCGAATGTACTCCTGCACGGGCGGTTTGCGTCTCACGTGCACAGCCGTCCGCGACCTTCCCGTGCTGTTCCCAATTGGTCCATCTCTTCTTATTTTATATGGGGCGTCAACCGGCGCGGCGGCTGTCTTAATCGAAGCGGACCATGTCGCCTGCGAGCGGAAGCTGCTTCTCGCGCTTTTCGTACCGCTTGTCTTTGCCGCGGAGGGCAAATGATTCGAGCACGTAGGGCACACCTTGGGATGCGAGCGGCGAGTTTCTGTCGCTCACATGGAAGTGGAGATGCGGCTCTGTGGAATTGCCGGAATTGCCCAACAGCGCGAGCACCTGGCCGCGCATGACGTGATCGCCTGCCTTCACTCGCAGGCTGCCGGGTTGCAGGTGCGCATAAAAGGCGTAGCGGCCCTGGCCGAGATCGAGAATGATGTGGTTGCCGCCAATGGTCTCGATGGTCATGGGAACCGCGCGTGAGTTTTCGCCCGGGACGTTCTGCGGAATGCCGTCTTTGGTGGTGACCACCACGGCGTCGGCGACGGCGAGCACTTCGGACCCATAGGCGTGGTAGCTCTTGTTGTCCTTGCGATCGCCGGTGTAGGTGGCGCTATCGGAGCCGACTTGCACCCAGTCGATGGCAAATCGCTGCGCGATCCAGGTGCTGCCGCCAATGGGGAGTAAGGCTCGGCGGTGCGCCGATTCGTTTTGCGGACCGTTCATGGCGAGCCAACCTTCGCCGTGCAAGGGCGGTCCGAGCGCCGGCATAGGCGCGGTCGAAACGGCGACCTCGGCTCCTTCGAAGGTCCGGTTTTCGAAGGTCAGCTTGTGGCGGATTTTCGCGGGGATGGCGGCGTTGTCTTCCAGCGTCACCCAGACATACGCGATGCCTCTGGCGCCAGCGGCGATGCGGGTTGGGGTTAGCATGCGACTCAGATCGTGGCCTGTGAAGCTCGCGAGCGGCCCATCGCCGAGGACGTCGATCTGCTTCAGGTTGACTTCCGCGGGGCTGGAGTTGGTGATGCGTAGTTCGTACACGAGGTGGGTCTTGCCGCCGCCGCGAAAGGCCGTCGGCGCGGTGGGGATTTCGACATCGACCTCGTGACCGGGCTTTGGCGCAAGCCCGGCTTGGTTGTCGCGCGTGAACACGAGAGGGAATGGCTTGCCTTGCGTCCAGCTCCCGGTCAGCGTGGAATGGCCGGTATCGAACTTGCCGTCGAATGTGCCGTTGATGGCCTTGAACTCGAGGCGGACTGAATCGCCATCGACGCGGATGGTATCGGCCGGAATGATGGATCCCTGATCGATGCTATTGAGCTTGCCGGAGTAATGGTCGCCGGTCTTTTCGACGGTGAGCAAGAGGCTTAGATCAGCCACGCCGGTGTTGAGGCTACCGCGCCAGGCTCCTTCGAGACCGGGCGGGGGTATGGATTGGGGAAGAAAGGCGAGCACGGCAAGCATGCACCATAAGGAAGGGCTTGTCACATCTCACAGGATCTCACAGGCCCGGCGCAGGCGGTCCAGCACGCCGGCCCACTCGGGGCGATCGGGCGGTTGTTCCACGGCGATCCAATCGAGATGCCGGGCGTCCAGGCGGTGGAGCGTTTCGTATAGGGTGGCGGCGTAGCCAAGCGGATCGGACGGCATTTCGTGTCCGAGACGAAGAAGCGCGCCATGGCCGGCGGGCGGCGCCTGGCCGGGCGCCAACAGGAGGAGCGGCGTGGCGGGGCGATAATGACGCAGGTGCATGCCGGGCGAGGCGTGCGGACCGGAAGTGGAGGCGTCGCCCGCGAGTTGGATGGGGCCGATCAGCGCTTCGAGTTCCGCCACGGGAATCACGCCGGGACGCAGCAGGGTGGGCACTGCGACCAAGGAGAGCACCGTGGATTCGATCCCCACGCGCGCGGGCCCGCCATCGAGAACGTAGTCGGCGAGCGCTTCCGGCACGTGGGCGGCGGCGGTGGGGGAAAGTTCCGTGAAGCGGTTGGCACTGGGCGCGGCGATGGGGACACCGGCGGCGCGAATGAGCGCGAGCGCCAGCGGATGGGCGGGCATGCGCAGGCCCACGGTGGCGAGACCGGCGGTCACGATATCGGGGATGCTGGCTTGCTTGGGGAGCACCAGGGTGAGTGGTCCCGGCCAGTAGCGTTCTGCGAGAGAGGCGGCGGCGGGAGGCCACTGGGAGGCGAGCGAGCGCGCCATGTCGATGGAATCCACGTGCACGATCAGCGGACTGGTGCGCGGGCGGCCTTTGGCGGCGAAGATGCGCGCAACGGCTTCGGCATCGAGAGCGTTGGCGCCGAGGCCGTAGACGGTCTCGGTGGGGAAGGCCACCAGGCGGCCGGCGCGGATCAACGCGGCTGCGCGCTCCACGCTCACTCGGGCAGTTCGTCCTTGTCGTCGCCGGCGATTTTGCCGGTCTTGCGCCAAACCAGGTAAGCGTGGATCAACGGTTCGAGATCGCCTTCGAGTACGCGGTCCACATCGCCGAGCGAGAGCTTGCTGCGCAGATCCTTGACCAGGCGATAGGGCGCCAGAACGTAGTTGCGGATCTGGCTGCCGAAGTTGATTTCGAGCTTGGTATCCTCGGTTTTGCGGGTCTCCTCGCGCTTCTTTTCGAGCTCGCGCTCGTAGAGGCGCGCCCGGAGCTGCTTCATGGCGGTCTCGCGGTTCTTGTGCTGCGAGCGCTCATTCTGGCACTGCACCACGATGCCAGAAGGGAAGTGCGTCATGCGCACCGCCGAATCCGTCATGTTGACGTGCTGGCCGCCGGCGCCGGAGGAGCGGAAGGTATCGATGCGGAGATCGTCCAGCTTGACCTCGATCTTGATCTCGTCATCCACCTGGGGATAAACGAAGACCGAGGCGAACGAGGTGTGGCGGCGCGCGTTCGAGTCGAAGGGGGAGATGCGCACCAGGCGGTGCACGCCGATTTCGGATTGCAGCAAGCCGTAGGCGTTGTCGCCGTTGATTTCGAAGGTGACGGATTTGATGCCGGCGCCTTCGCCCTCCAGGCGATCGGTGACCACCACCTGGAACCCGGCGCGCTCGGCCCAGCGAAGGTACATGCGGAGCAGCATCTCGGCCCAGTCCTGGCTCTCGGTGCCGCCGGCGCCGGGATGAATGGTCATGATGGCGCTGCGGCCGTCGTTTTCGCCGGAGAGCAGCATGGCGGTTTCGAGACGTTCGAGCAATTCGCCGTAGGTTTTCAGATCGCGCTCGATATCGGGCAGAACCTTTTCGCCCTCGCGCGCCAGCTCGAACAGGGTATCGAGATCGTCGGTCATGGAGCGGATGTGATCGTCGTTGGCGATGGCCTCTTCCAGGCGCTTGCGCACCTGCATCACTTTTTGGCTTTTTTCGGGCTGGCTCCAGAAATCGGGGGCGGAGATCTGGTCTTCGGATTTGGCTAGTTTCTGTTTCTGAGCGGCGGCGTCAAAGATACCTCCGCACGGCCAGGGCCTGGTCGCGGAGGGGCTGATACGCGCGTTCTAACTCTTCGAATGTCATGGGGGTTCAATCCAATTCTAACAAATGGCCGGCTTTGCCGACGTTGCGGGAGCGCGTGCGGCCGATTTCGATACTGGCGCCTTCGGCCTCATGGATGTGGCCGCAGAAGAAATACTCGGGCTGGTGCTTTTCAATGAATTCGAGAACCGAGACGCGAGCCGGCGTGCAGGCCCGGGCGGACCTGGTCGAGGGCGGTGCCGTAGGGCGGCGCGTGGCAGACCAGCACCAGCGGCGCGAGTGGCGCGAAGGGCTGCAGGTGTTCAGCGAGTTGAGCCTCGCTGTATTCGCTGGGAGTGTTGAAAGGCGTGGGGTTGGAATAGCCGAGGCCGGCGACGTGCCAGCGGCCGAGCTGCAGATGGCCTTCGTGGAAATAGTGGAGGCCGCGCAGCGCGCACATCTCCATGATTTTGTCCGCCAATTCATGATTGCCCGGGAGCACGTAGACCTTGTCGCCGCGGCGTTCGAGAATCTGGCCGCAGCGGTCGATGCCTTTGTTCCATGTACACTGATCGCCGGCGGCGATGTAGAGGTCGGCTTCAATTGAGAGCAGTTCGTCGAGGCGCTTCCAATCGTTGTGAATGTCGGAGAAGAGGAGGAGCTTCATGGCTTGCGGAGGAGTTCCTGGTCTTCGATGGCGTCGGCTGTCGCCAGAGCCTTGTCCCAAGGGAAGAGTTGCTCCGCACCGAGCGAGTAGGTCTGTTGGACGAAGGGGCGTTCGCGGCGTGCGCCGGCGGGCAGGAGGCTCGCGCGGACGGCGTCGTTGAGCGCCTGCTTGAAGGAGATGCCACGCCGCCGCATGGCGTCTTCCAGGAGGCGTCGGACGTCCGCGTCCAGTGTGACCGTGGTCCGCATACCAGCATCATAGCGTTATTTCTGACGCTGTCATGATGCGGGTGCGCGCCCATGTGGGGTCAGGCTTTCAGCCTGCCGCCGGCTTTCTAGCCGGCGTTCTTAGGGTTGTCGCGAGACGCCGGGCAGAAGCCCGGCGGCAGGCTGAAAGCCTGACCCCACAAGCACGCCGGAGATTCCACTCTCATGTTGCTATGCTACCTCTTTGGTCTTCTGGTACTGGTTTTTCGCCGGGCCGGCGCTGTTGCTGGCAATTCTTTCGCTGCGCGGCGAGCGCAAGCGCGCCAACTACGTAGCGCGGCGGCTTTCCCAAACGTGCGAACACTGGCCGCCGGCCAGCGTGATTGTGCCGGTGAAGGGCGAAGACGAGGGGCTGCGCGAAAACCTGGCGGCGCTCGCGTCGCTCGATTATCCGGATTACGAGTTGCTGGTGGTGGCGCATGCGGCGGCCGACATTCCGCCCGGAGTGCTGCCGCACAAGTGCAAGGTGGTGCTGGCGCATGGCGACGATCCACACACGGGCGAAAAAGTGCAGAACCTGGCGGCGGCGGTGCGGGCCACCAGCAAACGGACCGCAATCCTGGCATTCGCCGATTCCGATGGGCGCGTGACGCGCGGATGGCTGCGCGCGCTGGTGGCGCCGCTCAAGGAAAAAGGCGTGGGCGCTTCCACCGGCTACCGCTGGTTCACGCCCGTGCCGCCGACGTTCTGGAGCCTGATGCGCGGTGTCTGGGATGCCGTCGCGGGCGGGCGGCTGGGCCCGGGCGACAACCGCTTCGCCTGGGGCGGCGCCATGGCGATCCGCAAAGAAGTATTCTACGACGCGTGCGTGCCGGACTATTGGAAGCGCACGGTGAGCGACGATTACGCGTTGAGCGCGGCGGTGCGGACGACGGGTCTCGCGATCGCGTATGCTCCCGGCGCTCTGGTGCCGTGCTACGAACACATCACGATGGGCCGGTTCTTCGGCTGGATGCGCCGGCAAATGACGGTCACGCGCGTTTACAATGCGCGGCTGTGGTGGCCGGCGCTGATCGCGCACGTGTTTTATTGCGGTGGGATGGCGGCCTCGGCCGTTGCCTCGATTCGCGGAAACCGGCTGGCGGAGTGGGCGCTCATCGCGCAGCTTTCGCCGGGAATGTTGAAGGGGCTGAACCGGGCGACGCTGGCGAAGGCCGCGCTGCCGGAGTGCGAAGCGTGGTTCAAGAGGCATCTGTGGGTACACGCCATCTGGACGCCATTGGCAACGTGGGTGTGGCTGGTGGCGCTGCTGTCGTCGGCATTTGGGAACACCATCGAATGGCGGGGAAAGCGCTACAAACTGCGGCGCCCGACTACTCGGTGAAAGCCATGCCGGCGAAGCTGACGACGCTCGCTTCGTCGATGTTCCATTGCTCGTAACGCAACAGGCGGCCGCGGGCTTTGGGCGCGATTTTCAGGAAGGTGTAGAAGGGCGCCGAGCCACACCACTTAAGGTCGTCGCGATTCTGCTGCACCAGGTCCCAGAAAGCGGCGGCGTCGGCCGCATTGATGCACTCGATGCGCTGGGCATCGCGCGCGCCGACTTCGGTCATCCGGCCCTGGTTGGCGGCACATTCGAACGGGTCCCGGTAGCGCGCGCCCATGTGGGCCATGTCGACGCCGAGCACGAAGAAGAGGCGGTCGCCTTCGCGGTCGCGCAATTCGGCGAGAGCGTCGACGAAGCGCTTCACCTGGTCGGAATCCTCGGGCATGCCGCCCTGGTAGATGCTGCGGGCGTAAGAGCCGCACAGAATCGGCAGAATGCGCACTTGGGGGCCCATGGTGTGCTGCAGGAAGATGGTCTGGAACTCCACGGTATGTTCGAAGGAGTGGCAGTAATCTTCCATTTCCACCGCGCGGCCGCCGCGCTGGGCCAGCCAATCGACCAGGCGCGTATCGGTTTCGCAGTCGCCGAGCGGCGTGCGGAAGGGTTTGCGCGTGAGGCCGAATTTATCGGGCTCGCCGTAGTGCGAGGTGGCGAGGATGACGAAGGTGCGGTCGCGGTGTTCGGGGCGCAGCATGCGGTACGCGGACTGGTAGGATTGCCATCCGCCTTCCGGGCTGACGTGTGGGGCGGCGATGGCGAAGAGGTTGTCGCCGGCGCCGTCGGGCGCCGCGGGGGCATCGGCCGTCATATATCCCTGCATGGTTTCGCGCAGCTCGGCGGCATCGCCGGGATAAGCGGAACCGGCGTGAGCGGGCTCCCGGACGGGGCATGCGGCGAAACCCTGGCGCTTCCCGTCACGCATGTGTTCAAAGGCTTCGTCTTCCAGGAATCCGGCGGTGCTCAGGGTTTCCATGAGGTGCCGTGCGATCTGTTCCACCTCCAGGCTGTTGCTGAGGCGTACCAGCACGGCGCGCAGATCGAGCTCGGTCTGGGTGCCGTCGAAGCAGCGGAGGCATTCCACCAGCAAGGGAGGAACAATCAGCATGGCGTCGGAGAACTTGTAAGGATCGCGCATGAACAGGCCGGGATTCTCCGGGGATGGAGACGGCATGAAATCGAGGGTAAGGCGCAGACGGGGCAGTGGCTGAGACAAGTCTTATCGTAGCTCAGATTCTTTGCCGGCCATTCCAAGAAGCAGAAGTCTGGAAGTCAGAAGTCGAGGAAGACAGAATTCAGAAGGGTCGGGGTGCCGCGTGGGTTTATTCTGACTCTTGGCTTCTGACTTCTGACTCCTACTTTCCCAGTGCGCGGTATTTGCGGAGCAATTCATAGAGCACGATGCCGCCGGCGGTCGAGACGTTCAGCGAGTGCTTGAGGCCGAGCATGGGGATGCGCACGTGGGTGTCCGAGAGCGCGGATACGTCGGGGCGGATGCCTTCGACTTCGTGGCCGAAGACCACGCAGACGGGGAAGCGCGGCGCCCAGTCGAACAGGTCGACGGCGTGCATGGAAGTTTCCACGGCGGCGATTTCGTAGCCGCGCTCGCGGAGGCCATGGATCAGCGGCAGCGGGTCCCAGAAGTGCTCCCACTCCACGGTTTCTTCGGCGCCCAGAGCGGTCTTCGAGATGGCGCGCTTGGGCGGCCGGCCGGTGATGCCGCACAGGTAGAGCTTCTCGACGGCGGCGGCGTCGGCGGTGCGGAAGAACGCGCCGACGTTGTAGAGACTGCGCACGTTGTCGAGGAGCACGGCCGCGGGCAGGCGCGCAATCCGCTCGTATTGGGCGCCCGCGGCGGTTGCCTGGAATGGGATGCGGTCCATGATGATAAACTATTATCGTCCGTGGCCATGTTGTCGATCGTCATCCCGATTCACAACGAAGAGCTTTCCATTCTGCCTCTTTACGACCGGCTGAGCCTGGTGCTCGAGCAGGTGCAGCGTCCCTACGAGATCCTGTTCGTGGACGATGCTTCGAACGACCGCAGTTTCGAGCTGCTGTCGAACCTGGTGGAGACCGATGGCCATCTGAAAGTCATCCGGCTGCGGCGCAATTTCGGACAGACGGCGGCGCTTTCGGCGGGATTCCACGAAGCCAAAGGCGACATCGTGGTGGCCATGGACGGCGACCTGCAACACGCGCCCGAAGACATTCCGGCGCTGCTGCAGAAGATCGACGAAGGCTTCGATATCGCGAGCGGGTGGCGCAAAAACCGCGTGGACAACGCCATCATGCGCAAGATTCCTTCGCGGATCGCGAACTGGCTGATGGCCAAAGCATCCGGCGTGGATCTGCGGGATTTCGGCACGACGTTCAAGGCTTACCGGGCCGAGGTGCTGAAGGACGTGAACCTGTACGGCGAGCTGCACCGCTTCATTCCGGCGCTGGCCAGTTTTTATGGCGCGCGGATTGCCGAAGTGCCGATTCACAGCACGCACCGGGTGGCGGGCGACTCGCATTATGGGATCGGGCGCACGTTCCGGGTGATGTTCGATATCCTCACCATCAAGTTTCTGCTGAAGTATTTTACGCGGCCGATGCATTTCTTCGGGCTGCTGGGACTGTGCGGCACCCTCTCCGGCGGCGGCATCATGGTGTGGCTGGCCGCGGAAAAGTTGCTGTGGAGGCAGGATCTGGTGGCCGAGCACGGTCCCATCATGGTGGCGGGCGCGTTGCTGCTGCTGGCCGGCCTGATGATGTTTTCCACCGGGCTGATCGGCGAGATGATGATGCGGACCTACTTTGAAAGCCAGGACCGGCGCATCTATGCGGTGCGCGAGATTCTGACGCGGAAGCAGCGCGGCGTGCCTGGCGGCACGCGCTAAGTCCGGAACGAATACTGGCAGGCGAAAGCGCCTGCCCCACCCACTGCAAGGCCGGCAGCTTTGGTGGGGCATGCTTTAGCTTGCCCGGTCCTCTCTTTCGCCCTGGTCGCAGTATCCACCCTGGAGTCATTCCAGGGTCAAGCCCCGGTTGATCGTCGGCGCGGCGGGTTTACAGGTTCCGCCCTCTTCGCCAGTGCTCTTCGAAGAGGCCTCTCATGGCCTCGCCCATACCTTCGTGATGGAAAACGACGGCGGTCCAGGCGGGACGTGTGATCACGGGGTCGAGCAGCGCGATCATGCCGTGCTCGCCGTCGAAGACCGCGAGTTTCATGGGCAGCGATTCGGCGATGCGCACTGCGACGCCGGCCGCGATGTACTCGGTGAGGCGCTGGCGGTGTTCGTCGTCGAGCGCGCCCGCCTCCAGCAGCAGACGGCAGGCTACGCCGCTCGATCCTGCCTGTTTCACCAGTTGTTCGTGGAGGGGATCGACGGCGTAGGGCGGCCGCGAAAATTCCACGTACTCGCGTTTGACTTCTGCCAGCATGCGGCGGTACTCCGCGGCCGTCTGGGTAGGCTCGGAAACGATGCGCAGAAAATCGAGCGTGCCGCGTCCCCCGCGTCCTTCGGAATAGAGCGATTTGAGATCTTCGATGAGGGCGCCGCCGGCGCGGCCGCTATCGGTCAGATCCTGTTCCAGGATCTGGCGCTTGCGCCCCAGGTATCCGGGAATCGCCAGACTGGGCTCGACGGCGGAGAAGAGCTTCGTCTTCTCCTGCACCACCTGGGCAAAACCCTTTTCCACCAGGCTGTCGAGGACCTCGTAGATTTTCTGTCTGGGCACGTGGGCACGAGCGGCCA
>PLZX01000069.1:5411-25234 GCA_003152325.1 Bryobacterales bacterium | reverse complement strand
GCGCCGGCATTGGTGTGGATGTGCACCGCCATGCCCAGCCGCCCGCATTCCGCGGCGATATACCGGAACAGAAAGTCCTCGAGCGGTTTGTATTCCGCTTCGGCCGCCGCTCCCTTCCCCGCAAATCGCGCGTAAACGGCGTCGGCCGCGCTGCGCTCCACCTTGTCGAATTCGAGCGACCGCAAATACGCCGCCTCGAACTTTTCCGCCACCGCTCCGCCCGAGCGCTGACGCTCCAGCGTCGGCGTTACCACACGCGCCAGGTATTCGCCCAAGGTGGCCGGCACCGCCTGCATCCCCAGCGCCGTCAGATACCGCCCCCGCAGCACGTCTTCGAGCGCCAGGAAAGCCTTCCGATCCGGATTGGCCGCCGCCAGCTTCGAATTGTCGAGCGGGAAGATCAGCGCGTCCGCGTACGGCACCCAGAGGAAGCGCGGCGGCTGAATGCCCGGCCCCATTTCCACGCGGTTGGCGAGCATCACGTCGACTCCCATCTGGTCCAGCACCCACGCCGGATACTGCTCGCCTTGGTCGCGCATCGCCTGCTGCTTGCCTGAAAGCGCCTTGGCCGCCTCCACCATCGCCGGGGCGCCCGGCCGCAGATTTACCGGATCGGACTGCGGCTCCATATTGTCCACTGGCAGCGCATCGAAATCGCGATCCGGCTTTTCGCCGCTCGCCACCATCCGCACCGGATGCGCGTGATTGTCAATCGCCCGGATGCCGTCGATCTCTGCCACCAGAAGCGCATCCGCCGCCGGCTGCGGCCGCTCACACGCTGCCAGGAACGCCAGAGCCGCCACTACGGCACATTTTCTCATTTCAGACCCCGGCCGCTCACCAGATAAACCGCAAAACTACCCAGCCAGTGGCCGCCTTCGTAGTGTTCGCTCTTGATGCTGTCGAGCCCGGTCTGGCGCAGCCGGCCTGCCAGCGCCGTCAGTGGCTTGCGGCGGGCATCCGCCACAGGCAGCCTTGACACGATGCCTTCCAGCATCCAGGCGCGGCTCAGGTTCAGCCCCGCCAGGTGGTAGAGCTTCGGATCCGTGACGTCGGGAACATGCGTCGGCTCCAGGTCCACGCGCGGCAGGAAGGCCGTGAACCACTGCGCGAACTCCGCCTGCGGCAGAATGCGCCTCACCACATCCGCCTCTGCCAGGCACGGCGAGAGAAAATCCTCGCCCGACGGTTCATACGCCAACGGGCAATTCCGGTCTTTCCCGTAGTAATCCCGCACACGCGCTTCCACCAGCTTGCCGAACGGCGCGTCGCCCGTAATGCGCGCGTAGTCCAGCATTAACCCCATGGCGAACGCAGTGTTGTTATGTTCCCCGATGCGGATCGGGTTTTCCATCTTCCCCAACCACCCGCCGATTCGCGAGGTGACCGCCTCCACCAGAGGATGCAGCGTCGCCGCCCACTGGCGCGCCTGCGGATCGTCCCACTCCTTCAGCTCGGCCGCCAATTGCAGCAGCCACGCCAGACCATACGGCCGTTCGAAAGCCGCGCGGCCCTCCGCGTTCAGATAGTTCACTTCCTGCGCGATGTTGGCCGCCGTGAGGCTCTGCCCCACCGCCCGGCGCGCGTCCGCGGCGAAGGGCGCTTGCGGGAAGAGCCGCGCCAGCCGGACCAGCAGCCAGTGCCCGTGCACCGATGAGTGCCAGTCGTAGCAGCCGTAAAACGCAGGTGTCAGCTCCCGCGGCGGCTTCACATCGGCGTCCGAATTCATGGAGTGCGCAATCTTATTCGGATACTCCTTGTGCACGCAATCGAGCGCCAGCCGCGCGAACCGCGCCGCCTGTGCTTCATCAAAATCCGAAGCTCCCATCAGACCTCCGCACAAAATCAGTCCCGCGACAATCGACCGCATCATGAATGTATCTTACCCGCCTTGGCCCGTCCGCTTGAACCCCGGCATCCACCGGGTTAGAGTAGAGGCCACCGCATGATCAAAGTTCTCCTGGTCTTCGGGACGCGCCCCGAGGCAATCAAGCTCTGCCCGGTGCTGCTTCATCTGCGCCGCCTGAGCCGCGATTTTCACGTGCAGTGTTGCGTCACCGCGCAACACCGCTCCATGCTCGACCAGGTGTTGCAGGTCTTCGACGCGGTGCCCGATTTCGACCTCGATCTCATGCAGCCCGGTCAAAGCCTGGCGCAACTGTCCGCGTCTATTTTGGCGGCGCTCGAAGATATCCTGGTCTCCGAGCGGCCCGACATCGTCCTGGTGCAGGGCGATACCACCACCACGTTCTGCGCCGCCCTTTCGGCCTTCTACCAGCACATCGCCGTCGGCCACGTCGAAGCCGGGCTGCGCACGGGCGACCTCCAACAGCCATTTCCGGAAGAGTTGAACCGCGTCCTTACCACGCGCATCAGCACGCTGCACTTCGCGCCCACCAGCGGCGCGGCGGCCAACCTGCGGCGCGAGGGCGTGCCGGAGGACTGCATCTCCGTCACCGGGAACACGGGCATCGACGCCGTTCTGCAAGTGCGCGATAAACTCAGTGCCGGCACGCTCCCCGCAACCAACTGGCCGGACCTCGATTCTTCCAAACGGCTCCTGCTTGTGACCGCGCACCGCCGCGAGAATTTCGGCGCGCCTCTCGAAGCCATCTGTACTGCCCTGCTCCGCCTGGCCGCGCGCCCCGACGTCCAGATCGTTTATCCGGTGCACTACAATCCCAACGTGGCGGGCCCCGTGAAGCGCCTGCTCGGCGCGGAGCGCAATATCATCTTGTACGAACCGCTCGAATACGTTCCGTTCGTCGACCTGATGCGCCGCGCCTACCTGTTAATCACCGATTCCGGCGGCGTCCAGGAGGAAGGCCCGTCGCTCGGCAAGCCGGTCCTGGTGATGCGCGAAAAAACCGAACGCCCCGAAGCCGTGGAAGCCGGAACCGTAAAACTGGTTGGCATCGACCCGGATCGCATCGTCCACGAGACAGAGCGTCTGCTCGACGATCGCGACGAGTTCGACCGCATGTGCCGCATCCACAACCCCTACGGCGATGGCCACGCGAGCGAACGGATTGCGGAGGCGATATTAAAGGCGTTCGGGCCGGGCTGAGCAGGATGCCATTATGCTTGACATAACACTCAGAACGTCATAGGCTAGGCTGCTGAAAGGCGACCGCGCGGGAACGTACAGCATTCGAATCAATGACCAATGGCGCATCTGCTTCGCGTGGCGTGACGGCGATGCGCATAATGTTGAGATTGTGGATTACCACTAAGACGCCAGGGGAGATGACAATGAAGCCGTCAAAGCGACTCGATCCAATCCATCCTGGAGAGATTCTCCTGGAAGACTTCATGAAACCACTGGGGATCAGCACAAACAAGTTGGCTCGCGATCTGGACGTCCCGCCCAACCGCATCAGCGCCATCGTGAATGGCACTCGTTCCATCACAGCCGATACGGTGTTGAGGCTGGGGACATACTTCCGTGTTTCGCCGGAAACCTGGCTGGGACTGCAGACCGACTACGATCTTCGCCTCATCCGTCAGCGCGACGGGGATCAGATCGTCCGCAGCGTGCGCACGAGGCCGGCCGCGTGACACTTGGGCAGGAAAATAGAAACACGTAGCCTGACGCATTTTTCTGGTCGGACCTGCTTTGCCAAGACTCGCGTGACCGTCAAACCCGCGTGATGGCGACGAAGATTTCTTCCCCGCCGAGCGCCAGCTTGGCCGCTCCGTCAGGGGGCGCTGCGACGGCTTCCAGGCGCTCCGCCAGCAGTTCATTGCACAGATACTCGTGGTGCGTGGTAATCGCTTCTACGATGCGCGGCGGGGCGGCGTACAAGACGGCGATGCGGTCTGAGATTTCGAGGCCAATGGCTTTCCGCTGATCCTGCACGAGGCGGTTGAAATCGCGCGCCAGACCTTCTTGCTCCAACTCCGGGGTGAGCGTGGTGTCGAGCGCCATGAAGGTGCCTTGTTCCAGGCCGCATTTCAGATTCGGCGGGCCTTCGTAGGAGATGACGATTTCCTCGGGCGCCAGTTCGAACGTCTGGCCTTCCACTTCCAGAGTGAACGCGCCGCCCTTCAGAACTACCGCTGTATCGGCCTGTGCCAGCGCGGCTCCGATGGCCTTGAGATACTTGCCGGCGCGCGGGCCGAGCTTCTTGGAATCGGGCTTGAGACGGATCACGACCAAAGTCTTCTCATCCTCGATAAGCGCCACACGCTTGATGTTGGCCTCTTCCAGCACTTGCGCCGCGTAGTCGGAGTCTTCGAGGACTCTGCGATCGGCGGCGTCGCGCGGGCGCACGTAAAGCGTGTCGAGGGGCTGGCGAATTTTGACCTTGCTGTGCGTCCGCAGGTTCAATGCCAGATTCTTCAGTCGGATCACCGCGTCGATGCTGCGCTCCAGATCTTCGTCGATTAGCCCGGCATCCACTTGCGGATAGGTTGTCAGGTGCACCGATTCGGGCGCGGCGGGATCGACCGACCGCACCAGGTTCTGATAAATCTCCTCGGTCAGGAAGGGCAGCGCCGGCGCCATCAGGCGCGTCACGGTGGTCAACACTGTGTAGAGCGTCTGATAGGCTTCGGCGTCGCTGCGCCAGAAGCGGCGGCGCGAGCGGCGCAGATACCAGTTCGAAAATTGCTCGTCGAATTCCTGGAACGCTTCGATGACACGGAAGTGTTCGTAATTCAGGAACGCCTGGTTGGCCGCGTCCACCAGGCGCTGCAAGCGGCTCAACACCCAACGGTCCAGTTCGTTGGTGGGCGCCGGCGGCGCGGCGCCCGGCTTCCAACCATCGGCCGAAGCATACATCACAAAAAAGCTGTAGCAGTTCCAAAACGTCAGCAGCTTGCGCCGCGCATCGCCGTCGATGGTCTGGCCGACGTTGCCGGTTGGGTGCAGATCCGGGAAGTTCAAATGCTGCGCGGTCTTCTGCTCCGCGTAGATATAGCGCATCACCTCCGCGCCCAAGGCCTCCGCGGCTTCATCGAAGGCGATCGAGTTTCCCTTGGACTTGTGCATCTCCTCGCCGCGAGCGTCGCGCACCAGCGCGTGCCCCAGCAAAGCCTTGAACGGTGCGCGCCCGTCCATCATGGCGCTCATCGCCAGCAGCGAGTAAAACCAGTTGCGGAACTGCCCCGGAAAACTCTCCAGCACCAGGTCCGCCGGGAACCACTTCTCCCAATAGGCGCGGTCCGTCGAATACCCCATGGTGCTGAACGACACGATGCCCGCGTCCAGCCACGGGTTGCCCACGTCTTCCACGCGCGTTGCCAGCTCGCCGCACTTTTCGCAGCGGATCTTCACCGCGTCCACGTGCGGCCGGTGCGGGGAATTGCCGTCGAAGGTTTCCCAGCCTTCCACGGCTTTCTCTTTCAGTTCCTCGCGGCTGCCAATCACCGTGAAGTGCTCGCAGGCGCCGCATACCCAGATGGGCAGCGCCAGCCCCCAGAAGCGCTTCTTCGAGATCATCCAGTCGGCCATGTTGCGCAGCCAGTCCATCTCGCGCGCTTCGCCCTCCGCCGGAATCCAGCGGATTTGCGGCACCTCGCGCTGGATGCGGTCGCGCCACTCCATGCGGATGAACCACTCGTCCACCGGCCGGAAGACCAACTCGGACTTGCAGCGCCAGCAGTGCGGGTAGACGTGCGGATACTTCTCGCGCGCCACCAGCATGCCCGATGCCTTCAGCGCGGCCACGATATCGTCGGACACGTCGTTCGCATTGCGGCCCGTGAACGGCCCGAAGCCTTCCCCATACACCGAGCTTTCATCCAGTGGCGCGATGAACGGCAGATCCTCTTCTTTGCCGAGTTGTTGATCCTCCGCGCCGCAGCCCGGCGCAATGTGCACGAGGCCGGTGCCTTCCGCCTCGCTGATTTCGCTCCACGCGATCACGCGGTGCGATTCCGCCGCCGTCGCACCGAGGCCCGTCTCCCCATAGGGAAACACGCCGCCCGGTGTGTTTTGCGCCGGCAATTCATCGAAGGGCCCGTCATAGGTCAGCCCGAGCAGTTCGCTGCCGGGCAGTTCCGCAACCACTTCCACGCCGCCCGTGCCTTTCAGGATCGTCCGGATGGACGGCAGCTTGTGCGTCTCATGCTTGCCTTCCACCTGCAGATCCTGCAAACGGTCGCGCTCGAAGTTTGCCTTGGCGACGTAGTATTCCCAACCTCCGTGCCGCACCTTTAGGTAGGTCATCTCGGGGTTCACCGCCACCGCGACGTTCGACGTGAGCGTCCACGGGGTGGTGGTCCATACCAGCAGCGCCGTCTTTTCCTGCCCGCGAATCGGAAACTTCACGAACACCGACGTGTGTGTAGTGATGCGCCGCCCTTCGGCAACTTCCATTTGCGAGAGCCCGGTGCCGCACCGGCCGCACCAGGGCATCACATCATGGCCGCGATAGATGAATCCTTCGCTGTGGCACTTCTTCAGAAACGCCCAGATGGTGTAATTGTTCTCGTCCGAAAACGTGAAGTAGCTGCCGCCGTACTCAAGCGACCCCAACTTGCGGACAATCTCGCTCGCCCGCGCCGTCTCTTTATGCCCGCTCGGCAGCGTGGCCGTGACCACGCGATCGCCATCTGCCAGGGCGTCCCGCAACTCGATCAGCAGTTTCGGCGAGTCCCAATCGCACCAATACCCCAGGCGCACCGATTGCTCCGTCTGCCGCGCCGCGAACGTCAGTACGCGCTCCTTGCATGCGCGCACAAAATTCTCAATGCCGAAGTCGCGAATCTCGCGCTTGGTCTGCAGCCCCAGGCTCTTTTCGACCTCCACTTCCACCCACAGCCCCTGGCAATCGAAACCATTCTGATACCGCAGCTCCTGCCCGTTCATGGCGTGATACCGCTGGTACATATCCTTCAGCGAGCGTCCCCACGCGTGGTGAACGCCCATAGGATTATTGGCGGTAATCGGCCCGTCCAGAAACGACCAGCGCGGGCCACCGGCCGTCTGCGCCCGAAGCTTTTCGAAGATGCGGCTCTCCTCCCAGAAGCGCAGTATCGCGCGCTCCATCGCTGGGAAGTCGGGGACTTTCGGCACGGATCGGTACATATTCATTTGGGATAGATGGCAGAAGGGATCGACAACGCCGGAAAAGCCTATACTAGCATCCGCGAGCCTGCCCCTGGCTCCAGGCCCCACTGCTACCCTGATTCTTATGGCCCGGGTCGACAAAGCTCCCCGCTTTTCCGCGGAAGAGGCCGTCCAGTTCGCCCGTGAACTCTACGGCCTGGATGCGGTTGCCTCGCCGCTCCCCAGCGAGCGCGATCAGAACTTCCACCTGCGCGATCGCTCGGGCGCCCAGTTCATCCTCAAGATCGCCAACCAGGAAGAATCGCCCGCCGTTCTCGACCTGCAAAACAGTCTCATCGGCTTTCTTGGCGCGCACCCCACCGGACTCGAATTCCCCCACGTGGTTCCCGCTACTACCGGATCCACTATCACCTCCGTCAATGGCCCCGATGGCGCGCCGTACTTCGTGCGCCTGCTGACGTGGGTCGATGGTATCTGCATGGCGCAAGCCGCTACGCCGCATTCGGCCGAGCTCCTGCGCTCTCTCGGGGCCGCTCTGGCCCGCGTGGACAACTCGCTCGAAGCCTTTTCGCATCCGGCCGCGCACCGCGCGCTGCATTGGGATCTCCACCAGGCCGCGCTCGCTCGCCCGCATCTCGATCTGCTCCCCGAGCCGCAACGCCGCTTGATCGAGCCCATCTTCGACACCTGGGCCCAGCTTGATTGGTCCGCCCTCCGCACCAGCGTCATCTACAACGACGCCAACGACTACAACATCCTGGTGGACACCTGCGGATCGCGCGTGGTCTCCCTGCTCGATTTCGGCGATGTGGTCCACTCGGCTACCGTCTGCAACCTCGCCATTGCGCTGGCCTACGCCATGCTCGATAAGCCCGACCCCATCGCTGCCGCCGCCGAAGTGGCGGCTGCTTACCATCAAGTCCGCCCGCTCACCGCTTCCGAAGTGGAGGCCCTCTACACGCTCGCCGCCACGCGCCTGGGCTCAAGCGTCTGCTACGCTGCCTGGCAAGCCCGCCAGGCGCCCGGCAATGCTTATCTCAACATCTCGAACCAACCGGCCTTGGCGCTGATCGAGCGCCTGGCCGCCTTGCCGCCCGGTTGGCCCAGCGAGGTTTTCCGCCGCGCCTGCGGCTTCTCCACCGGCGCGCAGAGCGCCGCATCGCTCGCCGCCGCGCGCCGCCAGACGCTCGGCCCTTCGCTCAGTCTTTCATACCGCGAGCCGCTGCATATCATCCGCGGCTGGAAGCAGCATCTCTACGATTCCACCGGCCGCGCGTATCTTGATTGCGTCAACAACGTAGCTCACGTGGGCCACTCGCATCCGCGCGTGGTGGAAGCCGCATCCCGCCAGATGGCGCTCCTCAACACCAACACGCGCTACCTGCACGAATACCTCACCGGCTACACTGAGCGACTCACCGCCACACTGCCTGCGCCGCTGCGCGTGGCCTTCCTGGTGACCAGCGGCAGCGAAGCCAACGAACTCGCGCTGCGCCTGGCGCGGGCCCACACCGGCGGCAACCAGGTTGTGGTGGTCGACGTCGCGTATCACGGCAACACCAATGCCCTGGTTGAAATCAGCCCCTACAAGTTCAACGGTCCGGGCGGCCGCGGCAAGCCCGCACACGTACACGTCGCGCCCATGCCAGACGTATATCGCGGCCCGCACCGCGGCCTCGATGCCGGCGCGCGCTACGCCCAATCCGTCGCCGAAGCCGCCCGCCAGGCGCCCGATCTGGCGGCTTTCTTTTGCGAATCCGCGCTGGGCTGCGGCGGCCAGATTATTCTGCCGCCCGGATATCTGAAGGCCGCTTTCGCCGCCGTCCGCGCTGCCGGCGGCGTCACTATCGCCGACGAAGTCCAGACCGGCTTCGGCCGCGCCGGCTCGCATTTCTGGATGTTCGAAACCCAGGACGCGGTCCCCGACATCGTCACTATGGGCAAGCCCATCGGCAACGGCCACCCCATGGGCGCCGTGGTCACTACTGCGGAAATCGCCGCCTCATTCGCCAACGGCATGGAGTACTTCAACACCTTTGGCGGCAACCCCGTCTCGTGTGCCGTGGGACTAGCCGTCCTCGATGTCATTCGCGACGAAGAGCTGCAGCAGAACGCGCTCACGACCGGCAATTACCTGCTGGCGGGCCTCCACGAACTCGCGGCGCGCCACTCTATCATCGGCGATGTGCGCGGCCTCGGCCTCTTCCTCGGTTTCGAACTGGTGCGCGACCGCGCCACGCAAGCGCCGGCCGCCGCGGAAGCCTCGGCCCTGGTCGATCGCATGAAGGATCTTGGCGTGCTGCTCTCGACCGACGGCCCCTTCCACAACGTGATCAAGATCAAGCCGCCGATGGTCTTCTCCCGCGCCGATGCGGACACGCTGGTCGACCGCCTGGACAAGGCGCTCAGCTAAAATGAAAAATCTTCGCGCCGTTTCGAGACCGAGTTTTGCGACGTCAGGTGCGTCAATGCCGCCAACCAAGAGCCAGAGTCCGTCAGCAGCTTTGAGATAGACTTTTGCGACGCTCGAAGGCCCAATTCTACGGGCTCCGCGCGGTGTCGCAAAACTTACACTTTTTGGGACGGTACAGGAGATCATGAACTACCCTTATGGGCTATAGTTGTCCATGCCCAACAATACATGTGAACACTGCGGCGGTTCACAACTCATCAGCGGTATCATTGTTTCTGCTTCTGGTGGTGGTGGTGACGTCCGTCCCGGCCTCCTCTGCAAAGAGAAAGAGAAAGGCTTTTTCAAACGATCCGAAAGGGGGAAGCGGGAGACCCTTTTTGCTGACCTGTGCACCTCTTGCGGCACTGTAAAACGTTTATACGTGAAAGACCCGAAACGTGATTGGGTCGTTTAACTTTCACGGTTTCAACCGGGACTGTCCCCGGCCCAAAGGGGCGCAAAGGACCCTTTGTGAGACAGAGCCGGGGCCTCACTCGCCGGGGATGTCCACCTCAGCGAAGCTGCCGGGGGTGGCCGCGTTCACAGCTTCAATCACGCGCTGAATGTGCGGCCGAAGTCGCGGCCATTGCTGCTGGCCGAGAACCACAACCGCAATTTTGCGGCCCACAAGATTCTGCTGAAAGCGTATGTTCTTGTCGGTTGTCAGCAATAGGTCGAACCCGGCTTTTTCGGCGGCCGTCAGCAGATCGCCGTTCCTAAGCTTGTCCCAGCCTTGCTGTGCCGCTGTGCGGACGGTGTGGCCTGCGAGTTAGGGCCGGATCGGCACAGGCGTTGCCTGATCGAAAATGATGAGCATCTACGGTAGGTTGGCGGGCGCCTTGTCGAGACTGCGGACGGCGAACTCTATAACCGCCTTGACCTGTTGGCGGTCAAGCCCGTCGAACCATTCCATGATGTCGTCGATGTTGGCTCCAGCTTCGATATTTTCGAAGATCGCAGCGACGGGCATACGGGTTCCCCGCAGCACCCACGCGCCGCTCACCTTGCCGGGGATGCTCTCCACGGCGGGGCATTGTGACCAGTCGAGACTCGCCATCGTCGGCTCCCTGCTTCTCAGAATAGCGCCGGCGTTTTCCGGGCGCAAGAAAACGCTGGACTGAGGCTAGCCCACCCGTCCCAGGTGCAGGGCCACAATTCCCCCGGTGAAGTACTCGAACTCCACATCGCTGAAGCCCGCGCGCCGCATGTCTTCCGCCAGTTCCGGTGCTCGCGGAAACTTCCGCACCGATTCCGGCAGATACGTATAAGCATCGCGGCTTCCCGAAAGGGCCCCGCCGATCCACGGCAGAATCCGCCGCGAATAAAAGTGGTAGACCGCCGCGAACGCCGCGTTGGGCGGTTGCGTGAATTCGAGGATCGCCGCCATCCCGCCCGGCCGCAGCACGCGCCGCATCTCCGCCAGGCCGGCCGCATAGTTCGCCAGGTTGCGGAAGCCGAACGCCACCGTCAGCAGATCGAGCGAGCCGTCCCGCACCGGCAATTGCAGCGCATCGGATTCGAACAACGCAGCCGCCGCACTCCGCCGCCCAACTTTCTCCCGCGCAGCGAGCAGCATCGGATGGCAGAAATCCGAGCCCAGCACTGGCCCGCCGCTCGATCGCTGCAACGCCAGCACCAGGTCGCCCGTGCCGCAGCAGATGTCCAATACGCGCGCGCCTGGCCGCTTGAGCGCCGGCGCCACGCGGCGCACCGTGCGGGCCCGCCACCACCGGTCGATGTTCAGGGAAAGCAGGTGATTCGCCAGGTCGTANNGAGCACCAGCTTCTCATCCACGCCCGAAACTACCTTCACTTCCCCCACCCGCACCGGCAACACAAAATGGATGGCGCCCTGCACCGTCTTCTTGTCGTGGACCAGGCGCGCTTGCAGATTCGTCGCGGAAATGCCATCGACCGGCGGGATCGGCCCGTAGCGCCGCACCAATTCCAGCATCGCGACGCCATCCGCAGCCTCCAGCGTTCCCGTGAGTTCGCCAAGCTGCACCGCCGCGCACATTCCCCAGGCCACCGCTTCGCCATGCAGGAATCGCGTGTACCCGGTTTCCGCCTCGAGCGCGTGCCCGAAGGTATGCCCGAAGTTCAGAATGCGCCGCAGGTCCCCTTCGCGTTCGTCGGAGGAAACCACCTCCGCCTTCATCCGTACCGAATCCTCGATGATTCGGTCCACCGCCGCCGGCAAGCGCGCCAGCACGTCGGCGCTCGAATCCGACAGGTAGCGGAACAGCGCCGCTTCGCGTATGATCCCGGCTTTCACAATCTCCCACAACCCCGAGCGGTACTCGCGCTCCGGCAGCGTGTCGAGCGCAGCCGGATCGATCAGCACCGCCAGCGGCGGATGGAAACTGCCGATCAGGTTCTTCCCGCTCGCGAGGTTCACTCCGGTCTTGCCGCCGACGGCCGCGTCCACCTGCGCCAGCAGCGTGGTGGGAATCTGGATCACCGGAATCCCGCGCATGAAAATCGCGGCTAGAAAGCCCGCCATGTCATTGACGATGCCGCCGCCAAATGCGATCACCACGCTCGAGCGGTCGCCGCCCCGCTCCACCATCCCCTCGGCCAGCCGCTCGACCGGCCCGAGGCGCTTCTGATCCTCCCCTCCCGGCAGAAACAGTTCTTCGTGCGGTGTGCCCTCGAGCGCCTGCGCGAGCGCCTGCCCACAGTGTCGCCACACATCTTCGGTCGAAACCACGAAAACCTTGCCGGCCTTCGCGGGAAGATATTGCGCCGCCGAACGAATCACGCCGCGTTCGACGATCGCCGCATAGCCACGCTCCGGCGTCTCGATTCGATAAGTGGGCATAGGGTTTGTATTAAGTTTCTTCGATCGCTGTGGATCTGGGCAAGCTAAAGCATGCCCCACCAGGATCAGCACGGCGGTGGGGCATGCTTTAGCTTGCCCTGTTATTTCTTATCCGGCGCGCCGGCAGGCAGCAGGCGAGTGATCTCCGCCGCCAGCTTGCCGCCTTCGAATACTTCACGCGTCAGCGGCCCATACACATAATCGCGCCGGATCATGCCGGCGCCATCGATCATATACAGGTGCGGAAAGTTGAGCGTCCCGGTAAGCACGTAGGAATATGCCACCTGCCCCGAATCGAACAAAATCGGGTACGTGATCCGGTGGCCGGCAATGAAGGCCGACACCGTACCCGGGTCGTCCGGGGGATTCACTACCGCCAGCACCGCGATCCGGGAGCCATATTTCTCCTGCGTCTGTTGCAGCAGGTCGGCAAAACCGGCGCAGTGCGGGCAGGTGGTCTGGGTGAAAACCAGAAGCACCAGTTTGCCGCGGTAATCGGCCAGGTCGTGTTCTGCGCCTTTGGAATCCACAATCGAAAAACCGGGCGCCCGGCGGATCACGTCCGCAGCAAAAAGCGCTCCGGCGCAAAGTAGGGTAATCAGAATTTTTCTCATGGTAGCTAGGTTCATCCCATTAATTTTCTCAAAGACTCTTCGTATGGCGCACGCGCCACGCCGCGCTCCGTGATGATGCCGCTCACGTAACGCGCCGGCGTCACGTCGAACGCCGGATTCTGGACGGCCGTACCGGTCGGCGCCATCTGCCGCCCGTAAACGTGCGTCACTTCCGCCGCGGCCCGCTGTTCGATCGGAATGGCATCGCCCGATTCGAGCGTCAGATCCAGCGTCGAGATCGGAGCCGCCACAAAAAACGGCACGTTGTTTTCCTTGGCCAGTACCGCTACCGAATAGGTGCCAACCTTGTTGGCGACGTCGCCATTCGCCGCGATGCGGTCCGCGCCCACCACCACGCAGCCGATCCGGCCCGACTTCAGAAAGTGGCCCGCCATATTGTCCGTGATCAGCGTCGTCGGAATGTGGTCCTGCTGCAGTTCCCACACCGTGAGCCGCGCGCCCTGCAGAAACGGCCGCGTCTCGTCGGCGAATACATCCACCGTTTTGCCGCTCTCGATCGCCGCGCGAATCACGCCCAGCGCCGTTCCATATCCCGCGGTGGCCAGCGCGCCGGCGTTGCAGTGCGTCAGCACGGTCTTGTGGTCCGGCACCAGCGGCGCCCCGTTCCGCCCGATCTCCCGGCAGATCGCGATGTCCTCCTCGCGCACGCGCAAGGCCTCTTCCACCATCCGCCGCCGGACCTCCGCCGGCGCGGCTCCGCGAAGGGATGCATACAGCCGCTTCATGCGGTCGATCGCCCAAAAGAGATTGACCGCCGTCGGCCGCGTGGCCGCCAGGGTGGCGCAAATCGTTTCCACCTGCCGGTCCAAATCCCGCTCGCCCGCGTGGAGCACGCCCAGCGCGACCCCCATGGCCGCCGCCACCCCGATGGCCGGCGCGCCCCGGATGATCATATCGCGAATCGCCCGGGCGACTTCCTCGTACGTCCGGCACGTGACATACGTTTCTTCGAGCGGCAGTTTGGTCTGGTCGATCATGACCACCGCGTCGTCGATCCACTGAATTGTCTCTACCATGGGCTTCACTTGGGGTGCGACTTGATCTCGTGCAAGCGATATTCATGGCCCTCGATCGTGAAATAGAATCGCCAGTCCAGGTTGACTCTGGCTTGCCAGAGGCCGATGGATTCATCGTATTTCTTGGCACGAAGCGAAGGGTGGTGGAGATTCCGCTCCAAGAACAAGAGCTGCTTGAAAAACGCCCTTTGAACCGCGGGCGGGGCGGATTCCAAACATCTCAGGAATCGCCGGGAGTAAACAATGCCCATCAAGCGGCCCGGCCGCCTTTACGGGCCCGCTTGCGCAATTCCTTTTTCATGGATGCAACCGCCTCTCGGGCGCCTGCAAATGGCCCGTAGGTGCGGCCCTGCCTGAAGTCGTCCAGGCTTTCCGCAATACCGCGATCTACCAGCGACTTGGGCGTGAATGTGATTCTCCCACGTTCGACCTTGGCTTCGAGTAAATCACCGACCTGTATGCCGACCTGCTCCCGCAGGTTCTGCGGGAGAACCACCTGATACTTGTTCTTGACGGTAACGATTGTCATGAGTTTTCGATTCCAACAGTTGAACTGTTCGACTACCTATACAATAACCCAAGATGGCGGCGTGGGACAGCGGACCTCGATCAATGCGGCAAATTCCTTCCTTGCGTAAACAACGAAACGAACGAGAGCGCGTTGAAAGATGCGTGCATGATGGCCGCCGCTCGCGTTGACCCTGTCGCCTGCCGCATCCATCCGAACGTCGCGCCCGCCAGGCCAATCTGCAGCGCCGAACGCCACGATTCGTTATACTCCCAATAATGCAGCATCCCGAACGGCGCGGCAGCTAGCAGGATGCCGGCGACCGTTCCGAAACTGCGCACCAGCAGCGGCTGCAAGAAGCCGCGAAATGCCAGCTCTTCGCACACCGGCGCGCCAATCGTTCCGAACAGCGTCACCACAACCAACGACGCTGCGGGTCCTTTGATCATTTCCACGATCGGACCGCTGGTCGGCGGAGTCGCGATCAAGTGGCCCACAAGACCCACCGCCAGCGCGGACCCCAAACCGGCAATCACATTCCAGAGAAACGGTATCCCCGTGGAGTCCCACCCCAACGACCGCCAGAACGGCCGGTCATACTGCACCCGTAAAATCACCAGGAGCGCCCCGAACAGGAGCGCGTAGCCGATTAGCGTTTCCGGCACCGCCTCTTCCGCCGGCGCGGCCGCGTGCCAGTGCAGCAGCTTCATCGCCAGCTTCACCAGCAAAATTCCGGCGAACATGCAGGGCAGCGATATCCCCGCCACCAGAAACAAATCGGAGTATCCCCAGAACGGTACGCGCTCCGGCGCCGGCGGCGTGGGAACGCCGCCCTCCGGTACCGGCCCTGGATCGGGAAGCTCCAGCTCTTCGCTCATGAATCCTTCTCGATCAGCGCCGCCGCCAGCAGCGGAATCATCAGTTCGTGGTGTCCCGTAATCGCGTAGCCTGCTCCACTAGAGCCGCCATGCGGCCGCTCCACCACGTTCACGCGCGGCCGGTAGTGCTGCACGAAATCGAAATTCGCCGTTGTAAAGCCGGCCAGCGGATGCCCCAGGTTTCGCACCGCCGAAACCGCTTTGAGAAATACCTCCGGCATCACCACGGCCGATCCCACATTGAGATAGACGCCGCCATCGTTCAAATCCGCCACATAGGCCGCGAACAAGCGGAAGTCGCGATGCGACGCGCTTCCGATGGCCGCCGGGTCCGCCGCCGGATGCATGTGCGGCGTATCGGTCCCAATCGCCACGTGCACCGTTACCGGCGTCGAGTGCCGGTAAGCCTGGAGCACCAGGCTCGCGTCCGCGCCGGGGAGCGAGGACTGCGCCGCCAGCCACTTTCCCAACGCCTCACCCATCCCCAGGCCAGCGCGGTCACCCTCCGCAATCGCGCGGTTCATGTCGCGCCCGGTCTCTTCCGCCGCGCCGAACCGCCCGTCGGGCAGCGCCGCCTCTACATCTTCACTGGTCTGTCCGGCCAGCGCGATTTCGAAATCGTGGATCGACGCCGACCCGTTCATCGCAAAGGCCGTCGCATACCCGCGCCGCATCAAATCGACCAGCACCGGTCCCAGGCCGCACTTGATCACATGCCCGCCCAGCCCCCACAGAACGACCCGCCGCCGCGCGCGCGCCGCCGCCAGCGTGTCCACCACCGCGCGAAACCCATCCGCCGCCAAAACGTGCGGCAGCGAATCCAGCCACCCGGCCACTCCCGAGCCTTTCGCATACGGCAAAGCGAAGTCCGCCAATTTGACTTTGCCGCCGCGCTCCGCCAGCCCTATCGTGCGCAGGCCCGCGAAATCCAGAGGACGCTTCGAATATTTGCTCATGCCGCCACCCCGTTGCGCAGCACCTTGCGCAACGCCTCTGCCGTATAGCTCTTCTTCGACCGGCTCACCTGCTCCGGCGTCCCGCTCGCCACGATCTTCCCGCCGTATTCCCCGCCGTCCGGTCCCAGGTCGATGATCCAATCGGCCGTCTTCATCACGTCCACGTTGTGCTCGATCACCACCACCGTATTGCCCAACCCTACCAGCCGCTGCAGCACGTCCAGCAGCTTCCGCACATCGTCGAAATGCAGCCCCGTGGTCGGTTCGTCCAGCAGATAAAACGTGCGCCCGGTCTGCCGTTTGCTCAGTTCCTTGGCGAGCTTGATGCGCTGCGCCTCGCCGCCCGAAAGGGTCGTCGACGATTGTCCCAGGTGCACGTACCCCAGCCCCACGTCCAGCAGAGTTTGCAGCTTGGCGCGAATTTGCGGAAAGTTCTCCATCAGGGGCAGCGCTTCTTCCACCGTCGCATCCAGCATATCCGCGATCGAGTGGCCCTTGAATTTCACTTGCAGCGTCTCGCGGTTGTAGCGGCGCCCACGGCATACGTCGCAGGTCACGTAGACGTCCGGCAGAAAATTCATCTCGATTCGTTTCAGCCCGTCGCCCTGACACGCCTCGCACCGCCCGCCCTTCACGTTGAAACTGAACCGGCCGGGTTTGTATCCCCGCTCGCGCGATTCCGGCAACATGGCATAGAGATCCCGAATCGGCGTGAAGAGGCCCGTGTAGGTAGCCGGATTCGAGCGCGGCGTCCGCCCGATGGGCGCCTGGTCGATGCGAATTACCTTGTCGATCTCACCCACGCCGTCGATGCCCTCATGCGCGCCCGGCTCTTCGTGCGACCCGTAAATCTCCCGCGCCAGCGAGCGGTACAGAATCTCGTTCACCAGTGTCGATTTGCCGCTGCCCGAAACCCCAGTCACCACCGTAAGCAGTCCCAGCGGAATCTCGGCGTCGATATTTTTTAGATTGTGTTCGGTGGCGCCGCGAATGATGAGCTTCTTCGAGCCCGGCTTCCGCCGCTCGGCCGGAACCGGAATCTCCAGTGCTCCGGAAAGATAGCGGCCCGTCAGCGAATTGGCGTTGCGCCGGATGTCGTCCGGCTCGCCCGCCGCCACCAGTTCCCCGCCCAGCCGCCCCGCGCCCGGCCCCAGGTCGATCACGTAGTCCGCCCGCTCAATGGTCTCCGCGTCGTGCTCCACCACCAGCACCGTATTCCCCATATCGCGGAGTTGCGCCAGCGTCTCCAGCAGCCGCCCGTTGTCGCGCGGGTGCAGCCCGATGGAAGGCTCGTCCAGCACGTACAGGACACCCCGCAACTTCGAACCGATCTGCGTCGCGAGGCGTATTCGCTGCGCCTCGCCGCCGGAAAGCGTCGCCGCCGACCGCTCCAGGCTCAGGTAATCCAGCCCCACCGAGGAAAGAAACTCCAGCCGCCGGCGGATCTCATCCACCACCCGCCCGGCAATCTGCATTTCGCGTTCGTGGAATTCCCAGTTCCGCACCGTCACCAGCGCCCGCGCCACCGGCAGGGCCGTGAACTCCGCAATCGAGAAATTCTTCACCCGCACCGCCAGGCTCGCCGGCCGCAGCCGCATCCCCGCGCACGCCGGACACTTCACCGGCGACATGTAATCCGTCAGCCAGTCGCGGTAACCTTCATTCGCTTCCTTGTAAAGCTGGTCCAGGATTTTG
The DNA here is from genome assembly GCA_003152325.1 of Bryobacterales bacterium. Taxonomy (GTDB): domain Bacteria; phylum Acidobacteriota; class Terriglobia; order Bryobacterales; family Bryobacteraceae; genus PALSA-129. Next base: position 7,259 of record PLZX01000069.1, on the reverse strand, counting down.
AGGATCCCTTCGAACCCGTTGCCGCCTTCGAGCAGCAGGTCGCGCGTCTTCCGCGGCAAATCCTCGAACGGCTTCTTCAAATTCACGCGCGCCCGCTTCGCGAATTCCTCCAGTTGGCTCTGCATCGTCCACGAATTGGCCGCCGGCCCCAACCCGCCATCCAGCAGCGGCTTCGCCCCGTCGACAATCACTTTTGCCGCGTCGAACGTCCACTTGCTTCCCAACCCGTGGCATTCCTCGCACGCGCCGTAGGGGCTGTTGAATGAGAAGGAGCGCGGCTCCAACTGCGGGATGCTCGCGCCGCACTCCATGCACGCCAACTTCTGCGAGTACAGCCGCTCCTCGCCGTTCACCACTACAATCAACACCAGTCCATTGGCCAGCCGGGTGGCCGTTTCGATCGACGCTTCCAGGCGCTTCTCAATCCCCGGCTTGACCAGCAGCCGGTCCACCACCACTTCGATGGTGTGATTCCTGCGCCGGTCGAGCGGTATATCTTCGTCCAGCGACCGCAGCACTCCATCGATCCGCGCCCGCACAAAACCCTGCCGCGCCAGCTTCTCCAGGTCTTTCTTGTATTCGCCCTTGCGCCCGCGCACCACCGGCGCCATCACCATGATCCGGTCCTCGGGCTTCAAGGCCACCACGTGCTGCAGAATCTGCTCGGTAGTCTGCCGGGAAATTTCGTTGCCGCACACCGGGCAGTGCGGCGTCCCGATCGAAGAGTACAACAGCCGCAGGTAATCGTAAATCTCCGTGATGGTGCCCACCGTCGATCGCGGGCTGCGGCTGGTGGTTTTCTGTTCAATTGAAATCGCCGGGCTCAACCCGTCGATCGAATCCACATCCGGCCGCTCCATCTGATCCAGGAATTGCCGCGCATACGTGGATAGCGTCTCCACATATCGCCGCTGCCCTTCCGCATAAATCGTATCGAACGCCAGCGACGATTTCCCGGACCCGCTCAGCCCGGTAATCACCGTCAGGCTGTTACGGGGTATCTCCACGTCGATATTTTTTAAATTGTGCTGGCGCGCGCCATGCACAGTGATCCGGTCCAGCATAGTGGTTTACGAGTGGAAAGGGCGAATCTCTTATTGTGACTCGGCTTGTGCCGGTTCCGCAAATTGCGCTATAAACAGTTGAGCCATGCAAAAATGCGCGCGGTGTGGAGCACGCCTCCGGCGCGTCCACCGGACCTTCTTCGAACGTTTCAGTTACATGGCGATTTACGAGTGCAAGGCCTGCTCCATGGAGGAGTTCGTTCCCCGCCGCTTCCGCCTCCACTTTGGAGGCAAGGTCCGTTGCCCCAAGTGCGGCACCTTCCGCGTGGTACGTCTTAAGGCGCCCGACCACATCGATCCCATGTACTCGGGCTTCCTGAACCTGTTGGAAAAACTGTCCGGCGGACGCCTGCACCACTGCCGCTATTGCCGCATTCAGTTCTACGATCGGCGCAGTCTGGCTACCGACGCGGCCGATGACCGCACGGAACCCGAAACCGCAGCTCCCAATGGCGCCCGGTCGGATGCATGATTCCGCCGCTCCGCTTCACCGCGTCCCCTGAGGACGCCTCCAAGCGGCTCGACCAACTACTCCACGAGCGCTTTCCCCAGTTCAGCCGCGCCCGCCTGCAGGAGTGGATCCGGTCCGGCGGCGTTCTGGTCGCCGGCCTTCCCAGCCGCGCTTCCCACACCGTGCGCGCCGGCGAAGCCATCGAAGTGGAGCCAGCCGATCCGCCCTCTTTGCGCGCTACGCCCGAATCCATCCCTCTCTCCATCCTTTACGAAGATGACGACCTGGTTGCCATCGATAAGCCTGCTGGCATGGTGGTCCACGCCGGCGCCG
>PLZX01000069.1:0-5271 GCA_003152325.1 Bryobacterales bacterium | reverse complement strand
CGCGACTTCACCCTGCTGCGTGTCAGAATCGGCACGGGCCGCACCCACCAGATCCGCGTGCACCTTTCCAGCATCGGCCACCCGGTGGCCGGCGACACGATGTACGGCGCGCCATCCACCGTCGAAGGCATGCCTCCGCTCGGCCGCTATTTCCTGCACTCCCACCGCATCCGTTTCCGGCTGCCTTCCAGCGGCGAAGAACTCTCGATCGAATCCNNGCTTTCCCCAGTTCAGCCGCGCCCGGCTGCAGGAGTGGATCCGTTCCGGCGGCGTTCTGGTCGCCGGCCTTCCCAGCCGCGCTTCCCACACCGTGCGCGCCGGCGAAGCCATCGAAGTGGAGCCCGCCGATCCGCCCCCTTTGCGCGCTACGCCCGAATCCATCCCTCTCTCCATCCTTTACGAAGATGACGACCTGGTTGCCATCGATAAGCCTGCCGGCATGGTGGTCCACGCCGGCGCCGGAGTGCATACCGGCACGCTCGTCAACGCCTTGCTCGGCCGCTTCGATGCCCTGTCGGGTGTCGCCGGCGAACTCCGCCCCGGCATTGTCCACCGCCTCGACCGCTTCACCACCGGCGTCCTGCTGGTCGCCAAGAACGACCAGGCGCACCGCAACCTCGCCGCCCAGTTTGCAGACCGCCAGGTCGAGAAGGTGTACATCGCGCTCGTCCACGGTCACGTCAAAGCGGAGAGCGGCCGCATCGATCGCCCCATCGCCCGCGACCCCGTGCGCCGCGCCCGCATGACCGCGCGCCTCGCCGAGGGTCGCGCCGCCTGGTCCGAATACCGCGTGCTGCGCCGCTTCCGCGACTTCACCCTGCTGCGTGTCANNCGGCGAAGAACTCTCGATCGAATCCCCGCTCCCGCCGGAGCTCGAATCCTGGATAGCCCAACTGCCCCCCACGCTATAATCGGAACCATGAGTTCCCGCGTTCTACTGCCGGTCGCCGGAGTGCTGGCCGCCGCCGTCTGGGCCGTAGCGCAACAGACTCCGCCGCCGAAACCGGATCCCGCCCAGCAGCAGGGGGACGACACTGCGCGCTTTTCCGTACAGGCCACGAACGTCAGCATGCTCTTTTCCGTCATTGACAGGAAGGGCCGCTTCGTCACCGACCTCACCAAGGATGATTTCGACGTGTTCGAGAACAAGCATCCGCAAGTCATTCAACAATTCGCCGCTGAATCCGACCTGCCCCTTCGCCTCGGCATCCTGATCGATACCAGCAACAGCATCCGCGAGCGCTTCCGCTTTGAGCAGGACGCCGCCAGCGAGTTTCTCAAGAACGCCATGCGCACCAACAACGACAAGGCCCTGGTGCTCAGCTTCGACAGCAACGCGGAGATGATTTCCGATCTTACTCCCGACACCGACAGGCTCGACTCCGCCATCCGCGGACTCCACTCCGGCGGCGGCACCGCACTTTACGACGCCATTTATATGGCCTGCCACGACAAGCTGGCGCAGGAACAGCCCAGCTATAAGTTCCGCCGCGTTGTGGTGGTAGTCTCCGACGGCGAAGACAATAGCAGCCAATACACGCGCGACCAGGCCCTCGAAATGGCGCTCAAATCCGACGTCGTGATTTTCGCCATCTCCACCAACATGACCCGCATTGAGTCCGACGGCGACAAGGTCCTCAAGTACTTCACCCAACAAACCGGCGGCCGCGCCTTCTTTCCCTTTAAGGTCGAAGACCTCGCCCAGTCTTTTGAGATCATCGCCGAAGAGGTGCGCCACCAGTACACCATCCTCTACCGCCCCGAGCCGCTGGTGGCCGACGGCCTGTTCCACCAGGTGGAAGTGCGCGTGAAAGGCCACAAAGAACTAATCGTTCGCGCGCGCAACGGGTATTACGCGCCGAAGAAGTAGGGCGGGCGCCTGGCGCCAGTGTTCACTTGAGTCGTTGAGTGGCAGCCCTGCCGTTGCGAGCCGGCACACGGCAGCTTGCGAGCTTAATCTAAAAGTGGAAAGAGATGGTCGCCGTCAGCGCGCGCGGCGATACGTAGTGCGTTCCGCTGAAGGTCGAGAGGAAATTGTACAGCGCCTCCCGGTTCGTCACGTTGGCCACCGCCAGCCGGGCGCTCAACTTGTACCGCTCGCCATGAAAGAGGTTGTCGTCCCCCATCGCCACGTCGAAGAGATTCCGCGGCGCGATGCGGGGCGGGTTGTGGTCGTCATTTTCCGTTCCGGCCGCCGGAATCTTGAGCAGCGTCGAGCCATACTGCGAGGCGGGGCACAGGCCGCTGGCGCTAATCGGGGTGGTAGGCGTCGCATGCACGCTGCCGCAAAAGAGTCCGGCCTGAAACTGCTGATCGGGCGAAAGCCCCGAAAAATCAACGACGGAATCGGTTCCATCCGGCCCGTTGTTGCAGTTGCCGCCCGCGCACGGCACCTGTCCGGCCACCTGGCCGCTGTCGTAGCGCCAGGTGAAGCCGAACCACGGCCCGTTCTTCCAGGGCTGGTATTGCACGTGCGTCGTCTGGTTGAACACTTCGTCGTGATCGATGCGGAACACCGTGCTCCCCTCCGGCGTGGAGCCGATCCCGCTCACCTGCGGCGTAAAGAAGCGCGCCGCTACGCTGGAGAAAACCACGAACGCCGAAAGGCCATGCACGTTCGGTACGGTGGCCCGCACCGCATAGCCGGGGATCTTGGAATGGTCCCACTCGATCGGAAACGTGATCGGGGTGCTGCCGAAAATACTGAAATCGTAAGCCCCGTGCGTGTACTTCCAGATGTATTCGCCATCCACCGTCAGGTACTTTCCAAAAGCCTGTTGCAGCCCGGCGTGGAACTCATTGCGTGTTCCCGGTGAAAGCGGCGTTGCACTGCACGCTCCCAGGGTGGACATCAGCGCGCTGACCACCGGATCGTTGCATCCCAGGCTCGAAAGCACCAGGTTCTCATTGAATGGTGTTTCCATGGTCCGGGCATACGAAAACCGCACCACCGAGTGGGTCGCCTTGATGTGGTACGCCGCGCCCAGGCGTGGCTCCAGTTGCGTGGACGTCGTGATGCCGTTGTAGCCATCCAGCCGAAGGCCCAAATTGAAGTTCCAGTTTTTCACCGTAATGTTGTCCTGGAAGAACAACGCCACCTCCTTGATGTCCCCGCTGCCGTTGAAAGTGTACGAGCCGCTTCTGGAACCGGGGCAGCCGTCCGAGCCCGGAAGGCTGCCGGTTCGCGTCAGGTCATAGCAGCCCAGCAGAGGCACGAATCCGGGATTCGGCGAGAGNNCCGAAAGTGTCGTGCTCGCCCAGCAGCGTCCGATCATACGAAAAACCAACCTTGATGTTGTGAATGCCGTTCACATACGCGAGATTCGCATGCGCTCCGGCGTTGGTGAGCCGCCGGTTTTGCCCAACCGTCTCGCTCTGCAGATTCGGAGTGAAATCGGCGAACGGATTGCGGGAGGGGTAATAGTTGAACTGATCCTGCCGGATGAAGGCGCCCAGCGTAAAGAGCGTATGCGCGCCGAAGAGATGCGTCCACGTGGGAGCAACGTTAAATGTGCGGATTTTGGCGTGTTGATCCTGCGATCCCGCCGGCAGGCCATTGGGACCAAGGCCGCTATTGTCCACCACCACTCCCGACCATGCCATGCCGTTTTGCCCATCGAAGGAATTCGGCGTCTGAAACCAGGACCGCGTGTAGCTCAAATTGAGATTGATGGTGTCGGCCTGCGAAGGTTTGAAGTCGATGCGGTCGAACAGGTTCCCCTGGTTCCCGCGATCGTGCATCACCGTCAATTCCGGACCATCCAGGAACCGGCGAGTGCCCATCCCGTTGGCCGAAATAAAATTGCCCCACGACTTCCCGCCATACGCCAGGTTGAAGCCCGCGCTCCTGGTGCCGAACGCGCCATAGGATGTGTCTATTTGGCCATGCGGAATGTTCTCGCCCAGGCCCGACCGCGTGGTCACGACAATCACCACGCTGGTCTTGTCGCCGTATTCCGCCGGCGGCGCGCCCTGGATCACTTCCATCGACTGCACCGAATCCAGCGGAATCTGGTTCGAGAAGACTTTGCTCTGCTGGTCGGTAATCTTCTGGCCGTCCACCGAAAACGAGTTGGACGCGTGATCGCCAAAGCCGTGGAACAGGCCATTGGAATCCGCGCTGATGCCCGGCGCGGCCATGGTCACCAGCGAACTGAGCGACGAAGATGGACCCTGCAGGGGTAGTTTGTCGAACAGGTCACGATCCATGTCCGTGTGGGCGATGGGGTCGACTTCCAGCAAAGCCTCGGCCTGGGCCGACACGGCCACGGTCTGGGCCGCCGTGCCGATCTGCAGGCTGAGTTTGATTTCCACCGGGATCGGCGAACGCAAATCGACGTCCTGCCCGCTCGCCTGGAAGCTGGGCGCCTTCCCATTCACGTGGTACGGGCTGAACGGAACATTGTCGAACTCGAACTTGCCCTGGCCATCGCTCACCGTGTTACGGCTATAGTGCGATACGGGATTCTGGATATCCACCGTGGCGCCCACGATGGCCGCGCCCGACGGATCGAGAACCCACCCGCGAACCGTGCCAGAGGTGCCACTGCTCGATTGGGCGTGGATCAAACCGGCGAATGCAACCAAGACCAGAGGTAAGGCATACCTGGAGCGCAGGGAGCGAGAGTCCTTCATAATATGGAGTATCGAGTCGCGAGCGGGGAGCGGCCTATTTCATTCTCACAGGCGGGCGTAATCGAGCCGGGAGCGGACGGAATTTATCCATGAGCGGATCGACCAGGAGTGCATGCGAAAGCCCTGGAACGGACGGAATTCATCCATGAGCGGGTCAAGGCGGAGTGTTCCACCAAAACCAACACCGCTGCGCGTACCATACTAAGGAAGGGAACCGGATGCAGATCCGCCGGTGGATGAATTTAGCCCGGTTGCAGACGGATTTCGCCCGCTCATGACTTTTCCGTGCGACACTGCCGCTTTTCGCGGTACCTCCTTGATGATGCCTGCTGCGCCGCTCCGCACCCTGATCGTGGATGACGAGCCGGTCGCCCGCGAAGTGCTGCGCGACGAACTGGCGGCTTTCTCCGGCGTCGAGATTGTGGGCGAGGCGGCCAACGGCAACGACGCCCTGCGCGACATCGCCCGTCTACAGCCCGATCTCGTCTTTCTGGATCTGCAGATGCCCCGCATGGGCGGATTCGACGTCATTCGCAGTCTGCCAGCCGGCGCCCTGCCGGTCATCATCATTGTTACCGCCTACGACCAGTACGCCATCCGCGCCTTCGAAGCCGGCGCTCTGGATTACCTGCTCAA
>PLZX01000280.1 GCA_003152325.1 Bryobacterales bacterium | reverse complement strand
CCCGATGAGCGAGAACATGTATCCGGTGAAGGCGTCGGTACCGGCGCGCGCATAGGCAACCGGGAATCGGTATTTTTCCCAGGCGCGGTAGAGCAGCGAAATCATGCGGTGGTTGAAGAGGTCGAAGAAGTCCTTGAGGGTAGGATCGTGGGCGTAGAGGCGCTCGATGAGCAACTCGGAGTAGCGGGTGGGGAGCACGCCGACGGGCCCGGTGAGGCCGAAGAAACTGGTGGTCATCTTGAGCGGGCCGCCGGGGTTGTCCTGGAGGGAATGGATTTCAGTGGGTGGGAAGCTGAGGGACGGGCGCACGCCGATGCGCACGGCCTCACGCGAGGGTTGGTCGAAGGAACCGATGGGATTCTCGACTTGGGCGAGCCGCTGCAACAGGCGGACGGCCTGAAAGAACGAGAAATCCCCTGGATGCGCGCGGAGCCTTTCGGGCAGCGCTTCCAGGTTCAGAGAAGAATCCGATTCCCGGCTCTGGGGGCCCATTCCTTGAGCAACTCCTTTCTCTGATGAGTTTTGACGGCCAACTGGCTAAAGCTGTTCATGGAGACGTACTGCGCCAGGAAATGTTCGATGACGCTGGAAAACAGGTAGACGCCGCCGCCCACGAAGCGGTCTTCATCGAGGTCGACTTCGACGCGCATTCCGCGCACGAAGGAAACGCCGTGCTCACCGACGACGCGCGCGAAGCGGCGTTCGCTGCGAACGCCGACGATGCCTTCGACCTGCTGTTCGAGTTGCGGGGAGGAACCTTGGTAGAGGCGCAAGATTTCCTGGAGCGCTTCGCGGCCGCCTTCGACGAGCGAAAGATAGTTGAGCGAGAGGTGGGAGATGAGCCGCCAGAGGGCGTCGCGGCCGACGGCCGGGCGGAGGGTGGGAGTGGGTTTGCGGAGAGCGACGATGCGCTCNNTCGAGATCGAACGAGATGGGGCGGCCGGTGAGATCGACCAGGGAAAGGGAGACTTCGGTGGCACCGCCGCCATCGGGGCCGGACTGCCGGCGGACGGCGTTCCAGAAGGTGGGCTCCTTCTGGCGGGAGCCGTGGCGGAAGGAGAAGAAGGGTTCGAACTTGACGGTCTCGCCGGTTTTTTCGTAGGTGCAGACCACTTCGTCGACGGAGAAGACTTCGAGCGTGCGGCCGTGGCGGAGATCGGGCGCGACGGGATACTCGTAGCGGGTCTGCTCCATCTGGATGGGTTCGGCGGTGTGGGCGAAGAGGTTGATGACGGGCGCGCAGCCGAGCCGCATGGTGCGCGAGCCGACGCCGGTTTCGAGGAGCTCATGACGGTCGGCGCGCTCAAACGGCGAGATGAGGAAGATGATTTCGACGCTGTCCTGAAAATTAGCGGCGCGCAGGGCGTCCATGCCGCGCAGATCGAGGAAGAAGAATTTTTCGGGGAAGGCGAAGTATTCCTGCAGCAGGCGGTAGGCGGCGAGAGAGCGATTGGTGTAAGGGATGAGGCCTTCCTCGTCGGCGAAGCCGACGGGACGCAGAGCATCGGGAAAGAGCTCGATGGGGCGCTGGCGGAACTTGGGCCGGGGATCGCGGAGCAGGATGGACCGGCAATTGTTGCAGAGTAACTCGTAGAGCGAGTGAACGAGCGGCGGTTCACCGTTGAGATAGAAGCGAAGGGTGTCGAGGGGTAGGGAGGCGAAATGGACGCCGGACCAGCAATCGATGCGAACGCGGAGCGCGGCCACGGCGCCGGGGGCTTTGACGGGAGGGTCGAGGCGATCGAGCGAGGTCCACTGGGCATCGACCACGCTCATGGGCCAGACGGTGGTCTGGTAGCAGGTGCGGAACGTGCAGGGCAGGCCATCGACGGGGCGCGAGAAGAGAGTGGCATTGCGAGGGACATCGAAGGACGTGGTGAGCTTGCCTTCGCGCAGGTGGAATTCGGCGATGGACATGGACGGAATGGGGCGGGTGTAGTGCGGGTAGACGACGTTGAGGAGGGCCTGGGTAATTTCGGGGAAGTCGTCGTCGAGGCGGAGGTGGATACGGGCGGCAAGCAGCGCGACTGCTTCGATGAGGCGCTCGACGTGCGGATCTTCGCAGCGGTTGGGCTCCAACTGGAGGCGGGAGGCCACCTTGGGATACTGGGCGGCGAACTCTCCGCCCAACTGGCGGAGGTAGGTTAACTCGCGTTCGTAGTAGCCCAGCAGTTCATCGCGCACGCGTGTCGCTCCCAATCTCATATTGTCCGCTGATCATCTCCAAAGTGGTATCGAAGAAGACGCGAGCGGGCGCCGGTTCGGTGCGGAGCAGGGCTTCAATCTGAAAGCGCAGCATGTGAGAATCGGCGGCCAGGGGCTTCATGGAGACCGTGACATTCAGCAGGCGAGGTTCGAAAATAGCGATGGCGGCTTCGACGATGTGCGCAAGGCGATAGCGGTCTTCGGCGGAATTGAGAGCGACGCCGGTGATATCGGGCAGGCCGAAGAAGTAAGCGGAGCGGAGGAGTTCCTTGGAAGAAGTGGGTGGCTCGATGGGCGTGCGACGGGTGTTGAGCAGCCATTCGAGGTCGCGGCGCACGCCATCCTTGAGTTCCTTGAAGGATTGAGCGCGCGCGCCTTCGGCCTCATTGCGGTTGTTGGGCTCGCGATCGATGAGGCGATCGATCAAGGAAGGCTGGATGGTGCGGAGAGGGAGCTTCTTGGCCACGGCTACTTCAACCCCAGTGCGCGCGAAGGATCGAGCCGGCAAATGCGCGCGTAGAGTTTGCGTTTCTCGTCGGCTTCGTCGAGACAACGGTAAAGCAAACCGAGCGGGTGCGAGATCAGATCGGTGTTCTCCCAATCCTCCAATTGGCGTTGCTGGATCTCTTCGGCGATTTCCTGCAGAATGGGGCGGCCGATTTCGTCGTTCCCGGTGGCCAGGCAGACCTGGGCCAGTTGCACCCGGCGGAGGAATCGGCCGCGGCCGGAGCGTTCGTGAGCCACCTCGCGGGAGAGGATGCCGAGGGCGTCTTCGACGTGGCCGGAGCGGGCCGCTTCCATGGCGAGATCGTAGGGATCGGGGGGCGCGGGCTCCGCGGCGTCGTAATCGGCAGCGGGCGGCGGGGACCAACGCTCCTGCGCGGGCTGGGACGCCTCGACGGCGACTGGTTCGGTCGTCGAACCCGGCAGCACGTTTTGATCCTTGAGCCACTGCATGGTCTCGGGATTGGCCGTGGGGGTGTCGTCGGCGAGGGTCCACTGGACGAGTTGCGGGAGATCGGCGAGGAGCGACCTGAGACCGGAGAGGATGGCTTGGGCGATGGGGTCATTGCCGGCGAAGGAGAGGCCGTAGCACACGTAGCGTTGGACGTCGAGCCATGCGCGGCCGCACGGGCGCGCGGCGGCGTCTTCGGCGGTTTGGAGCACCTGGTCCCAGGATCCCTCGGTGGCGAGACGTTTGAGCGAAACTCGAACGTCGGTGGGGGGAGCGACCATGACGGCGGGATCGGGGACGCCGCCGGTGGCGCGCAGTTCACCCCAGCGAAGCGCACGGGCAATCAGGTAGGGCGCGGGGTTGGCGGGATTCTCTTTGCGCAAAAAGCGCACGGCGGCGAGGATACGGTCGGCGGCATCCTCCGGGCTTGCTGGTTCGGCGCCGCCGCTGGACCGGCGGGGGGCCTGGCGGGCGGCGGGGTCGGAATCCTGCGGTGTGGAGGCATCGGGCGCGGCTTCGGCTTCCTCGGCGGGTTCGGCTCCCTCTTCATCGGGAGCGTCGGAGATGCCTTTCCTCTTGATCAGAATGCGGGCGGTCTGATGGACTTCTTCGAGCGAGAGGCGCAGGGAGCGGAACTCGGGCGAGGCGTCGCCGAACTTTTCGTTGCAGAATTCCTGGAGGGTTGCGACAAACTCGAGCAGCGAGGTGAGTTCGTCATAGACCTGCTTGCAGAAAGTGGCGGGAGTGGCATCAAAACCGCGATCAAATTCTTCGGGTGTGAGCTTGCCCTCGGCGATGGCTTCGTCGCGGACGGCCTGGCGCGACGGGTCGTTGCGGGCGTCCTCTTCGTTGGCAATGGTGAGGGACTCTTTGTATTGATACCAATTGTGCCCGCCTTTCGTGAGAGGCACGAACCGGATGGCGCTATCGAGTTGCGACCCTACCCAGCGGAGCGGGGTGGCGCGAAGTTCGAGGTCGCCATCTTCGTCCATTTGGGGATATACGGAATCCCAGTAAGTGTCGAGGAGGCGATAGATCAACTGCAGGCCCTGACGAAGGCCGGCAAAGCCTTCCAGTTGGAGCAGCGCTTCGGTCATCCAGCCGGCGATCTGCAAATCTTTGCCGCGCTTGGTAAGTGCGTCTCTGCAGAGCTTCAGGACGAGCGGATAATCGGCGGCTTTGACATCGATCTTCCAGACGCCCTGGCTGATATCGGCCTCTTCGCGGCGCGCTTCCTTGATCTGATCGGTGATGGGGTGGTAGCGGAGATCGGGGCCGGAGGGTAGGCCGCCGGGAATCGGCTGCAGCAGAGCTTCGATGTCGATGGGCATGGCGGATCAGGTGGCCGCGGGTTGTGCAATTTCCAGCTTCCGCACATCCAATAATGGCACTTCCTCACCGTCCACGAGGAGCATTTTTTGCCCGGAGGGAATCTCGCCGCCGTCCGGCGTGGATTCCCAGACGGTCATGCGGCCGAGGCGCACGGCGTCATCGGCATGCCGGAAGGAAAACGGAGACAAGACGGGGAGCAGGACGCGTCCGAGGTCGGAGCCTTGAAAGGCGGGTCCGGCCTGAATGGTGGCGGGTATCCACAAGAGATCGCGGAGGCGCTTGGGCGGTTGGATTTCGAGCCGGGCGACGTGGGCCAGGGGAATCCACATATAGTTTTCGCCGGCGAAGATTTCGAGGCGCGCGCCGACGCGGGGGTCGGCGTCCTCGATGGATTGCGCCGGGTTGCCGTTGACCATTCCGCCGGGGGGCAGCGGAGCGGGCGGTTGGCCGCCGCCCGCGGGCTTTTCAAACATCTCATGGCGCGTGCGCTCGGCGTTGAGCGCGGCGCGGTAGAGAAGAGCGCCGAGCCGCTTGTCTTTGTCGGCGCCGGCGAGTATGTCCAACTGTTTATCCGCGCGCTCCCAGTTACCGGCGAAACATAGCAACTCGAAGAGAAACGTACGGCGGTAGGCGTCGTCGGGATGGTTACGCAACTCGGCGCCCAGCGCCTCGATGGCGTCGTTCAGTTTGCCGGCATCGAAAAGTTCCCGTGCAGTGGCCACACACTCGACCTAGCTCGGGTTACCCATCGCGCTCCCCGGGGCGGTGTGTGTCTGGTTCCCCGAAACATCCCAACCCTGCGTTTGAGCCGCCTGCAAGTTGCCCTTGGCGTCCACGGTCCGGTAGACCTCGGTGATGGCGGTGAAAGCCAAGGACCACGACTCCATAGGCAGTCCACCGGGGCCCGGCGAACCCGATGTGTGGTAAGACGTCACGAAGACATTTTCGAGGATATACTTCTCCGCCTCGAAGAGACCGCCGGCAGGACCCAGCGGGTTGGCCCCGGGACGGCTCACGCGAATGGTCACCATAGTGATGGGCTCGCCCGCACAAAGCTTGGACCACAGAAGAGGAGTGCTCTTGTCCATCACCTTACTGATTTGCATGGGCGAGAAAATGGCGCCGCCCGCAATCAGACCGCTGCCGACCTCGAGCGACGTCTTCTGGGAAACGTCATAGCCCATCGAGTTATCGTCGATCTTCTGGTTCCAGTTTGGAACCGCACTCATGCTCTCGCCAGCAACACCAATAACATCCAAATACATCGACATAAGCTAGTCTCCTTTTCCGGTTCTACGTAACCCTGTTCGTCTTTGCGTCATAGGTCTTAGTCATGGCTGGTCCGAGGACGCCCTTGACCACCTGTTTGTACATCATCGAGACCTTTTCAAAGACGAGCTCGATATGCTCCATCTTTTGGCCGTCGTCTCCCGACAGACTGCGGTGGGACACGACCGCTTTGGTAAAGATCAACTGGAGATAAACTCCGGTGCCGGTGCTGCCGCCGCCGGACGTCAGGCCGCTACGCTCCGCCTCGAAGACAATCGGGCTCGTTTCGCCGATGAATTGGCCGCTAGCCGCCAGCCCGAAAAGGTAAGGGCCATTATGCACGATCGAGAACCCGAACCGGCCGGTGGCCGAAGTCTTGGAGGGCCGTCCGGTCTTGACATTAGTGTCGGCCGTCAGGTTCATGCTGAAATCCCAGTTGTCCAACTCGAGCCAGTCAAGGTGGTTGGCCTTAGGGCTACCTCCATGGACGCCGGCGGTGATCATATTCAAGAAAAAATACCTTTGCTCGCCTGCCATCGTTGAATATCCTCCATGCGCCGGCGGCTGCCGGCGGTTGATCCTGCATCAGCCAACTCGCGAAAAAGCGGGCCGGCTATCGAACGGACTTCGGTAGTTCCGCCACCAGGCGGAGAGATACCGAGAGTTCCTCCAATTGAAAGTGCGGCCGCAAGAAAGCGACGGCTTTGAACACGCCGGGCTTAGCCTTGTTCTCGATTACTTCGATGCGCGCCTCGCGCAAGGGGTACTGAGCTTTGACTTCGTGGGAAGCGGTGTCGTCCTCCGTCACATAGTTGACGATCCAATTATTGAGGAAGGTTTCACATTCCTTACGCGAAGTGAAGCTGCCGATCTTATCCCGCATCATAGCCTTGAGATAGTGGGCGAAACGGGAGACGGCCAGCATGTAAGGCAACTGGGCGGAGAGCCGGGCGTTGGCGTTGGCCTGTTCGGTGTCATAGACCTTGGGTTTCTGGCAGGTTTGCACGCTGAAGAATGCGGCGTAATCGGTCCCCTTGCAGTGCACCAGGGGCGCAAAGCCCAAGTCGGAAAGTTCTTTCTCCCGGCGGTCAGTGATGATTGTCTCGGTGGGGCACTTGAGGGCCACGTCGCCGTGCTCAGTGGTAAAAGTGTGGGTGGGCAGGCTGTCTACCAGGCCGCCGCCTTCCACACCGCGAATGGCGGCGCACCAGCCGTAGCGGGCGAAAGCGTTGGAAATGCGGGCGCCGAGAGCATAGGATGCATTGCCCCAAAGATACTTGGAGTGGTCTTCGCCGGTGACGCCTTCTTCATAATGGAAGCCGTCGACGGGCTTGGTGTCCTTGCCATAGGGAACGCGCATGAGCACGTGCGGCAGGGTGAGGCAGACGTAGCGCGAGTCCTCGGAGAGGCGGAAGCCTTTCCAGCGCGCGTACTCGGTGGTATCGAAGACCTTGGCGAGATCGCGGGGCGCGTCGAGCTGGGTGTAACTTTCGAGGTTGAGTAATTCGGCCGAGGCGGCCGCCATAAAGGGGGCATGAGCGGCGGCAGCCACCTGCGACATACGCTCCAGGAACTCGATATCTTCGGGCCCGCGGCCGAACTCGAAATCTCCCAGCAGGCAAGCAAAAGGTTCGCCGCCGAATACGCCGAATTCCTGTTCGTAGACCTTCTTGAACATCTGGCTCTGGTCGAACTCGGGGACGCGCTGGAGGTCGCGAAGGATCTCCTTCTTGGTGCTATTGAAAACCTTGATCTTGAGGTTGACGCCGGTCTCGCTGTTTTCGAGCAGGTAGCGGATGCCGCGCCAAGTGGCTTCCATCTGCTGGAATCTGGGGTGGTGGAGGATTTCGTTGAGCTGCAGGGACAGCAGGTGGTCGATTTGCGCGATGCGCTGGTTGATCATCGCCTCGAGATCGGGCGAGACGGTCATCTGGCCGTCGAGCACCTGTTTGACGAACTCGGAAACCAGGCTGCGGCCCCACTCACGGGCGGTTTCATCGCGGCCGACGCGGCCTTCCTGGACGATCTGGTCCAGAAGGCTGGGGCCAGTGGTTACCGGTGCGGCCGCGGCGGCGGCCTGTTTCTCAGAAGCTTCACGCTTTGCCATGGGGCTCTCCGTCCTTGGGTTTCTTCTGCGCCATCTCGGCGCGCACCTGCTCGAGCTTGGAGGTGTTGGTGATGACGTCCTGCAGCAGGTGCTCCAGTTTCTCGTTGCCTTGAAGGGTTCCAACGAGATCGGAGAGTTTGGTTCGCAGCTCCAGCAATTCGCGCAGCGGTTCCACTCTGCGGGCCACCTGCTCGGGCTCGAAGTCTTCAATGCTCTTGAACGTCAGATCCACGCCGAGATTGCCGGCGTTGGAATCTTCGCTTAGTTTGTTTTCCACCGAGAAGGCCACTCTCGGCTTCATGCTGTCGAGGACCGAATCGAAATTGTCCGGCGTGATCTCGACGAAGCGCCGGTCTTTGAGCTTGGGCAAGGGATCGGCCGACTGGCCGCTCAAATCGGCCAGTACTCCCATTACAAACGGGATTTCTTTGAGTTCGATCGCATCACCGACCTCCACATTGTAGGTAACGTGGACTCGTGGCGAGCGTACTCTCTCTAATTTCGCGTGAACGCTCTCGCGTGCCATGAACGCCTCCAGGTTCGTTCATTATCTTGCTTGTGGAATAAGGTGTCAAGCAAGATGGTTATAGAACGCAAATAATAAAAATATTGTCGAAATTTGAGGCACTTTCACCAAATCTGACGCCATTCGTTAGATAGCTTCCTTTTCATCGAAACGGCGCGCGGCTAACTGCATTTACACTTCGGCGGAGCCAAAACATCGCGATCCTTGAATGTGCGCGGCCGGAGGCGTAGAATTTGGCTGCCGCACCAGCGCGGTCTGGACGAGTGCGAGGGAATCATGGAATCGAGCATCGGCAATTTTCATTTTGAAATCAAATACGCCACGTTTTCGGCTTTCGGGATCATAACCGATCGCGGCGAATGGAAAATGCTGAGCTGTTCACCCGACGGCGAGTGGCCGCAACAGGAGACGTGGCGGCGGGGAACGTGGGTACAATCCGGCCAATTGGCCCGCTGCTATGCCTTGGGAACCGGGAGCGATGCTCCCAGCGCGAATAACCAGACGAGTATCGAGGTCTTCCGCCTCACCGACCTGGAGTTCCCGCCCGATCTCAGCAGCCGGCAGGGGTTCTGGATCAAGCAGTTTTTTATCGGCGACCGATGGGCCGACCAAAAGCACATCGAGAAAGGCATTATACACACCGGCCCCCACAAGTTGGGGATGCCTACGCACGGGTCGTGGAACGCGGTGATCAGCGGGCCGCTGATTCGGGCAGTGGAAATCAAGCTGCGCGAATGCCAGGAAGAGATGAAGCGGCTGGCGATCCAGATTGGCCTCGATATCCTGTCGATCGTGGACCCAACGGGCGCGTGCTCGATTCCCGCGGCGGGGTACGCAATGAACCGTGGCGACTATCTGGGCTGCTGCGTCAACCTGCTGGGAGTGATTCCACTATTCGGCAAACTGGCGCCGGCTGCGAAGGTGGCGCTGGTGAGCGACCGGCTGGCGTTTCTGACCAAGGAAATCACCTTCTTCGAGAAGTGGCTGGAGATCTCCACGGATGCCACGCGGCGCGTGCGGCAAGTGGTGGCAGGGGCGTTGAAAGTGGAAATCCAGGGCACCACCAAGGCGAGCATGCTACCGAGGGTGGCGAAGGCCGCCTCGGAAGCCGGCGCGGGGCTAAAAAACCAAGGCTGGATTCTGAAGATCTTCAACCCGGACAATGTGGGCATCCTTCCGGAGGAGCTCCAGGTGCTGCGGAGCCTGGCCAGAGACGGATACTATTTCGTGGTGCGCAGCTGCAATCCCACGCGCGTCAAGTGGCTGCGTCAGGCCGCCCAGAACGGCTGGGGGATGATTGGCAAGCCGGTGTGGCTGAAGATCAAATCGCTCAAAAACGTAAAGTTTGAAGGGCTGGTGGGTTTCGCCAAGCAGGACGTGGAGTTTTGGTCGACCATCGAACACCTGGAGGTGGTGAAGGAAGTGCCTTCATCGGTCAGGCTGGACTGGCTGGCCGCGAGGGGAATGTCGGCCAAAGACGTCAAGGTTTACAAGCTGACCAAAGACTTCAATGTGCCGCACGTGGAAGACGCGCATATGATGTTGACGCACTATTTCGTGGACACTGGCGATTCGTTCATCATTGTCGATCGGTTCGGCAAGCCGTACGTTCCGGACCTGGACGTGGTGACGATTCAGCGGGCGATAGGCGGCGGGCGGTTCGGCCCCCCGGGATACAAGATAGGGCCTGCGAATCCCGTGACGAAATTCCGCGGCGCGGACAATGCCGAGATGAGCTCCTTCTGGAACCAGCGTTTCAAGTCTATCCGGTATCCGCCGGGCTACGAGCCTTTCGGATGGCACGGAGGGTGGGGAGGGTCGGCGCAATTCATCAAGGCCGTGCAGAAAGACGAACAGGGCAACATCGTGTTTGACGCCTCGATGGATGTCCGGTCTTTGGGCTGGAATCCGGAGAAACCAGGGGAAGACCTGGTTGTCGCCATACACGGTGTGGAAGGCCTGGGCGACGACGTGGGCTACGTCAAGGGCTGGGACAAGCTGGGAGCCTTCCAGCGGGCCAACAGCGGGATGGGCGAGTATCGTTTCGAAATCGGGAAAAAGTGACGGGTTATTTGGAGAAAGGTGCATGAATAGAGACAGTTCGGTCCATATCGACGTTGGTTTGGGAAGACAGAGCGAGCCGGCGCGCGAGCACTCTTCCGACGATCCGTTCCGGATCGCGCTGATCGGGGACTTCGGCGGGCGCGCGAACCGCCGGGCGCCACGGAGCGTCCGCGAGGCGGTGCAGATCGATCCCGACAACTTCGAAGAAGTGATGGCGCGGCTGGGAGCGGGCCTCGAACTGACGGCCGGAGAGGCTCCGGTGGAGCTGCGATTCCGAGAGCTGGACGATTTCCACCCCGATCATCTCTACGGCAGCCTTCCGCTATTTCAAACTTTGCGCGAGACCCGGGCGGAGCTGGCGAATCCGGCGACCTTTCGCGCGATGGCGGCGCGACTGCGTCCCGATCCACCTGCGCCCGCTACGCGTGGCGGCAACCTGCTCGACCAGATCGCCGAGCAGACCGCAGAGCACGAGCCAGCGCTCGAATCCGATAAGTCCTGGGATAACGTGATCCGGCGAATCGTAACGCCGCACCTGACGCCCAAGGGCGATCCGCGCCAGGATGAGCTGGTGGGACAGGTGGATGCGGCCACCGGCGCGGTGCTGCGGGCAATTCTCGGCCACCCCGACTTCCAGGCCCTGGAGGCGGCCTGGCGCTCGATCTTCTTCTTGCTGCAGCGGCTGGAAACCGGAGTCGAACTGAAGCTGTATCTGATCGACCTGACGCGCGAAGAACTGATGGAGGCGGCGCGCNNGGGTGAGCGGGATTGCGAGGCGCTCGCCGGCCTGGCGGGAATCGCGCGGCAAGCCGGCGGCCCTCTGCTGGGGGCGATGGATCCGCGCCTGATGGGCTGCGAATCCATTGCGGCAACTCCGGATCCCGACGATTGGAAGAAGCCGCTGAGCAAGACCGATGCGGAAGCGTGGCGGCAACTCCGGCATCATCCGGACGCGCGCTGGCTGGGGCTCGCGATGCCGCGGTTCCTGCTGCGCCTGCCGTACGGGCGGAAGACATCGCCCATGGAGGCGTTCGATTTTGAGGAGATGCCCCAAGCGCCGGCGCACGAAGCATATCTGTGGGGCAGCCCGGCGGTGGCTTGCGCCTGTTTGATCGGCCAGGCGTTCAACCGCCGGAGATGGCAAATGCATCCCGGCCTGGTGAGCGAAGTGGACGGGCTGGCGGTGCACACATACCGGCGGGGCAGCGAATCGGTGATGACGCCACCGGCCGAGATCTGGTTGACGGACCGCGCGGCGGAGCGCATCGCGGACGAAGGCGTAATGCCGCTGGCTTCGTCGAAGAACGGCGACTCGGCGTTGCTGATGCGGTTCCAATCCGTGGCCGACCCGGCGGCACCACTGGCGGGACGGTGGGGATAAAGGAATCATTGCCCTTTTCCCGCGCTCTCTGCTAACTTTGTTTCAACATGCGCATCCTGCAGCCAGTCATATGGGCTAAGGGGACGTTTCTCAGCCCCCAACATCTGCAGGTGCAGGATCGCTTCGTCGAAAGCGTTCTGCAATTCCGCCTGGAAGCGCTGCAGTTCCGCCCGTGGGGCTTCAGCAAGCTGCAGATCAACCAGGAATCCCTGGTCACGGGAGCCTTTGCGGTGCACGCAGCCGCGGGACTATTCCCGGATGGCCTGCCGTTCGACATTCCCGACTCCGACCCGGCTCCGCCGGTGAAGCCGCTGGCCGCGTATTTCGAGCCGGGCCAGGCTTCGCTCGACATCTTTCTGGCGATTCCCGACTACCGCGTGAGCGGCGTCAACCTGTCGATGCGGGAACGGGGGATGGACACGCGCTACCTGGCGGAAGTGGCATCGTTCCGCGACGAGAACTCGGGCGCATCGGAGAAGCCGGTGCAATACGCACGCAAGAATTTCCGGCTGCTGGTGGAGGGCGAGCCGAAGGGCGGCTGCGTCACGATGCCGGTGGCGCGGGTTCTGCGGACGGGCGACAGCTTTCAACTGGATGCGAAATTTGCGCCGCCGCTGCTGGATTTTTCGGCGAACGATTTTATTCTTTCGATCGCGCGGCGGCTGATCGAAATCCTGTCGGCGAAATCGAGCGCGCTGGCGGGAATGCGGCGGCAGAAAAACCAGAGTCTGGCCGAGTTCACCACGGCCGACATCGCGAATTTCTGGCTGCTCTATACGATGAACCTGCATTTTCCGCACCTGCGGCACCTGTTTGAAACCAAGCATGGGCATCCGGAGGAACTGTTCCGGCTGATGCTGTCACTGGCCTCAACTTTGACCACATTTTCGCTGCGGCTGCAGCCGCGGGATTTGCCGGTGTACGATCACGAACGGCTGGGGGCCTGCTTCGAGGAGTTGGATAACAAGCTGCGCGATCTGCTGGAGACGGTGATTCCGAGCAACTACGTGTCGTTGCCGCTGAAGCTGATCCGGCCATCGATTTATGCGGCGTCGATATTCGAAGACCGGTTTCTGGAGAACACGCGGCTGTACCTGGCGATTCAAGCCGATATGGATGAGGGGGAACTCATCCAAAAGGCGCCGCAGTTGATCAAGATCTGCTCGGCCAGCCACATCGAGCACCTGATCCGCCAGGCGTTGCCGGGCGTGCAACTGACGCACGTGATGTCGCCGCCCACGACCATCCCGATCAAGCTGAACCACCAGTACTTCAGCTTGAACCAGGCGGGGGTGGCTTGGGAAGCGATCGGGCGGGCGCGAAACATTGCGGCTTATGTGCCGGGCGATTTCCAGAATCCGCAGGCCGAGGTGATTGTGCTGCTACCGCAGGAAGGCTCAGCGCTTCCCTAGGCCCAATGCCGGCCGGCTAGCGGGTTTGCCGAGCGCCGGAGAACGGGAAGTGACATAATTATGGCATGAGCGTTCGAACCACGATCGATATTCCAGACGATCTTCATGCCGCGCTCCGGCGGCGTGCGGCGGCAGAGCGCATCTCGATTCGTTCGCTGATTACCGGCGCCATCGAGAGCAAATTTCGGCCGCAGCCATCGCGGTACGTGACGGGACCCCTGGTGGGGAAAAAAGGCAAGCCCGCCGCTGGTAGTCCCGACAGGGAGAATCCGTACGACGTCTTATTTGCCTGATCTGAACGTGTGGCTTGCCTTGAGCTGGGCCAACCACATGCACTCGGATGCCGCGTGGACCTGGTTTTCCCGGCAGGAGGACAACCGTTTCTTTTTTTGCCGGTTCTCGCAACTCGGGCTGTTGCGATTGCTGGCCACGTCCGCGGTGATGGGCAAGGATGTGCGGACCATCGGCCAGGCCTGGAAGGTGTACGACCGGTGGCTTGAGGATTCGCGAGTCGAAATCCGGCAGGAGGCGTTTGAACTTGACGTGGCCTTTCGTGCGGCAACCCGTTCGGTTTCCCGCCTGTCGTCGCCGAAAGCGCTTGGCGATTGCTATCTGCTTGCGGTCAGCCAGGTCACAGAAGCTACGCTCGTGACGTTTGACCGGGGTCTGGCATCCGCATGCCACAAAGCCCGCCAGCGCGTAGCGCTGCTGGAACCTCGCGTATTGGCCGGAGGTTGAAAGCTGAGTCGCGACGAAACCTAGTGAGAACTGCGGCCTAGAACGATCACCAGGACGATCGCCAGGATCAACACGGTTGCGACCACCGAGATGATGATGATGAGATTCTTTCGGGATTTCTTGGGCGGCTGCATTTCGGGGTTCGGCGGTTTGGGCGCGGCGGGCGGCTGAGCGGCCTGATGATCCTCTCCCGGCTTGTCCCGAGGACCGAACATGCGCGTGTACTCACCGGGCCCGGCGTCGGCGGGCTTCGATGCCGCCAGCGCCTCGGCGGCGTATTTGGCTAGGTCCTGAGTGGTCCCGAACATACCAGACGCGGAAGCCATGCGGGTGGCGGTGTTGAGCGGGGGAGGCGGCGCATTGGGTGCGGGGGCGGCGGTATCGGCCACACCGGTAGTGGGACCGAACATGCGGGTGAATTCGCCGGCCTGCTGAAACGGCCGGCTATCCGGCGGAGCCGATTGAGCGGCGCTGGCATGTTCCTTCTCGATATCAATAGACTCACCGGAAAGCCGCGAACCGAACAAGCGCGTGAATTGGCTGGTTTCCGGGGAGGCGTCACTGACCGAAGACGCGGGCCACGGGGAATCCGGCGCAGCCGGCGGGACTGACGCGCCTGGGCGGCGGGACGCGGGCGACGGAGCGGCGGGCGGCGGAGGCGGTTTGAGTGGCTCGGCGGAGCCTAGCGGTTCCTGGAACAGCCTGGTGAATTCGCCGCCCTGGCTTTGCGCCGCCGCGGGTGGGGCAGCCGGTNNCGGCGGCATCGGGATTTCTTTCGGCGGCCGCACCGCAACGAACATCCGCGTGAACTCTCCGGCCTGGTCCGCGAGTAGGCTTGGCGGCGTGGCGACTGGCGGTGGCGGGGGAAGCGGGGTGGCCGGCGGCACCAGATTCTCTTTCGGCGGCGGCATCGCAACGAACATCCGAGTGAAGTCCCCGGCCTGGTCCGCCAGCAGGGTCGGCGGGGCGGCCACTGGCGGCGACGGAATCGGAGACGGCGCGGGCGGCACGCGGATCTCAGAGACCAAGGGTGGCACGGGGGTCGTTTCCACCGGCGCGGCTTCCGACGACCCGGCTTGTGGCGGTAAATCCAACAGGAGCGAGGTCTCCGCCATCTTCGGGTCGGATGTGTCGAGGTTTAAGGCGACCCACTCCCGCAAGCCGGAGAACGGTTCGATCAGCAGCGTGACCGCGTAGGTGGAGCCGGCGAACTCTCCGATCTCAAGCAAGGGCGCCACGGGTTTTCCGGGAACGCTCCCCAACTTGGACTTCAAGATCGCGAGCAGCCGTTGGCCGCTGGGATTGAAAAGATGGAGGTATACCAAGCGGCCAGTCGAGTTCTCGATGGCGCGGAACGTCTTGGCTTCCCCATCCGCGATCAACCGTTCCAATTCGTATTTCTTGTAGAAACTCATAGCGGCGGCAGTCGGAAACCGCTGTATTATGATGATGACACCTTGCGCGCGGATGTCAACGGCTCATAATGCCGGAGGAAGAGTATAAGGATGAAGAGTCTCTCCAGGGTGGTCTGGTCGGAGGGGATGTATCTGGGCCCCCACCATTTCCAGGCTCAAAACCGCTACTTCGAAGATTCCATCGAGTTCTCCACGGCGAGTCTCTGGTTCCGTCCATTCGGTTTCAACGGTTATGAGCTGAATGGCGAAGCGCTCGGGAATGGAACCCTTTCGCTGGTTCACGCGCGCGGTCTGTTCCCCGATGGTTTGAGCTTTCACATGCCGGAATTTGACGAGCTGCCGGCGTCCCGTCACATCACGGACATTTTCCCGCCGATGCAGGATAGCCTGGATGTTTATCTAGCCGTGCCCGCGCGGCGGCCGGACGGCTCCAACTGCGCGTTGACGGAAGAAGACGCGCGGGAGGCAGTGCGGTATCGCGCCGAAGAAAAGCCCCTGCCGGACGAAAACACCGGCCGCGACGTCAAGATGATTCAACTGGGACACAAGAATATTCGTTTCCTGTTGGGCGCGGAAAGCGCCGCAGGGATGGTCACGCTGCAGATTGCGTGCGTGCGGCGGCAAGGCACCGGGCAATTCGTTTTCGACGAACGTTTCGTCCCACCGCTGCTGCAAGTGAGCGCATCGCCGCCGCTGATGACGATGTTGCGGCGGCTCATCGAACTGCTAGAAGAAAAGTGCCGGACGGTGGTGCGCCCCAAGGACCTGGGAAGCAACACGGTATCGGGCTTCTCGGCCGAGGGAATCGCCAACGCCTGGTTCCTGCACTGCGTGAATTCAAGCCTGGCGCCGTTGCGCCATCTGTGCGTCTCGAAGCGCGCACACCCGGAAGAGCTGTTCGTGGAATTATCGCGGCTGGCCGGAGCGCTGTGCACGTTCAGTTTCGATTCCCACCCCAGCGCGCTGCCGGTCTACGATCACGCCCGGCTGTCCGAGTGCTTTGAGGCGCTCGACCGGCATATCCGTGCGCACCTGGAGTTGATTGTGCCGAGCAATTGCGTCCAGATCTCTTTGGCCGCGGCGGCGCGATACTTCTACGAAGGGCGGATCGTGGACGAGCGGACGCTGAACCGCTCGCGCTGGATTTTCGGCATCCGCTGCGGAATCGGAGAGGCAGACCTGATTGAGCGCACGCCGCGGCTGGTGAAACTCTGCTCGCGGGAGTTCGTTCCCAAGCTGGTGGAACGCGCCTTATACGGGCTGAAGCTGTCGCACATCCCGGTGCCGCCGCCGTCGCTATCAGCCAAAATCGAATTCCAGTATTTTGCGATTGACAAGTCCGGCCCTTGCTGGGAGCATTTGGTCAAAACCCGGGAGATCGGCCTCTACGTGCCCGGTGAATTACCCGACCCGGAGATTGAGTTGTCGGTGATACTAGAGTCGTAAAGGATTTCTTCTGTGCCGAACCTGGAAGATGCCGCCGCTCCGTCCGTGACCGCCTGGCCCGACAATCTCGCTCTTTTTTTTCAGGAATTATTCACGGCCATTGTGCGCGTGCGGTCGCACCGGCAGGAAGTCAACAACGCGGATGTCTTCCGCAACCAGGTAATCCAGGCCATCAAGACAGCGGACCAGAACGCCAAGACGAGAGGCTACACCGACGAGGACGTGAAGTCGGGAGTCTTCGCCCTGGTGGCATTTCTGGACGAATCCATTCTGAACCTACGGAAGCCGGTCTTTAATGACTGGGTGCGCAAGCCGCTACAGGAAGAACTATTCGGCCGGCACGTGGCGGGCGAAATGTTCTTCGAAAACCTGCAGGAGATACTGGGGCGGCGCGATTCTCCGGAAGTGGCCGATCTGCTGGAGGTTTACTATCTTTGCCTGCTGCTCGGCTATCTGGGGCGCTATAGCATCAGTTCCAAGGGCGACTTACGGGCATTGATGGGCCAGACCGAAGACAAGATTAAGCGCATCCGCAAATCCGGCGTGGACCTTTCGCCTAACTGGGCCTTGCCGGCCGAAACAGCCGGGCCGCTGCGCTCGGACCCGTGGATGCGCCGTCTCTTCATCGTGGCCGGAGTCTGCGCCGGACTCGCGCTGCTGCTGTACCCGGTGTATCACTTCACTCTGAGCTCGGGTGTGTCTTCTCTGAACCAACTCTCCAGCAGGGGGCGTCCGTAACCCCGCCATGGGATTCTCCGGATTCTATTTACTCTCGGCCCTCTTCTTAGTGGTCTTTGTAGCAGTCTCCTGGATTGTTACGGGGCTTTTGCACCTGTCGGGCACTGCCGAAATGATCGTGCGGGTGCTCTTCATGGGGCTGGCCTTCTCGCTGTTTGGCTTTTTCTATTGGTGGCGCCAGAAGCGGCAGCGCCAGAAAGAGTCAGGGGCGCAAAGCGGGCAGGTGGAGGCGGCCGCCGAAGAGCGCGAGATCGAATCGTTCGTGCGCGATGCCGAAGTGCGCCTGGCGGCTTCCATGGTGGGCAAGGAAGCCAAGCTGGGCAGCATGCCGGTCTATTTTCTGATCGGCGAAACTGGCGCCGCCAAGACCAGCCTGTTCGTACACTCCGGCGTGGAGCCGGAGCTGCTGGCGGGCCAAGTCCATCAGGATAACAACGTGGTTCCCACGCGTCCGGTCAACATCTGGCTGGCGCAAAAATCAGTATTCGTGGAAGCGGGCGGCCGCCTGCTGGGGGAACCGGGACGCTGGATGCGGTTGGTGAAGCGCCTGCAACCACGGCGGCGCCGGCTGTTCTTCCGCCCGCAGCCGCCGCGCGGGGTGATCGCTTGCGTGGACAGCGAGAGCTTCCTGAAGCCGGGCGCGGACGAGGCGGTGGCGTCCACGGCTCGCAATTTGCAGGCGCGGCTCGGCGAGATTTCGCACGCTCTGGGCATCCGGCTGCCGATTTACGTGATCTTCAGCAAACTCGACCGGCTGGGCTTTTTTACCGATTTCGTCGGCAATCTGACTGAGGAAGAAGTTCACCAGACGCTCGGCGTGACACTCCCGATTCGCAACACCAGGGAGAGCGGCGGGGTTTACGCCGAAGAAGAGTCGCGCCGCCTGACCGTGGCTTTCGACGACCTCTTTCACGCGCTGTGCGAAAAGCGTCTGCCGTTTCTGGCGCGGGAGAATGATGCATCCAAGCTACCCGCGGTCTACGAGTTTCCCCGTGAGTACCGCAAGCTCCGCAACTCCACGGTGCGGTTTCTGGTGGACCTGGGGCGCCCCAGCCAGTTGCGCGTGAATCCTTTTTTGCGGGGCTTCTATTTTTCCGGCGTCCGGCCGGTAGTAGTGAAGGAATCGATGCCGGCCGCGCGCATCGCATCAGCCCCTCTGGCCAAATCGAAACGCGGCGCCACCGGGTTCTTCGAGGGAATGCTGAGCGATGAAGGGCCAGTCTCTTCCCCGACGTCTTCCGTGCGCACGCGGCGCACGCCACAGTGGTTGTTCTTAGGGCACTTATTCAGCGACGTGATCCTGCGGGACCGCGCCGCCATGGGGGCCAGCGCGCAGAGCGTGCGGGCCGAGATGATGCGGCGCATCCTGGCCGCGGCCGCGGCCGGGCTGTTCGTCGCCTGGTCGATCGGGATGACGGTCTCTTACTTCCGCAACCGCGCCCTCGAATCGCGGGTGGAAGAAGCCGCCCGCGGCATCGGACAATCCGAATCCGGCGGCGCCGCGCAGGAACTGCCATCCACCGATTCCCTGACGCGCCTGGACACGTTGCGGGACAGCGTGGAACTCCTCTCGATGTACGACCGGCAAGGCGCGCCGTGGAGCCTGCGGTGGGGACTATACGTCGGCAGCGATCTCTACCCGACCGCGCGGCGTCTCTACTTCAGCCGCTTTCAGCAGTTACTCTTCGGCTCCACCCAGACCTCGCTCCTGGAGTGGCTCCGCAAACTGCCCGCCAAACCCGGGCCGAACGACGAGTATAAGCCGACTTACGACACTTTGAAGGCCTATCTCATCACGACGTCAAACCACGAAAAGAGCACACAGGCGTTTCTCCCGCCGCTGCTCTACGAGCGCTGGGCGGCCGGACGCCAGATCGACGCCGACCGGGCCGCGCTGGCCCGCAGGCAATTCGATTTCTACGCGGATGAGCTACTGATTGCCAATCCGTTTTCTTCGAATAACGAAGGCGAGACGGTCGAGTCGGCGCGATCTTATCTGGCGCAGTTCAACGCCCTCGAGAGTATCTACCAGTTCATCGTGGCGGAGGCGTCGCGGCAGAAGCCTGCGGTAAACTTCAACCGCCAGTTCAAAGGCTCGGCCGCATACGTGATTAACAATCACGACGTGCCCGGCGCTTTCACCATCGACGGCTGGAAGTTTGTCGACAATGCCATC
>PLZX01000064.1 GCA_003152325.1 Bryobacterales bacterium | reverse complement strand
GGTCCACGTGAGCGCCGCCAATACACGCGATCTTCATATGCTTTGAATAGATCGAGCTTAGCACCACCCGCGGCAGGGTGCTTTTGGGCAAAATAGGGTAAATGGATATAGAATACTGATTTAGAGGTTGATCATGCCAGTTGCCGCCGCCACTTACAATTTGTTAGAGAAGGAAGCGCGCGAAGCGCTTGCTTCGACTGAGCCTTCCCGGCTCGAATACCGGGCCGAGGGAGGAGCTTACCTCAACCTCAAGGGCCTGTCGCTCGACCCACTGCCCGAAATCGACGAGCCGAAAATCGCCGAACTCTGCCGCGTGGTCCGCGGCTTCCTGTTCGCCGCGGTGGATGCCGCGCAATCCGGCCACCCCGGCGGCTCCTCGTCCAAGGCCGAGCAAGTGCTCACCCTTCTATCGAGCGGCGTTCTCGGCTTCGACGCCCGGCGTCCCAAGCACCCCGGCCGCAGCCGCGTGGTATGGTCCGCCGGCCACTGCTCGCCGCTCTTTCACTCCACCGTCGCGCTCATCTACGAGACCTTGCGTCGCAAGGGCTTCACCCTGGCCGGCAAGGATGCCGGTAACGCCGTCTTCCCCGAACAACTCGCGCGATTCCGCCGCTGGGGCGGCCCCAGCGGCCACGTGGAATCCGAATACGCCTTCGCCGACA
Source organism: Bryobacterales bacterium (assembly GCA_003152325.1). Lineage (GTDB taxonomy): Bacteria > Acidobacteriota > Terriglobia > Bryobacterales > Bryobacteraceae > PALSA-129. Next base: position 11,646 of record PLZX01000064.1, on the reverse strand, counting down.
CCTCCACTGGCTCCTCCGGCCACGGCTTCTCCGCAGGCTTGGGCTTCGCCGTCCTGCACCGCTCCTGCGGCCTCCCCACCAAAGCCTTCGTGATCGGCGGGGACGCCGAGACGGAAGAAGGCATGAGCTACGAAGCGCGCAATCTCGCTTCCAGCCTCGGCGTCGAAAACCTGATCGTCACGCTCGACTTCAACACCTTCGGCATTGATGGTCCCATCGCCGAAGCGCTTCCCGCGCCCTATCTCAACCACTGGTTCAGCCAGGGTTGGAACCTCATCGAGGTTGACGGCCAAAACATCCGCGAACTAGCTTACGCTTACCGCTTGGCCGCGTCCGGCTTCGGTCCCGGGCGCCCGACGGTCGTCATGTGTCACACCACCAAGGGCCTGCATTACGGCCGTCTGGAGAACACCGCCGATTCCCACGGCATGCCGCTCAAGCACGACGAGTACGTGCAAGCGATGCACACTCTCGGCTTCCCTGTGCCTGGCAATCCCGACGCCGATCTCGCCCTGGTCACCGCCGCACTCGCCGCTCCCGAACTCGACTATTTCGAATCCCGCCTCGATGCCGCCGCCTCGCTCATTCCCGCCGAAGCCGGCCTCGTCACGCAGATGCAAGCCGCGCTCGCCGGCCGGCCCATCGCCGACTACCGCCAACTCGTTCGCCCTGACATCCTGCCTCCCGAACTCGTCTTCAACGAAGGCGATTCCGTCCCCACCCGCAAAGCCACCGAGGCCTGGTTCGCCTGGGCCATGAAGAACTCCGCCTTCTTTTACATCGGCGCGGGCGACCTCATGAAGTCCATCCTCACCGGCAAGGCCGAAAACGTCTACGGCGTCATGAACCCGCGCAACCCCCTCGGCCGCGGCATCCGCTTCGGCATCGCCGAACAGAATATGGCCATGATGTCGTGCGCTATCGCCCAGGACGTGCTCCCCGGCGGCTTCCGCCCGTTCACTGCCTTCGCCACCTACGGCGTCTTCACCTGCATGATGGCCAACTCCGTGCGAATGACGCTCATCAATAACGACGTCAACCCCGACGCGCGCGCCTTCTTCATCATGCTCGCCGCCCACGACGGCCCCGAGACCGGNNACCGCCTATCCCGGCATCAAAGTCTACAAACCGCTCGACGCCAACGAAGCCATCGAGATGCTCTTCCACGCCGCCCAGCGCGGCGAGCCCGTGGTCTTCTCGGCCGTGCGTCCCGGAACCCCGGTCTTAAAACGCGGCAACGGCGTTCCCCCCGCACGCGAAGCCGTCAACGGCGCCTATGTCTTCAAACCTTTCCGCGAAAATAGCAAGCCCAAGAAGGTGCTGGCCATCAGCGGCGGACAGGTGATGGCCAATACGCTCGAGATCCTCACGGAAATCGAAGAGCGCTTCGACGTAAAGATCGTGGCCGTCACTTCGCCTCAGCTCTACGAAGAACTCCGCCGCGACAATCCTGCTAAGGCCCAGGAGGTCCTCGCCGATGACGAGCGCCAATACGTCGTCACACTCCACAACGGTTGGCCCGGCTTCCTGTATCCGTTCCTGTTGCCCGCCGATTTCCAATCGCGCGTCTTCGGCATGGACCGTTTCTCGCGCTCCGGCAAACCCGGCGAGATCTACCGCGCCGCCGAATTCGATGCGGCTGGGCTGAGGAAGAAAATCCTGGGCTAGGGCGCTGTCTGTTTCGTCTTTATTCGCGTTCGCGGGGAATGATTAACTCTTCCCCGCCCAAAACATTTCCTGTACATTATGTTATATGGAGAGTAGTCGCGATTCCTCCGTTTGGCAAACCCTTGCCGTTACCTTTGGGGGTGGCCTGGCCCTCGGTGCGGTGGGGATGAAACTCACTCAGAACGTCCGCCGTCCCGCGGAAACTCCACCCGAGCCTTACGACCATCCCTTGGCCGACCGCCTCGCTGAAATCGAACACCGCCTCGCCCGCGTCGAGCACGCCCCCGCTCCATCCGCGCAACTCGATCACAAGGTTCTCGAAGCCATCGTCGGCGCGGTAGACGCCAAACTGCAGGAGCAGTCGCTCAAGATCGAAAGCCGCGTCGCCGCCCTGGAATCCAAAGTGGCGCTTGAGCTGGATGCCCTGCGCACCCAGAACACCGCCGGCGCCGATTCCAACAAAGCCCGCATTAAGGAAGTCCAGAGCCAGTTCCTCGAACAGATGCTGGTGCTCCGCACCGCCGTCGTGGATGAATTGAATCACTTCGGGGAAGCCGTCTCCACTCTCATCGCCGATCAGGTTTCCGTGGAAGTGACCGCCCGCGCCAGCTCCCTGGAGCAAACCATCGAGGCCCGTATCGGCGCCGCGGCGGCAGCAGCCGTCGCCGCAAGCCTCGACGAGAGTCTCTCGCCTCTGCGTGCTGAGGCCGCACAGAAAGAGCGGGAATTGGGCGACATCAAGAACCGCCTCCGTGAAAGCGAACACAACGCGCTTGAGGTCATCCTCGCCATTGGCCAGATCTGCCGCCAAGCCGCGGAGCGCATCAGCGGACCCTCGTCCCCATCGCCAGACGCGCCATCCACACCCATCGCTCCCGCGCCTCCGGCCGTCGAAACCAACAGTGCCACCGGCGTCGAGCCTCCGGCGTTTACCCAACCCACCGCTCCGGGCCGTTTATGGCGGATTCCGCTGGTTTCGTCGCTGCTGATCTCCACCACCGGACTCCTGCTGCTGCACTATCTGTAACGGCGGTGAAGTTACAATGAGGGCATGTCGGGAATTTTATCGATTGCCGGTCGCGAGTTCCGCTCGCGCCTTATCGTAGGAACGGGAAAGTACCGCAGTTTTCAGGAAATGCAGCGCTGTCACCAGGCCAGCGGGGCCGACATGGTCACGGTTGCCGTCCGCCGGGTCAACCTCACCGACCGCTCCAAAGAGTCCCTGCTCGATTACATCGATCGAACCAAGATCTTCATCCTCCCCAATACCGCCGGCTGCTACAACGCCGACGACGCCGTCCGCACCGCCATGCTCGCCCGCGAAGTCGGCCTCTCCAATTGGGTCAAGCTCGAAGTCATCGGCGACGAAAAAACTCTCTTCCCCGACAATGCCGGCCTCCTCGAAGCCACCCGCATCCTGGTGAAGGAAGGCTTCGTCGTGTTGCCGTACACCAATGACGACATCGTGAACGCCCGCAAGCTCATCGACGCCGGCGCAGCCGCTGTCATGCCGCTCGCCGCTCCGATCGGTTCCGGTCTCGGCGTGCAGAATGCCATCAATCTGCGCATCTTCCGCGAGATGATCACGGAGGTTCCCATGATCGTCGACGCTGGTGTCGGCACCGCCTCCGACGCTGCCATCGCCATGGAACTCGGCGCCGATGGCGTCTTGATGAACACCGCCATCGCCGCCGCCGATGACGCCGAAAAAATGGCGCGCGCCATGAATCTCGCCGTGGAAGCCGGCCGCCTGGCCTACGAAGCCGGCCGCATGCCTAGGAAACTCTACGCCACCGCCAGCAGCCCCCTGACCGGTGTCATCGGCGCCTAGCACTACTGCTCGGCCCCGGTTCTCGCGCCTTCGTAAGCTATATTGAGTCGATGGGCTCGCTCCTGGCGCAACTCGCGCAATCTTTCTCCAGCCTGGAGCGCTTCGGAACCAACATCGCCCGGCGCCAGCGCCTCGCCGCCGTCCTATGCGGCCTGTTGGTTCTCCTGGTGCGCACCGCGGAGCTCCGGCGCCTGCCGCCTCCCCAACCCTCGATCCACGACGAATTCTCGTACCTCCTCGCCGGCGACACGTTCGCCTCCGGCCGCCTCACCAACAACACCCATCCGATGTGGGCGCACTTCGAAAGCTTCCACATCATCCAGTTCCCTACCTACATGTCCATGTACCCTCCTGGCCAGGGCCTGGCTCTCGCTGCCGGCCAGGTTCTCGGCAACCCCTGGTTCGGAGTGCTTCTCTCCGCCGCGCTGTTCTGTTCGGTTTTTTGTTGGATGTTGCAGGGTTGGTTCCCACCCGGCTGGGCCTTCCTCGGCGGCTTGCTGGTTGCCATGCGTCTCGGGCCCTTCAACAGTTGGATGAACTCCTATTTCGGCACCGCACTCGCTGCCATCGGCGGAGCCCTTCTGTTTGGCGCCCTTCCTCGCATCCTGCGTCGCCCGCAAGCGCGCCACGCACTGCTCATGGGTCTGGGAGTGGCGATCCTGGCCAACACCCGCCCTTATGAAGGGTTGATCGCCACCATCCCCGCCGCCATTGCGCTGCTCCTGTGCGTCTTCACCCGCAAGCCCCGTCTGCGCACCGTGCTCGGAAACGTGGCGCTCCCACTGGCACTGGTCCTTCTGCCCGCCGCGCTGGCCACCTGCTATTACAACAGCCGTGTAACGGGCGATCCCTTTTGCATGCCCTACCAATTGAATCGCGAAACCTATGCCGTGACGTCGCTCTTCCTCTGGCAAAGCTTCCGTCCCGAGCCGGTCTACCGTCACGAACTGCTGCGCAGATTCTATGTGGAGGCTGAGCCCGGTCTGCAGGGCGCTAAACTGCAAGACACTCTGGACGGCTGGCTGGTCGCGGCAGCCTACAAAGTCCGCGGAGTCTGGCGCTATTATTTCGGCCTCGCCTTGTCCATCCCCCTGCTCGCCTTCCGCCTGATCCTGAAGGACCGCCGCACGCGCTTCTGGCTCCTCGCCGGCATATTCTTCCTCATTGGCCTCGCGCCGGCGCGATACACCCAGGCGCACTACCTCGCCCCCATGGCCGGCGCGTTCTACGTCATCATCCTCCAATCGATGCGCCACCTGCGTCACACGCGCATCGGCAGCCACCAGGCCGGCCTCTTCCTCGCCCGCGCGGTTCCGCTGCTGTGCGTCGCCGCCTTCCTCCAGCAGATCATCGATCCCCACCCCGCGCCTCCCTATCCCGGCGACCTCGACCGGGCTCGCGTTCTCCGGCGCCTCGAAAACCTTCCGGGGCCTCAACTGGCCATCGTTCGCTATTCCTCCGACCACAATTTGGGCAAAGAGTGGGTCTACAACCGCGCTGATATCGACCATGCCAAGGTCGTCTGGGCCCGTGAAATGGGCGCCCCGGACGATCAGCAACTCATCCGCTACTTCCACGACCGCACCGTTTGGCTCGTCGAACCCGACCAGCAACCGCCCCACCTGGCCCCATATATCCCGCTTCAATGATGCGGCCCCGCCCCTGAACAAGTTCCCGCCCTTCCGTGTGTTACCATTCCGTTTTAATTCAGGGGGCTTATTCCGTGAAAGTCTACGAAGGCAAGGACATTCGGAACGTCGGTCTGGTGGGCCACGGCGATTCCGGCAAAACCACGCTCACCGCCGGCCTGCTCTTCACTTCCGGCGCCACCAGCCGCTTGCTGCGCGTCGATGAGGGCAACACGATCACCGATTTTGACGACGAGGAAGTCTCTCGCAAAATCTCCATCTCCACGGCCGTCGCCGTCGCCGAGTGGAAAAAAGCCAAGATCAACATCCTCGACACTCCCGGCTACAACATCTTTATCAACGATGCGCGCGCCGCTCTGGTTGCGGCCGACGCCGCGTTAGTCCTCGTCGATGGCGTCGCCGGCGTCGAAGTCCAAACCGAAAAAGTCTGGCAGTTCACCGAGGATTTCAAGCTTCCCCGCGCCGTCATTATCAATAAGCTCGATCGCGAACGCGCCGATTTCGATCGCGCCCTTTCCAATGTCCAGGAAATGTTCGGCCGCGCCGCCGTCCCCATTCAAATCCCCATCGGCTCCGAACGCGAGTTCTCGGGAATTGTCGATCTCATCCGCATGAAGGCCTTCACCTACACGCCCGATGGCGACGGTAAGGGCAAGGAGGCCGACATCCCCGCCTCGCTCGCCGATGCCGCTCAGAAGGCCCACGAAGCGCTCATCGAAATGGTCGCCGAGGGCAACGACGCCCTCCTGGAAGAATTCTTCGACAAGGGCACTCTACCCGTCGAGCACATTGTCGATGGCCTCCGCCAGGGCATTCGCGAGTTGCGCATCTTCCCCGTGCTGTGCGCTTCCGCACTCCACAACATCGGCACCGACCTCATCCTCAATTTGATCGTCGATAACCTGCCGTCTCCTATCGAGCGCGGCACGGTCACCGCCACCATCAACGGCGCCGAAGGCGAGCAGAAAATCTCCGCCGCCGGCCCGGCCTCGATATTCGTCTTCAAAACTACGGCCGATCCCTTCTCCGGCCGCATCACTTTCTTTAAGGTTTACACCGGCGTCGTCAAGAATGACGCCAACCTCCAGAACCTCACCAAGAACGCTCCCGAGCGCTTCGCCCACATCGCCAGCCCGCAAGGCAAGACCCTCCAACCCGTCACCGAGGTTCAGGCCGGCGATATCGGCGCCGTCGCCAAGTTGAAGGATACTCTCACCGGCGACACCCTCGCCGAAAAGGGCATCAACATCAGCTATCCCCTCGTCAAACTGCCTGAGCCCTCCATCGCCTTTGCCATCGAAGCCAAATCCCGCAACGACGAAGACCGCATGGGCCAGGCCGTTCACCGCATCCTCGAAGAGGATCAGTCTCTGCGCTTCTACCGCGATCCCCAAACCCGTGAGTTCCTTCTGGCCGGCACCGGCCAGCAGCACGTCGAAATCGTGGTCAGCCGCATGAAGAAGCGCTACGGCGTCGACGTCGCCCTCAAATCGCCCAAGATCCCCTACCGCGAAACCATCCGTGGCAAGGCCGACGTGCAAGGCCGCCACAAGAAGCAGACCGGCGGTCACGGCCAGTTCGGCGATTGCTGGATCAAGATGGAGCCCCTCCCGCGCGGCGCCAAGTTCGAATTCGCCAACGAGATCTTCGGCGGGTCCATCCCCAAGAACTTCATCCCCGCCGTCGAAAAAGGCATCATCGAAATCGCTGAGAAAGGCTACCTCGCCGGTTACCCCATGGTCGATTTCAAGGTCACTGTCTACGACGGCTCCTACCACGATGTCGATTCCTCCGAACTCGCTTTCAAACTGGCGGCCCGAAAAGCCTTCAAAGCCGGCATGCTGGAAGCCAAACCGGCCCTGCTCGAACCCATCATGAACGTCGAGATCCAGGCTCCCGTCGAGTACGCAGGCGACCTTATGGGAGACCTCAACGGCCGTCGCGGCCGCATCTCCGGTATGGAAACCAAGGGCTCCACCCAGTTCATTCGCGCCGTGGTCCCCATGTCGGAAATGCTCAACTACCAGAACGACCTCACCGCCATGACCCAGGGCCGCGCTTCCTTCCACATGGAATTCGACCACTACGATTACGTCCCGCAACTCCAGTCCGACAAGATCATCGCCGCCGCCAAAGCCGCCAAGTCCGGCGAAGAGGAAGAAGAGGAGTAGCGCGCAACCCGCGGCCCTCCTCGGGACAGCCCGGTTGCGCTACCCTGTAACGCTGGTGTAGCCTTTTAATGGCTCTGCACCGGGCTCCGCCCGCGCAAGTCGTTTATTTTCATGAGTCGAGACTGTTGATGCACGTTCGAAGGAAGCCGCTCGCCGGCATCTCCGCACTAGTCGCGCTCCTAACGACCGCCGCGTGCTCCTTCAATCAGCCCTCCCGTTTCCGCTCTCCCTTCCTCCCTCCCGCTCTCGCAGCCCCCACTGCGACCCGGTTTGACGACCCTCCCGAAATCAATCCCTTCGTCGACCAGATGCCGCCACACCTGCTCACCAGCCTCCAGCTCACCGACCGCGCATCGCGCGCCGATCTCTCCATCCAGCGCGCCAACCAGGCCTTCCAGCGCGGCAAGCAGGCCTATCAGTCCAACGACATCCCTACTGCGCGCCGCGAATTCGATTCAGCCATCGACCTCCTCCTCGACGCCTTCGACCAGGATCCCTCCAACCGCCAGGAACTCGACAACAAACTCGACGACATGACCGACGCCATCCATCGCTTCGACCTCGCCGGCATGGGCGCCTCCGCCATCGTTGACGACGGTAAGTTCGAAAAGGCGCCCCTCGAGGACATCCTCGATATGACCTTCCCGGTCGACCCCAAGCTCAAGGATAAGGTCCGCGAGCAAGTCGCCGCCACCGTCTCTCAGCTCCCTCTCACCGTCAATGACACCGTCCTCGGCTATATCAATTACTTCATGAACCACGGCCACAAGACCATCGTCAACGCCATCCAGCGTTCCGGCCGTTACCGCCCCATGATCCAGCGCGTCCTCGATGAAGAAGGCGTGCCCCAGGAACTCATCCACCTTGCCCAGGCTGAATCGGGCTTCATCCCCCGCGCCATGTCCAGCAAGGCCGCCGGCGGTATGTGGCAGTTCGTCAAGTTCCGCGGCAACCAGTACGGCCTCCGCCAGACACCCCTGACCGACGACCGCATGGATCCCGAAATGGCCACCCGCGCCGCCGCCCATCACCTCCACGACCTCTACTCGGAATTCGGCGACTGGTACCTCGCCATAGCCGCCTACAATTGCGGCCCCGTAGTCGTGGAAGGTGCCGTCGCCCGCACCGGCTACGCCGATTTCTGGGAACTCCGCAGCCGCGGCGTCCTGCCCGCCGAAACCACCAACTACGTGCCCATCATTCTGGCCATGACCATCATGGAGAAAAATGCCGCCGAATACGGCCTCGACAGCATTCAAATGGACCCGCCCCTCGATTACGATTCGGTCGAACTCTCCGCCAAAACCAGCTTCGCTTTGGTGTCCGATATCACCGAAATCCCGCTCTCCGAACTGGCTGCCCTTAATCCCGCTGTCCTAAGAGCGGCCGCGCCGGCCGGGTATTCGCTTCACGTGCCCAAAGGCTCCGGCGCCCAGCTGATGGCTGCCCTGCAACTCGTCCCGCCCGATCACCGCGATGCCTGGCGCATGCACCTCGTGGGCAATTCCGAAACCCTCGCCGACATCGCCAAACGCTACACCGTCACTCCCGCCAGCATCGCCTCCACCAATCATCTCGCCTCTCCCCAAGCCGAGGCCGGCGACCGCCTCCTCATCCCCGCCGCTCTGCGTGCCGAAGCGCCCGCCAAACGCCCGCCCGTGCAGACCGCCGCCCATCGGAAACCCACCGGTTCGAAAACCACCCAGGCAAAAACCAGGACCACTACCAAATCCCGCGCCAAGTCCCCCGTCATCGTCGCTGGCTCCCGCGCCCGATAACCTTTCCGAATTCTTGCGGAATTCCGTTTTTCACTATTGCCTGCCATCAAAAAGGGGTATGCTATGGGTGATTACGCGCTGGCTACAGGAGGCTTGCCGAAATGGCCGATAGTTGGAAATTCGCCGCCAAGGACGAAGAAGAGATGGAAGACTTTCACGACTACGAAGATGAAGAGCGCTCCGAACTAACCTCCAAACTCGACGATTACGACGAGGAAGAGGACGAGGAAGACGAGGAAGTGGAGGTCGAGTTGATCGTCTCGGTTCCCATTTCTCAAACGGTGCCCGCAGTGGCCGCCGCTCCTCCCGCCCCGCCCAAGAAGCCCGTCACCACAGCCTCGGCTTCCCACAAGGCACCTGCCAGGAAGCCCGTCATCAAGAAAGCCCTAGCTAAGAAGGCCGCCAAGAAGGCTCCGCCGAAAAAAGCCGTCAAGAAGGCTCCGCCGAAAAAAGCCGCCAAGAAAGCTCCGCCGAAAAAGGCCGCCAAGAAGGCTCCGCCTAAGAAGGCCGTGAAAAAAGCTCTGCTTAGGAAGGCAGCTAAGAAGCTGGCACCCAAAAAGAAGGCGCCCCCGAAGAAGGCGAAGAAGGCCAAGAAGCGCTAGGGGCGGCCTCTTCGCCCTATTCCTTATTCAGCACGCGGCGGCAACGCTCGAACAATTCCAGCAGCGCTTCGGCATGTTCCTCTGCCGACCGCGCCACCGGTTTCCCCGAAAAGCCCGTCGAACCCTGCGGCGACTTGCCATATCCCGTGGTCACTGCGATGAACTTCATCAGCTCCACTGCCACTTCGTCCTTGCTACGCGCCGGCGTGCTGGCTGGCTCGCCGTTCGATTCGTTGTCCGCCATCGTTCATCCTCCTGTGTGTTAAAACTCTAGGTTACTCGATTCCCATGCCGCTTACGGCTGTCCGGCACGTGCGAAAAATGCGAGGCGGGGCTCAGTCCCATCTGCTCGAAGCGGATGACGGCTGCTGGTATGTCGTCAAGTTCCGCAACAATCCCCAGCACCGCCGCATCCTCGTCAACGAACTGCTCTCCTCCGTCTTCCTCGGTTACCTCAAAATCTCCGTTCCCGAAACCGCCCTCATTCGCGTCACCGCCGAGTTCCTCGCCGCCAACCCCCAGCTTCACCTCAACCTCGGAGCGCAACGTATCCCCATCGAGCCCGGCTGGCACTTCGGCTCCCAATTCCCCGGCGACCCCAACCGCGTCGCGGTCTACGACTACCTCCCCGACGCCCTGCTTCCCCAAGTCGCCAACCTCGACGACTTCCGCGCCATTCTGGTCTTCGACAAATGGGTCGCCAATGCCGACGGCCGCCAGAGCATCTTCCACCGTGCCCTCGTCCACCGCTCCGAAGACCGCGCGCCCGCATCCCGTCCCGGCTTCGTCGCCCGCATGATCGACCACGGCTTCGCTTTCAACGGCCCCCACTGGGACTTTCCCGAATCCCCCCTNNTCACTTCCCCGAAGAAGTCATCGATCAGGCATGGAAGCGCATCCCTCCCGATTGGATTGACGGCGAAGAAGACCAGCTCGCCCAACTCCTGGACCGCCTCCATGCTCGCCGTAGCCGTCTTCCCGAGCTCATCTCCGCCTGCCGCGAATCCCGCATCAATCCCTTTCCCAACTGGGCTGGAAGCACGACGCGCTAAAATAGTCTTCGTGCTGCACCGTTTCGTACTTCACAATGACCGCATTCGCGAAGCCGCCGAACCCGGCCTTTCTCCCGGCCAGGTCGGCCTCCTCTCCGGCTGGGGCGTCTTCACCACCATCCGCGTCGCCGATGGCGTCCTCTTCGCCTTCCACCGCCACTGGGCCCGCATCTCCCGCGACGCCGCCGCTCTCCACGTCCCTCTCCCCATCGCGCCAGAGACTGTCCACCGCCAGCTGCTTGAGCTGGTTGAAGCCAACAACGCCCGCAACGCAACCCTCCGTCTTGTGATTGTCCGCAACACCGGCGGCATGTGGACCGGCCCGTCCACCGGCCGTCCCGCAGACGTAATTGCGCTCACCGCCGATTCCAAAGAATGGGGCGCCGCCGTCAAGCTGGCCTATGTTTCCGACGCCCGCCATGCCGCCAACCCCTTTTCCGGCACCAAGATTCTCTCCTGGGCCTTCAATCTCACGTGGGTGGAACAGGCGCAGGCGCGCGGCCTAGACGAAGTCNNCAGGTCTGGACCCCGCCACTCAGCGCCGGCTGCCTGCCCGGCATCACCCGCGAGCTTCTGCTGGGCGAAGTCCACGTCCCCGGGATTGAGCTGATCGAAAAGGACCTGACCCCCTCCGACCTCGAAGCCGCCGATGAGGTCTTCATCACCTCGACCACGCGCAATCTGCTCCCCGCCGTGGAAATCGAAGGAAAAAAAGTAGGCCGCACCGACCACACCCGCGCCGCGCTATCGGCGGCCTTCGACGCGTACGTAGCCCGCTACGTAGCGGAGCACAAATCCGCTCCGGTGGCGAAGTAAACGCCTACACCTTCTCAACGATGCTTGGTGGGAGTAGTCCTGACAAAAAAGAAGTGGTTCCAAGTGATCCGATTTCCAG
>PLZX01000232.1 GCA_003152325.1 Bryobacterales bacterium | reverse complement strand
CGCATGTGCTCAATGGATTTTGCCACTGTGGGCGCCGAAATCGAAAGCTTCCTGGCTGTCGCCGGAATGGAGAGGATCGGGTTCGCCTGCAGGAAGCGGTGAACGCGGAGCATCGACGCCGCCGGTCTGCCCACCTTTTCAATCTCCCGGCGGTCCGCCTCGATCAGCGCCAGGATCTGGCGGGCGGTGTCGGCAGCCTGGTTGGATGTGTCACGCACGCCGGCCAGGAAGAACTCCACCCAGGTCTCCCGGTCGCCGGCAGTTCGGACGCGGTCGAGCAACTAAAGTCCTCATCCCGTGCCCCGGCGGGGTCGCCCATTTCCCTTCTCATAGCGGTTGCTTGTGTCCCTAGTGGCTACTTATTGTAATCCGGATTATCGAGTCCGATTCGGTGGAAGCCGGGAAGACCGCTCGGGTAAGCGAAGCCAGCCAGAACCCCTGGCCGCCCGACCCCTCTTGACATCCGTTCGCAACTCTGCGAACAATAGTCTCCAGGACGCATGCCGCCAACGGAACTATTGGTCTTCCGCGAAGCGAATGGACGCATTCCCATGCAGGATTGGCTCGACCTTCTGCCTTCCAAGGCCCGCGCAAAGTGCCTCGCCTACATGCGCCTCCTCGCCGCTTCGGGTCATGAACTCCGCCGCCCCGTCGCCGACTTTCTCCGCGATGGTATCTATGAGCTCCGCCCCTCGTACCGTGGCGTCGGGTATCGTATCCTGTTCTTCTTCGATCGTCAGGACGCCGTCGTTCTTTCCCACGGCATCGTCAAGACCCAAAAGGTCCCCGATATCGACATCCAGCGCGCAATCCGTCGCCGCAACCTGGTCCGGGCGGAACCCGCCCGGTATGCTTGCAGTCTCGCTCCCAAGGAGGTATGACATGGCTCGTCCCCGCCGATACTCGTCCGACACTCTCCAGTATTTCTGGGATCGCTACATCGGCGACGATCCCGAACGCATCGCCGAATACGAACAAGCCGAAGCTGAGATCGATATCGCCCGCTTGATTTATAGGATGCGGACCGCCGCGCCGCTCACCCAGCGTCAACTCGCGAAGAAGGTCGGCACCACCGCCTCCGTCATCTGCCGCCTTGAGGACGCCGACTACCAAGGCCATTCGCTCGCCATGCTGCGCCGCATCGCCGCCGCCCTCGGCAAGCGCGTCGAAATCCGCTTCGTTCCCGCCGTCAAACCAAAGCGCGTCAAGTCCAGGCGAGTGGCGTAGCCTAAAGTCCTAAGGGTAATTTCTCGCTGGCGCGTCCAGACCCCCGAAGAGCCACGGCGTTTCGTTGATCTCGATCTGTAGCGCGTCCACGCGTCCGGCCTTGGCAAGGTATCGTTTTCCGGGCGTTCATCTGGGTATTGGCTCCATCCCCTGGTTCAGGATATCCATGTACCGGTGGTAGACGAACAACCGGTGCCGCTGCTTCCCGGTGATCTCGCGCAACATGCCCAGCTGCCGCATGTGCCCAATGGATTTTGCCACTGTGGGCGCCGAAATCGAAAGCTTCCCGGCTGCCGCCGGAATGGAGAGGATCGGGTTCGCCTGCAGGAAGCGGTGAACGCGGAGCATCGACGCCGCCGGTCTGCCCACCTTTTCAATCTCCCGGCGGTCCGCCTCGATCAGCGCCAGGATCTGGCGGGCGGTGTCGGCAGCCTGGTTGGATGTGTCACGCACGCCGGTCAGGAAGAACTCCACCCAGGTCTCCCAGTCGCCGGCAGTTCGGACGCGGTCGAGCAACTCGTAATACCGCTGCCGGTGTGCCTTGAAGTAGAGGCTCAGATAGAGGATGGGCTCGCGCAGTACGCCGGCCGCGCAGAGAAGGAACGTGATCAGGAGCCGCCCAAGCCGGCCATTGCCGTCGAGGAAGGGATGGACCGTTTCGAACTGGACGTGGACCAACGCGGCCCTCACAAGCACCGGGATGTCCGGCCTGTCCGCATGGAGGAACCGCTCGAGGGCGCCCATGCATTCCATGACCTTCTCCGAGCGACAGATCCGGAAGGACCGACGCCAAGCCATCGAGCCTGCCGAGCGCCTGGGTAGCTTGCTCCAGGAGACTCTGTAGCGGACTGAGTTGCACCGGCGGCTCCGGTGGCAGTGGGGGCGGAACAAAAGCCCGCACGCGTTCGCTCAGGAAGAAAAAGCCTGTATCCGCTTAGGGGGGCTCATTCATGGATTCAAACCCCTAAGGTGTCCGCAGGCGCCTGGTCACTTCCGGCCCGCACTGCGTGTAGTGCCTCCCGTTCCAGCTATAGAGTGTTTCGGCCTGGGCCTTGAGGGCGCAATGCGCGAGCATGGCGTCATAGATTCCGCCGCCCACAATCCCGAGAGCGGAGGAGGCTTGCAGCGCATCGGCGTATTCATCACCACTCAGTGCGATGATGGACAGCCGTTCGCGTATGCTGCCGACAAAGAGCATGGCCTGCTCGCCGCTGATGCGGTGCTTGCCCGGCATCCGCGTCAGCGTGGAGTAGACCTCGGCCAGGCTATGTGCTCCACAGCAGCCGGTCGATTTGTCGAATTGGATGAACAGCGCGAGACTAGCTTGGTGGTGGACGTGATCCCCATAGAATACCGGCACCAGCACGGACGTATCGAAGAAACCCTTCATTCGCCCTTGCCGAGGTTCACAAGGTCGCGTTCCTCGCGGATCTGCTGCAGCATTTCATCGGTCGCGGAAGCTGGCAGGGGCTGCCCGGCATGAAACACCCAGACACCGTGTTCCTTGGTCAGCGGACCCGTACCGCGCACCGGGCGCAGGATGATCTGCTCGCCGGCACTCGCCATTTCCAGGGAGTCACCGGGTTCCAGATGCAGCTCTTCCCTCAACGGCTTGGGGATGACGACGCGGCCCGCTTTATCAATGGTGAGGCGTGTGTTCATTCTGGTACAATACTGTGGGTTGAACCATCAGTCAATACCATTCTAGCATTTTCAACCAGTGGGTTTTGAGGGAGCTACGGTGCCCCCGACCCCTCTTGACATCCAACCCCGTTTTTCAGTCACAACTATTTCACCTAATAGAATCAGTTACTTACGGCAGTTCGCTGGCCCCGTGCCTGCTAGCCTGGAACTGGAGGATATCCCAATGTCATCGTCACTCCGGCGCATTCTGGCACAGCGCGCCAACGCGGCCCTTTCGAAAGGACCGTCCACGCCCGAAGGGAAGCGCCGCTCTTCCCAAAACGCCATCCGCCACGGACTGCTTGCCCGCTGCGTCGTTATAGAAAAGGAGTCGCTCGAATCCTTCGAAGCCCTCCTCACCCAGCACCTCGACCGCCTCCAGCCCGCCGATGGCGTGGAATTCGGCATGGTCGAGGAAATGGTCTCCTCTTACTGGCGGATGCGCCGCGCTTGGGCCATCGAAACCCGCATGTTTGAAGACGCCGCCAACGCTCAGTCCGAATCCGACCCCGTCGGCTCCATCGCAGCCGCCTTCACCACCCTTGCCGCTTCCCCCGCGCTCGCCCTCATGCACCGCTACGAAACCCGCCTCCACCTCGTCTACCAGCGCTCGCTCCACAACCTCCTGCTCCTCCGCGCCCTCGCCGGTCCAAACGAACCCAATCCCATTTCCGAACACCCGGACACTCTGATCCCGTCTCCTTCCGACGTTGCACCGCCGGCCCTACCATGAGCCCGCTCCCCATTTCCTCCGCCAAGGGTCTTCTGGTGCGCAAGGGCTTGCGTTTTTGTGGGGCAGGCGCTTTCGCCTGCCAACCGATTTTTTCACAGCTGTCTGTCCCGGGCCTTCCCCGCGGCAGGGTGCTAATATTCTCGTTCACAACAGAGCAGGAGGCTGAATCATGCTAACCGCCCCGCCGGCCAAACGACTTCCCAGCAACGCCTACACGCCTCTCGCTCCGGGAGAGACNNGTGGTGTTCACCGTCGCCTCGGCATACTCGGGTCTCAAGGTGGGACAAGTGATGGAAGCGGCCATCCCCATTTCCATCCTGGCGATCGGCCTGGCGCGCCTCTACCCGCGGCGCTCCACCGTCCTCGAAAACGTCATCATCACCGGCATCGGCGGCTTGGCGGGATCGGTCGTGGCGGGAGCCATTTTTACCCTGCCCGCGCTCTACATTCTGCACCTCGATCCGCACCCCGTGCAGACCATCCTCATCTGCGTGACCGGCGGTTGTCTGGGCGTGCTCTTCCTCATTCCGCTGCGGCGCTACTTCGTCGCCGATATGCACGGCAAATTGCCGTACCCTGAGGCCACCGCCATTACCGAGGTCCTGGTCACCGGCGAAAAGGGCGGCTCACAAGCGAAATTACTGCTGCAGGCCACCTTCATCGCCGGGATTTACGATTTTCTGGTCACCACGTTCAACGTCTGGAAGGAATACGTGGATTTTCAGTTCATCCCCGCCATGCGCATGCTCACGGAGCGCGCCAGGGTGGTGGTGAGCTTTGACGCCATCGGGTTCATTCTGGGGCTGGGATACGTGATGGGGCTGCGCAGTTCGATGATCCTGTGCGCGGGCGGCGTNNGTGCGCTTCGTGGGCGTGGGCGCCATCGCCACCGCCGGCATCTTCGGAATCGTCAAATCGATGCGCATTGTGGCGTCGTCGTTCGGCGTCGCGCTGCGCGCGTTTCGCGTCGGCGAGAAATCCTCCGGAGATCGCACCGACCGCGATATGCCCGTGATCACCATCCTGATCGGCGTGGCGCTGAGCGCGCTGGCCGTGGGCTTGATCTTCGGCAGCCTGTCGCCCCGCCCCATGGTGGTCCTGATGGGCGTGGTGCTGGCGCTGGTGTTCTCGTTCTTCTTTACCAGTGTGGCGGCCAACGCCATTGCCACTACGGCGCGCAACCCGGTATCGGGAATGACCATGCTGACCATCATCATCTCCTCGATTGTGCTGCTGCGCTTCGGCCTTTCGGGCACCACCGGAATGTTCTTCGTGATGGCGCTGGCGGGCATGGTATGTACGGCGCTTTCGACATCCGGGCAGGCCATAACCGATTTCAAGACGGGCTACTGGCTCGGCTCCACGCCGGCCGCGCAGCAGAAGGTGAAGTTCCTGGGGGTCATCGCGGCGTCGGTGGCGGTGGGCCTGACCATCGTGATTCTGGCGCGCGCGTTCCAGTTCGGCGAAGCGGCGCCGGGCGACCTGCGCACGGTGCTGCCCTCGCCGCAGGCATCCATCATGAAGGCCCTGGTGGAAGGCTTCATGAGCCGCCAACCGGTGGCGTACATCCTGTTCGGTGCGGGTGCCGCGATCGCCGTGGTGATGGAGATGCTCGGAGTGCCGGCGCTGATCTTCGCTCTGGGAATGTATCTGCCGCTGGAACTGAATACCCCGGCGCTGGTGGGGGGATTTCTGGCGCACTATGTGGGCAAGCGCAGCGAGAAGCTGGGCGGCCAGCGTGGAGCCGGCGTTCGCGAGCGCGGCGTCATCATCGCCAGCGGGCTGATGGCCGGCGGCGCGCTGGGCGGCGTGTTTGGCGCGGCTTGCCGCCTCCTGCCGGGCTATAAGGAAGAGTGGATCCGCACGCCGTTTTACGGCAATGAGCTGGTTTCGCAATCCGTATCGGCGCTGTTGTTCGTGTGTCTGTGCGCGTACCTCTGGTTCGGATCGGTCCGCCACAAAAAGGAGAGTGAGGCATGAGCGCTCCATTGGAAGAACTGCTTGGCACCGCCATTCTCGGCATCGATACCCTGTGGGGCGGAGACGTGATGTGCGCATCGGGCACCGGGCGCTTCATCGCCGATTCGTGGTTCTCCGATGAGCCTTTGCCCGCCGCTTACACGGTGCCCGAAGCCGTGCCCGTCCGGCAATCGGGCGGCGTTTCGGCGAAGTCTCCCGGCGCGGCCGCCATTGACGCTTACCTGGCCAAGGTCGATATCCCCGGCTCTGTCGAGGCGCTGAAGGGCGCCGCTGCGCAGCTTGGCGGCTTGCGCGGCGAGTACGTCGCCGGTCTGGCGCTGTGCTTCGAGACCATGTGGGACCTGGCGATGGAGATGCTGGGCCGCGGCCCGAAGGTCTCCTATCACCGCTGCGTGATGTCGTCGTGTGCGCAGGCTCCCGAGGCTTCCGACCCCCTGTCCAAGCGCGAGCGCGTCGCGGAGTTGCTCGGCGGGCCGGCCGATCTGCTCGGTTCCGTGGACGCGTGGCGCGCCACCCATCGCGTGTCCATGGCCTCCGTCCGGCTCTTAGGCGCGGCAGTCATCGGGCACTTCGATCGATTGACGGCGGCCAACGTCGCGCCCCATCTGCCGGCCGCATTGCGGACGGTGCCGCGCGCGAACATCGAGTTCCTGGCGATTTGCGACGCGTGGTTTTCCGGATCGATGAACTATCTGGGACGCAAGCGGCGCGCCGATGGCAGCCCGGAGTATGAAGCCACCTATGAGATCAACGCGTCGCTGGACATTTCGCTGCCGGAGTTCATGCAGCTTGTGAGTCACGAAGTAGTGCCGGGCCACGTCACCACGTTTGCTTACCTGCAGGACCTCTACTGGCGGCGCGCGGTGGGCTTCGAAGCTTCCGTGCTGACCATGAACACGCGCGCGGCGACGCTCTTCGAAGGNNGAAGGCGCCGCTCAGACTGAGGTGGCGAAGACCCTGCGCCGCGATTTCCTGGTCTCGCCGGAGCGCGCCGATAAGCTTTCGGGCGCTTGGGGCCGGCATCCGCTATTGGGTCGCATGTATCTGCCCGCGTACCGCGCCGGCACCATGAAAGTGGCCGCGTTGCGGCGCCGGTATCCGGCAGAGAAATTTTTGCCGGCGCTCTACAGCGCCAACGGCCTGGTGGATGTCGCAACGCTGGAGCGCGCGATTGGAGGCGCGGGTCGGGATCGAACCGACGAATAAAGGTTTTGCAGACCCTATGTGGGCCTGATCTTCTTCTGTGTTTCCAGGCGATTACAGGCCCTTGTCTGGGTTAGGCCCACAACAGGCCCACAACCAGGACGGCTGAACGAGGTTCACGGACAGGGCCGCTACTTGACGTTCTTCCACTTTTGAGGCGTTGTGGTCAGATCCCGCCTAAACATCTGTACGTTGCCGCAAGTGTCGCAAACCAGCACCATCCACGGCCTCTGGTCCATCTGATTGTTGCCCCAAAACTGGTGGCCGGACTTGCGAACGGGACGCTCTGTCTCATACGCCTTCGGTTCATGCGCCAGTTGAAGCTGGTAGGTGCCCTCCACGCAGTACAGGCACTTCTGAACGATATTGAGGTCGAGAACGTGTGCATGCTTATCCATTTTTTCGAGCACTCCATCTACACCTTGCAGGAACTCTGCCGCGTTGCGGAACCTCGCCGCCGGGTCCTCGACCAGCGAGTGATCCAACAGATCATACACAAAATGCATCGCCGGGTCCGCGTCGGGGCGAAGAAGGTTGTAGCGCGGTTCACGGTGCCGCTCGCGCGGCAGCGTGCGCCCGCCGACCAAGTAGTAGAGCAACTTCCCTAGCGAGTAGCAATCGCACGATGGTGCCGGATCATCTGTGCGACCACCTTCAAGTTCTGGAGCGATGTAGTCTCGTGGGCCAACCGCCTCACCGGTTTCTGTGAGGCGATCTTCCGTTTCGCTAAGGTCCAGACAGAGGCCGAAATCCCCCACTGCCACGGAACCATCCTTCCGAACGAGTATGTTCTTGGGTTTGAGATCGCGATGGAGAAATCCGCTCTGGTGTGCCGCAGCGACTCCACTGCAAATCTGACGGAAGACTGCAAGCCGTTCCTTCAATGACAGCACCGCCAAATCGAAGCTGTCCAAGTCGCCCCGCTCGCAGAACTCCATAACGAGGTACGGCCTCCCGTCATGTTCACCGTGTTCCACAATTTGAACGATATTGGGATGTGCGAGTCGCGAAAGTGCCGAGATTTCCGCCTCGAACCGACCACTCCTCTCCCGGTTTCTCAACTTCTTCATCACGTACTGGCGCTCATCCGCACCACCGGCGCGCTGGACGAGAAATGCTCGACCCTGACCGCCTTCACCCAGGCAGCGCAGTTGTTTCCACAGACGAAAATCAGACATAGCCGCTCTGTTCATCTTACAGGCCAGGGATGCAACCCCGGTTCGCCCGGAAGCGTCCAACATTCCGAGCATCAGGAAAGCCCCTCGGGGCTGCCAACCGAGCGTGGAGACTTTACGGTGGTTGCCGGACCATTCGGCGATGTGGGCAGCATCGGCTGTCAACCAAGTCTCCTCTGAATGCGCCAACGGAGAGACGCAATGTTTCAGGGCGCTTTCTACTACCCAATTTCGCGACTGATCGCCCGGATCATCACCAATTCCGGGCTGCGCCGTTCGGAGTTCGTTCAAGCCATCGGATACAAAAACGCGGCCAAGGGCTTGCGCCGGTTGGATGAATGGCTAGAAAGCGGCTTCGGCGACGATGGTTGCCTTCAGCGAATCGTAGACACATTTCATCTCGACAACGGCGAACTAGAACACGCGCTGGTCGAAACCGAAAGAATCCACCATCGCGAACAGAACGAGGCCGGTGATGAGATTGAGGAGCGTGAACGGCGGCGGTTCAAGCCGTTTATCTGGATCGTGACCGAAGACGGGGCGCACTCGTTCCTCACAGCAATAGCGGAACGCCAACTGAAGGTGCTTCGCTTGCCCGAGGGTTTCGAGCGCCTTTCCGAACCGGCCAAACTGGAGGCGGTTCAGCGCCGGGTTCGGGAACACTACCAGAGAAGCGGTGGCAGGTATCCGGGCTTTGGTGAAATCCTCCGGTATCGCTACGCTGCCGACTTCGACCACAGTATCGTGCTGGACGTTGACGGCAGAGTGATCGAGGAGAACGGCGGCAGGTTTCTATTACCGGAAGTGTGGATGGAGTTGAACTAATGAGTCCCACACGAAAGCTGTGCCGGGCTGGACTTTCTTTCTTTCTAAACTATTGAAAATGGGATTCCGAAAAAATGAGGTTTCGGTATCTTTTGGGGTGCTGGAGCGCAGTACGCGGCACTACGCGCTTCGTGTTTTCTCCGGGCGTGTCGTGACCGGGTAGTGGGTCAGTTTGTCCGCGCAGGCAATTCACTTCTACGGGTAGGCGACTTCCGGCCAAGTGCCCGAGTGCGTGCTCGGCTACTACCGTGACCGGCGTTTCCCAGGACCGATCCGGTCGATGTGGTTCCGACCCGAAACTTCCTCGAACCGGACTTGGAGACAGCGCCGCCAGTTCGAACGGGCATCACGGAAGGAACCAGGGTCCCGCTGGGCGTTCGGCCCGGAAGACCCGGAGTTGCCCCTCCTGGGTCGCCGGAGTCGTTCGCGATGGGGAAAATGAGAAAAACAGCTCCAGAATAGGCGGTTGGGCTTATACTTGACACCGGGCCAGGACGGCAAAATGGAAATCCTGGTCACTATTACGCCTGCCGCATATTGCCGCTTTCCTGGTTGACGTGTCCGGGTTTGCGTTCTGGCTGAAGGAAGTATGAGTATCCGAAATGGGTTGATTAGGAGTGTTTGCGCGCTAAATCGCTCTGGGGTCACCTTTCTACTTTGTATTGGGAAAGAATCATCGTATAGTACTAAGTACTCTGAATATCCATTAATAACCAGCGAATTGAGGACAACGCTGTGAGCCTGGCAGGCAACCAGATCGTCTTTCTGTTCCCCCCTGCGCTCGGGAACATCGGCGCGTTCGGCAATCATCTCGGAGTTGGCTATCTGCGGGCCGCGCTTGCCAGGGAAGGGATCCCCAGCACGCAGTATCTGAATCCTCGCCCCGGAACGGTGGACGAAGTCGCCGCGGATGTCCTCAAGCTGAA
>PLZX01000303.1:10748-20337 GCA_003152325.1 Bryobacterales bacterium | reverse complement strand
CGTCGCGCACGGCTGCGATCCCGTGGCCGATCCGTTCCGCTCCCAGGCGCAACGCCGCCCACACCGATTCCGGCCCCAGGCTTTCGCCGGCGTGCGCCGTCAGGTGCAGTCCCGCCGATTTGGCGAACGCGAAGACCTCCGTGAACCACTCCGCCGGTCCGCGTGCTTCGCTGCCCCCGATGCCAAACGCCACCACCTGGCGGTCCACGCGTTCCGCCGCCAGGCGCGCCACCGCCATGGCGTGCTCCACTCCGAATTGCCGCACGGCGTCGAGGATCCAGTGTACTTCCACCGGCGATTCCGCCGCGGCTTCGCGCACGGCATCGAAGATCGGCCCGAATTCCTGACCCTTCCACAGCACCACGCCCGCCGCCACAATGATCTCCGCATAGCGCACGTTCTGCGCCGCCAGCCGTTCCAGCAGGCGCCGCGTGATCAGCCCGTAATCTTCCGGCGTGCGCAGCCGCTTTCCCACTGCGCCGAAGGCCCGCAGAAAGGCGTCGAAATCGTCATAGCGATAGAGCGCGCGGAACTCCTGAAGCGGCGTCGCGGGGTCTAGTTCGTGCAGCGTCTCCGGCTCCACTGAGCCTTCCAGGTGCAAATGCAACTCGGCCTTGGGCAATTCCAGCAGGAAATCGTCCATACTTGATTAGACTCTCATGACAGTGGAAGAAATTGAAGCCATCGTTGGCGGCTACCATGGCGACGCCTTTCGCATCCTGGGCCCGCACAGCGTCCGCCGCAAAGGCGGCCAGGCCCGCTGGGAGGTCCGCACGTTCCTTCCCCAGGCCGAATCCGCCGAGGTCGTAGTCGGCGCAGAGAGCACCGCGATGATCAAGCAGCACGCGCGCGGCTTCTTCGTCGCCACGCTCAACGGCGATCCCGCGACGTATCTGATTCGCGCGCGCCTCTTTGACCGCCGCGAAATCGAAATCGAAGACCCCTATCGCTTCGGCCCGCAACTCTCCGACACCGATCTTTACCTCCACACCGAGGGCACGCTCCTCGAAGCCTGGCGCACCCTGGGCGCTCACGTCGTCGAAGCCGAAGGCGTCCGCGGCGTGCGCTTCGCCGTCTGGGCCCCCAATGCCGAAGCCGTCACCCTCACCGGCGAATTCAACGATTGGGATACCTGCCGCCACCCCATGCGCCGCCGCAATGGCGGCATTTGGGAAATCTTCGTCCCTGCGCTCAGCGAGGGAACCGCCTACAAGTACTACATCCGCTCCCGCTTCGCCGGGTATCAGCAGCTCAAGGCCGACCCCTACGCCTTCTATTGCGAAACTCCGCCGAAATCCGCCTCCATCGTTTGGGACACGGGCAAGCACCAATGGAACGACGATGCCTGGATGCAGGCCCGCCCGCAAACCGACTGGCTCAAATCGCCCGTCTCCATTTACGAAGTCCACCTCGAATCCTGGCTGCGCGGCCCGCAAGGCGAGATGCTCACCTACCGCGACCTCGCCGTCAAGCTGGTCGAATATGTCCAGCAGATGGGCTACACCCATATCGAGTTGCTGCCCATCATGGAGTATCCCTTCTCCGGTTCGTGGGGCTATCAGATCATCGGCTATTTCGCGCCCACGTCGCGCTTCGGTACGCCGGGCGATTTCCAGTTCTTCATCGAAGCCTGCCACCGCGCCTCGATCGGCGTGATCGTCGATTGGGTGCCCGCCCACTTCCCCAAGGACGCTCACGGCCTGGTCTTCTTCGACGGCACCGCGCTTTACGAGCACGCCGACCCCCGCAAAGGCGAGCAGCCCGACTGGGGCACCCTGATCTTCAACTACGGCCGCAACGAAGTCCGCTCTTTCCTCATTTCCAATGCCCTGTTCTGGCTGAAGGAGTATCACATCGACGCCCTGCGCGTGGACGCCGTGGCTTCCATGCTCTACCTGGATTATTCGCGCAAGCCCGGCCAGTGGGTCCCCAACCAGTACGGCGGCAACGAAAATCTGGAAGCCATCGATTTCCTGCGGCGCTTCAACGAAGTGGCCCATTCCGTCCCCGGCGCCTTCACCGTCGCCGAGGAATCCACCGCGTTCTCCGGCGTCTCCCGGCCGGTCTATCTCAACGGCCTCGGCTTCACGATGAAGTGGAACATGGGCTGGATGCACGACATGCTGGATTACTTCCACGCCGACCCGATCTATCGCAAGTACAACCATAATCACATCACGTTCAGCCTGCTCTATGCCTTCACCGAGAACTTTGTGCTGCCGGTCTCGCACGATGAAGTGGTCCACGGCAAAGGCTCGCTGCTGAACAAAATGCCCGGCGACGAATGGCGGCAGTTCGCCAATGTGCGCGCCTTCCTGGCTTATATGTGGGCGCACCCCGGGAAGAAGCTGTTGTTCATGGGACAGGAAATCGGCCAGCGCGAAGAGTGGAACCACAATTCCGGCATCCGCTGGGAGCTCTTGGAATTCGACCTGCACCGCAAGCTGCAAGCTTTGATGAAAGAACTCAACCGCCTGTACCGCGCCAGCCCGTCGCTTTACCAGGTGGATTTCCACTACAGCGGTTTCGAATGGGTGGATTTCCGCGATTCGGAAAACTCCGTCATCTCTTTCCTGCGCCGCGCGGAAGACCCCGCGGATTTCCTGCTGATCTGTTGCAACTTCACGCCGGTGCCGCGCCAGGGCTATGAGATCGGCGTACCCGAAGAAGGTTTTTACGAAGAGGTTTTGAACACCGATTCCGAACTGTTTGGCGGATCGAATATCGGCAATGGCGGGTTGGTTTCCAGCCGCCCCAAGGTCTGCCACAACCGGCCTTACAGTATTGCTGTGACGCTTCCCCCGCTGGCGGTGGTGGTGTTCCGGAAGCGATGAGCGCAATTGGGTTCGTCCAGCGCAAGGTAGGTGTTTCATTTCCTGCCGGTTGCGGGCGAAATTGGGTTCGTTCGGGAAAACAGTTTGCGCGGCGATTCGAGGCAGCGGCAAGTGTCCGAAAACGGGACTGGGTTCGTTTCGCACGGCGGGGTTCGGGCAGAAATTGCGACCGTACGGCGGCCTGGTTGGCGGCGATAGCGAGAGGTGCCGGCGGATGGGCATTCCTTACCTATTTCTATTGTAGAAGGCGGGTACAAGGGAACCAGAGGCAAGTGTCTTATTTCAAGGGAGAAGAATGTTGTGAATGGGGTTTGCGACGGCGCGGAAATGACCGGTCGCAAGCGCGTTCTCGTTACCTATCCGACCAGACTCAGAACGGGATCGATCGAGAACTCATCGAAGTCGATCTCTCCAAGCTGGACGTGGCGGCTTCGAACCCCATTCTTCCGCTTCGACAACCCCTTACTAGGAGTCACGCGGCGCCACCGCCACACTCCAAACGTTCGAAATTCCTGAAAGTTCCAGTCCGCCCTCTCAGGAGGGTTTCTTCCTTCGGTTGATCCCGATGGCGTTGTTATGACGGCAACATCGCCAACGGCAGTCCCATGGTGGAAGGACTATCGTGATCCTCGACGCTGCTTCGTTGGAACATCAGCACCACGGCTGGCTAATATTCACTCCTCTGATTCCGGGCCCAATTGACGCAGGCGGGTCGCGAGTCGTTCTTCGAGCTTCGCTAATCCCTGTTCGTTATCCAGGTACTTGAGGATCCGGTGGTGGTTAAGGTCAAATGGTACGTCAGCGATGGATTGTGAGATGGGAACGACGTGCTTTCCGAGTGTGTGGGCGATCCCTGTCTCGTACATGACGTTCGGATTCTTTCCCGTGAAATCGACGATGACGATCTGGGAGCGGAAGATCAGATTGAACACGTCTTGGATAATGATGCTCTCTTCCCAGATGTCGTCAACACGTAAGCAGCGAAGCCCGGACGTTTTGCAGGCCCGGCGGATCGCCTTGTATACGGGCGCGAACTCCGCGCCGAATGGCATCATGACGACTGCGAGTTCTGGTTCCTGCGAGAGCTCTGGCACGCTGAACACGTTCGGCGCAAACGTGATGCGTCGGATTGCTGGTTTGGCGGAAATGTATTCCGATTCCCCTGGGAACTTTTCGTTGACGTACCGCTCGATCGTGTTGAAGGCCTTAGGGTCTGCTTCGGCAATTTGGTGCAGGACGCCCAATACGTTACCCGCGTAATCCTCGTCACCCCAATTCAGACTGCGCAACAGTCGCGGATACGTGTTGATCGTTTCCGATTGACCGGTCAGGAGTCCCACTTCCTCCCAATGGCCAGCGTTGAAGTTGGCGACGACCGACTGCCGCAGCTCGATAATGCGCGTGCCAAGTTCTTTCGTCACGGACCGTCCAGTACGATTGCTTGAAAGAAGATTATATCGGAGTCCCAGCCCCCTGCATGATGGCCGGACCGGCTCCGCTTCATCCTTCCAGAAGTTAGCTTCAACCGTTTGAAGAAGGCTCGTTGCTGCAGTTGGCGAAGGCCAGGAGCGTGGGCTTATTCGCTTGCTCTTTTCAGCACTTCTTGAAGCATGTTTTCGGCTTGGTCGCGTGCTTCTTGCTTCATTTTTTCCGATGGTCGGTCGTCGGTTGGTGGTTCTGGCGCAGTGCTTATGATTGTGAGGGCGTGGATCTTGGCGAGGATGGCGGAGGCTGCCGACGTGAAGTGGCCGCGTGGACGTGCGTCTTTCGTGTGGTGAGAAAAGGACAGGTTGCGGCAACGGTCAGCTACGGATGGCGTATCGAACGAGACCAGTTCCGCACTGTGCGCGAGGTCATTTCTGATTTTTCGAATTAGGTCAAAATCCCCGCGACACGCGCGCGAAATCTTGCCAAGGTAAAACGCTAGTTTGATCCGAGAGGAGAACGTCGCCAGCGGAGCGGTCCCTTCGAACAGTTCTTCACCCATCTCCTTGCTCGCCACAAAAGAGGCTCGGAGCAGCTCGCCGAGGGCTTCGTCCAAATAGGCAGCGGCGAACAGTGCGCACCCGCGATCGGATTCTTCCGTCAGCGCCCGACGAAACGCTAAGAACTCATCTGCTTTGTTCTTCTGCAACTCCATGATGTTGCTTGGTATGTTGGGAACAGGATCGGACATCTATACGATGGTAGCCCAGGCTGGCGATACTTCCTTTAGTGGGCGAAGGCGAAGACTATCCGGCGAGCGTCGCCTGTGGGAGATTTAACGATTAGGTCGGATGCCGAGAACCGGGGGAAATAATGCCCTTGGTTATTGCTTGATGAGGTGTGTTTTGGCCCATTGTGCGGGCCATGCGCTGGATGCCACGTATGTTGGGTCTGCTGGGCCGAGCATGACGTGGTATTCTGGCGCGCCGAACTGCGCGAAGAGTCTGATGATGGCGTGGATTTCTTTTCCTGGCTCGCTGAGCACTATTCTGATCTCGTGCAGTCCCCCGTTGGTGCCATTGACGGGTTCTTGCCACCATGATCCGACCCAATGGCCTATACACTGGTCGGTCCCGAGGATGACCTTTCTGATGGGGGTGTTCGTGAATGCGCCGATCCCCACAGTGGCGACTGCAGCGCAAAAGCCGATTTTTGCCAGCATGCGCACGAAGTCCTCTGCGGAAAAATTGATGTGCATGCCGAAGAAGTCGTATCCCGGATATTCTTTGCTCGCCTCGGCAAAGGTGGGGCCACAGACGTGCATCACATCGAGGTTCGTAAACACGCCACGCACTGGTCGGTTCGCCCATGTCACCGCTGGTGGCGGAAAGAGTGGCGTCGGGAGGTACGTTGGGAATTTCGTCCGTGGCACCTGGATCGTCTCCCGGACGCCATCGCGCTGTACCACCATGGGGAGGGTCGTTGAGCGCTTGTCCCGGCGACGGCTTTGCATGGCGAGCGCGTTGCGGACATCCGGCCACAAATGTCGCATTGGACCATGCTCAAAGCGCGACGTGATCTTGGCGCACACCCCGCAGCTCGCCCGCAGCAGCGTCCACGGCCCATTCAAGCCGTACGGGACCGCGTGTTCCGTCCCGAGTGGCACTTCACGCTTGCCACAGTATATGCACTCACCGATCTCTCGGCCCTGCAGCGAGACATAATTATCGTTAAGACCCTGCACGGATCGATCGTACCGCAACAACGGAACGTCGTCGCCGATAATAAATCACGCTTCCGCCTGCAGAAGGGGGTTGATTATGAGGATAAGACGGGTCAGCCTGAACCGCGCGATATTTCGTGGGGAATCTCATCCGTCGGCAATACGGAATTGCCGCAGTTCAGGAGCCTGTCGGAGATAGATTTGGCCGAACGTGGAATCAATGACTTACAAGCCGTTTCGTGCCGAATGTCGCCCGAAAGTTGTTGATTTTACGTAAGCGGAATTTTCATTCCGACAGGCTCTCAGGCCTGGCCCGCTTTTGCCCAGCGGCAGCCAGTGCCATGTCACAATGTTGGACAGTGCGACTGCCCACCTCGTCCGGAAACCATGTCGTAGGCGGACCGCTCAGTGACCGCCGAGTCTGGTACCTGGTGCTTCAAATTGGCCTTCCTGCAGACGCCCGCGAGGCAATACGAAATCAACGGGGGCGTCTCGTTTCCAGATACGGTTCTGCCGCCACGCAGCACCTCCGCCGCATCAACTCCGACTGCAAGCCCGCGGGACTAACAATTCGTCGCGTGAGCGTCGTCCACGGCCGCAACAATGAGCATGGTCACTACCTTTTCAGATTCCGATGGTACAGGAGAGATGATCCGACGGCGGTCCGGATGGCAGAATCATTCGCACACGGGTTATCGATGGCGGGGGGCTTGTTTGTCGATAGAGGCGATCCGTTGGTTCTACGCGTTCCAGATGGCATTGTGCGCGGAGAGGAGAGGATTGGGGCAAAAGACCTGGTAGCTGTTGAACGATCCAGGTGGCCCGAAAGGGGAAGCCTGTTTAACCCTGCGAAGGCGCTGGCGTCTATCAGCTGCACAACGGCCGACACTCATGAAATCGCGTGGCGGATCGCGACCACCTCATTCTGTAACCCAGCACTGTTCGACGCTATTCGGTTTATTCACAGGAGCCATGAGAACTTCTATGTGGCTCCAGGTGGCATCTCCGAGGTTATCTATGACCCTGAGATCCACCCAGTCAGCGGAACGCTGCAGAGCAATTTCGAGGATGCTCTTCAAAACGCCTTTAAGGCCGTAGAGGCGGTGATCGGTGATCCTCCGCGCGATGATCGTCGGTTTTTCGCGAAGTTGCAGAGCATCGGAATTGACCCTCACGAGGAGGTTGGGTACCTTGAGAAGTCCCCGATCGAGCGCGTAATCAGACAAATGAACGATGCCCGAGATAAGAGATCGGCCCATGGAAGCACACGCAGCCGCAGCATCTCCCCGGCGGAGTTGATGAGCTTCCAGGCGTGCGCCGAAGAGGTTGTGCTGGCTGCATTGGAGAGGGCCAGAGGCGGCCCCATCACACCGTAGTGCACCGACCGCTAGCCGACGGTTTCTTTCCGATCATACTGCCGCATCAAGCCTCCGCTCTGAGATCTGTGACCGGAGACGGCGTTCTAAGAAGCGTGAGGTCTGTTCCGGCCGGATGGTCGCCGACTCGGAGACAGCCGGTTCACCACGGTAGGAACCGCAAGTCGGCATGTGGCCGGGAGTCTTTTGCCGAGCCACACCGAAGATTCCTCCCGTGAACGCCGTTGGTTCCGCCATTCGGCCTCCGGACCAGCCCGCTGCGATAGATCTCGTGAAGTCTCCCCGTCACCGCGCCCGGACGGGAAACGCTCAAACTGTGGAAGTGGTGATTCAGGATTGGATCACCTACAGAAGCTAACTTTCCGCCCGTATCTCTTCGAGCCGCCGGCGCAATTGGCAGGAGAGTCCGGCTTCGATCTGCGCGGTGATCAAACCGGCTCGGTCCATATCCTGAATGTGCAGGCGGTCCTTGAGGCAATAGCTAGTTAGCTTCATGCGGACCAAATCCTCGACCGGCGCCAGGAGCACGCCTTCCCGCGTCACCACCGGCGGAGAGAAATCGGGTACTGCTTCCGCGTATTCAGGCCGGACCTTCTCGCGCACCATTATGAGGCGGACGGCGCTTCGGGCGCTGGGACTGGCAGCGTCCACCAGCATGTCGGCACCGGCAGTGTGCCGGAATTCGAAGCCGAAGGGTCGCACGGCTTCCGCCAGCCGCTCCAGATCGCGGCGGTCGACTGCCAGATCGATGTCGCGTGTCATGCGCGCGGCCAGCGGATCCCGCTCCGAGATGTGCAGAAATACGGCTATGCCGCCCACCACACGGTGCTCAATAGCGCCTGCGCGCAAAGCTGCGGTGACGCGGTCTAGTACCTGGAAGAGCTGTTCCACGTGTTGGTCGTACGCTGTTGCGGAAATCACAAGCTAGTGTTTCAGTATACGGCTGTGCGGCACGGCCGCCTTCGCCTTTTCGCGCTCGACGACTTCCTTCGCGCGGAACTTCGCGATGCGTTCGATCAACTTCACGGGGACGGGCCCGGTGAGCGGGAAGCGGATGGTGCCCTTGCTGATCTCATACGGCGCAAGGTCGTTCTTGAACGCCGCGACCACGCGATCCGTGGCGGGGTAGAGCGAGTAGTGCTGCGTCCACCCGGCGAAAAAAAGCACGGGGCCACCGTGCAGTTTGTACGCGGGAATCTTGTACGAGATCAGTTCCTCGACGCCGGGCACGGCCTTTCGGATGATGCTCCGCACGCGCTTGAGTACGCCCTGCACGGCCTCGGGCTGCGAGGCGATGTATTCATCCACGGACTTGAAGTCGGTCTTGGCCATCGTAATTCCAGTCTTCCGGCTTGGGCTTCAGCGCCCGATCGGCGCTGAGCGAGCAGCAAGGAACTCAGTATATCTCACAGGGAATTCCGCCCAAGGGCGCTGTGACGCTTCCCCCGCTGGCTCCCGGGCACTGGCCGCCTTCACGCGAGTAACAGTTCCTCCTCAAATCCGCATGGCTCAGCATGTCGACAACGTCGCTTGCGCGGCTGAAGCGCTGGTCGGCGTCTGTCGACAGACACCTCAGAATCGCGGTTTCCCATTCAGGGTCAAGTCCAGGGATGTATCGACGAAGCGGCACGGGATCGTCCCAGAGCCGCTTTCGCATCCGGATGGCGCGGTTAGGACCGGGGAATGGCAACACTCCCGTAATCATCTGGTAGATTAAGACGCCGAATGAATAGATGTCGGAGGGGATCTCGATGGGGCCACCCTTCACTTGTTCCGGCGACATGTAGTCCGGCGTACCGCCTGTCGTTTCCGCATCGGCCGGCCCGCCCGGAGCGTTCCATCCCCCACCAATTCGCCTGGCCAGGCCGAAATCCATGAGCACCGCCCTGGGAGAGGTTCGACCGCTTGCGGGTACCAGCATGATGTTGCCCGGCTTCAGATCACAGTGCACGATACCGGCATCGTGCACTGAGTCGAGTGCAGCCGCAATCTGATGGATGAGTGGTAGCACTTCCCCGGTGGTCAATGGACCGCGCTCGCGCAGTTCCACTTCGAGCGTGTGTCCGGATAGCAATTCCATCGTGGCAAACGGAGTCTCCACGTTGTGTCCTGACGAATCTGGGCTGAAATGGAGCCCAAGGTCGTAAATGCGACAGACGTTGGGGTGCGTCACAGTCTTGCCGACCTCGATTTCCCGTTCGAAGCGCGCGACCATCTTCCGATGGTCCGAA
>PLZX01000303.1:1149-10740 GCA_003152325.1 Bryobacterales bacterium | reverse complement strand
AAGGAGGTTGGAGCCTTGGTCGCGCAGGGAGTGCTTCCCGCCTCCGCAGAATGCCGGGACGACGCGCATTGAGCTTCCCCATAGACTTGGCGTACAGTTCGCAAAACCGGCCCAGACTTCTGGATATGTCTGCGGCCGCCAACGCGAGGAAATTCGGTTCCCGCCGGTTGTTTTCGCGTCCCAGGCGTATGGCCTGTCCCCCAGTTGCGCCGGAGGGCCATTTACCCCGCGCCGGCGATGGTGAAATTCTTGAAACGGTGCGGAGGTGAACATTTCCAAGGGTTCTTTGCGGTTTCATGGATCCTTCCTTGCGAAGCCAAGTGCCGGCTTCCTGCTGCTTCACTCTATGAGCGGAGTCGGAGCGAGAAAGCGGACAACCGTGTGCATTGTTTCCTGATCTCCCCGGGAACTTCTCACTTTTCGACCCGCAAGGGGGCCTCCGAGGAGCCCAAGGACATTGAAACGACTTGCTTTAGCGGTCGGATCTCCGGCTGAGCGAGAAGGTGGACCAGAGCCACCGAGCGTGATATTATTAGCCGATCCGGAATCTGACTGGTGTTGCCGGGATAACGATATGACCTCTGCTCCGGGTGACATCACCCAACTGCTCGCGGAAGCACGTCAAGGAAATGCCGGCGCGGAATCACGCCTCGTCGAGATCGTCTATCGCCAGTTACACTCTATGGCTCGCCGCTACATGACCGGCGAGCGGCCCGACCATACGCTTCAACCCACGGTACTGGTACACGACGCGTTCCTGCGCCTGGTTCGATCCGGCACGGGCGAATGGTCAAGCCGGACTCATTTCTTTTCGGTGGCCGCGGTTGTCATGCGGCGAATCCTGATCGACCACGCGAGAGAGGTGCGGGCGGCGAAGAGAGGCGGCGGGGGCAAGTTGAGCCTTGACGCCGGCATCTTTATCGGCGATGAGATGTCGGAAGATCTGATCGCTCTCGATGAGGCTCTGGGCCGCCTGGCACAACTCGATTCCCGCCAAAGCCGTGTTGTGGAGCTGCGTTTCTTCGCGGGTCTCTCCGAGGAAGAGATCGCGGTGCTGCTGGATATCACGCCGCGCACCGTGCGGCGCGACTGGAAGACCGCCAGAGCATGGCTGCACAGCCAGATCGCGGGCACGCCGGCATGACGCCGTCGCACTGGCGCAATGTCAAGGAGATCACGGCCGACGCGCTCGAGTTGCCCGCCGGGGAACGCGCCGTGTTTCTGGCCGGGATCTGTGGCGAGGACACACGGTTGCGAGAGGAAGTGGAAAAGCTAATCTCCCTGGACGAATCGCAGGGCCTGCTGGACCAGGCCTTGCACGGCGGCCTGGGCGCGCCATCGTTGCCGGAACGCGCCCTGCTGGGAGGCCGTTTCCGCATTTTGCATCTGATTGCGCGCGGCGGAATGGGCGAGGTCTACCGGGCGGAGGATCAGGAATTCGGCGAAGAAGTAGCTCTGAAGGTCATCAGCCGGGAGATTGCGGGGCGCGCCGGAATTGTGGATCGGTTCCGCAGGGAAGTGCAGCGCGCGCGCCGCGTTACGCATCCCAACGTGTGCCGGATTCACGACCTCTATTCCCATACCGACGGGAACGACACCGTTCTTCTGTTTTTCACTATGCAACTGGTGGAGGGACCGACTCTTGCGGAACTGCTGAGAACCCGCCCACTGCCCACCAGGGACGGCATGGCTCTTCTCGTCGAACTGATGGCGGGCCTCGAAGCGGCTCACGACGCGGGGCTCGCACACTGCGATCTGAAGCCAAGCAATGTGATGGTGGTTGAAAACGAATCCGGAGGACGCCGGGCGATCGTGACCGACTTCGGGCTGGCGCGCGCTCTGCAATCCGAGAACGATACCGGCGCCGCACAGAGCTTGTTTGTCGGTGGCGCGCCAGCTTACATGGCGCCCGAAGCATTGTTTGGCGGGGTAGGAATCCGCAGCGATATTTACGCCTTCGGCCTGATCGCTTACGAGACTTTGACCGGGAGGCACCCGCTTGGGCGGAAGCCCGCCTGGGAGGTGGCTCAGGACTTTCGCGTCACGCCGCCGAGGCAGATCAACCCTGAGATTCCCATGGAATGGGAGGGCGCGATCCTGCGCTGCATCGAACGGGATCCTGTGGCGCGGTTCGACAGCCTGCGGGAAATGCGAGCCGCTCTGGAACCCAAGGATCGCAAGCCACCGAGTGGTATTACGAGGCGGCGGGTTGCATATGCCGCGGCCGGAGCATTGGTTTCGGCGGGCGCGGTTGGCGAATACTTCCACTGGAAACAGAAGTCCCACAGAATCGCGGTTCTGCCTTTCGAGAACGGGACGAGGGACGAATCCCTGGAATACCTGAGCGACGGAATTACGGAGATTCTGATCAATAATCTCTCGCAGGTGCCGCGCCTGAGGGTGCCGGCAGCCGGCCTGGTGCGCAGGTTCAAAGGAACTCAAGGGCCAACCAAAGCCGGGGAAAGCCTGAACGCTTCGGCCGTGCTGACGGGGCGTGTACAAAAGCGTGACGGACTATTGAGTGTACAGGCCGAACTGATCGACGTATCTTCGGGCCGGCAGCTATGGGGCAAGCAGTATAACCTCGAGTGGACCAATCTGCTCGATCTGCAACAGTCGATCTGTACGGGAATTCTGGCCGGCCTGCAACTGCCGCTGGGCGAGCAGGAAACGAAGATCTTAAGGCGCGGCCTCACCGCCAACGACGAGGCGTTCCAGTTGTACCTCCGAGGCCAGTACCTGTTGGGACAGCGTACCGCGGCCAACCTGAAAAAGGCCTTCGAGCTTTTCACGCAAGCGGCCGAACTCGATCGGGGCTTCGCACGCGCATTCTCGGGAATCGCAACAGCGAGGCTTCTGCTTGGATACTACGGAGTCGAACGGCCTGTTGACAGCATGCCCGGCGCGCGGCGAGCGGCCCAGCAGGCGATCGACATTGAGCCGCAACTAGCCGAAGGGCACAATGCGCTGGCTGCCATCAAGGCCCTCTTCGACTGGGACTGGGAAGGCGCCGAGCAGAGCTTCCGGAGGGCGATCGCGCTCAAGGACGATTTTGCAGAGGCGCATCACTGGCTGGCGAGGTGCGTCCTGAGCCCTCTGGCAAGGCCCACGGAAGCCATCGCGGAAATACATAGAGCGTTGGATTCGGATCCCTCGGCGCTCATTATTCACACGAATCTCGGACTGATCTATTACCACGCGCGCCGCTACGACGACGCCATCCAGCAGCTTCAGAAGGTCGTCGAAATCAATCCGGCATACAGCTTTGCCTATTGGACGCTGGGCTTCTCCTGGGCCGGGAAAGGCAATTTGGAGAAGGCCGTTGCGGCACATCAAACCGCGCGCAGGCTGGAACCAGGCGCAAGGCCCGACATCTGCCTCGCCTATTCATACGCAGCCTGCGGAAAGCAGGCGGAGGCGCGGGGCATGTTGGAACAGATTCTGCGCCAGTACCGCCGGCCTGCGTACGCGGGGGTGGAAATTGCTTTTCTGCAGGCTACCCTGGGGGATACGGAAGCGGCGTTTCATTCTCTCGATCTTTCCGCCCAGGACAGAGAGCCTGAACTCATAGACGCAGGCATTGACCCTAAGATGGACCCGCTCCGCAAACTCCCAGCCTATTCGGATTTTCTGCGCCGCATCAGACTTAACCCGCAGATCTATCGTAGTGCCCGGCTTTCTAATCCCTACCAAGCCCAAATTCAAGAGGAGATCACATGACAGTCGACCAGTTTCACAAAGCACTGCACATTTCCAGCGATCAGGTTCGGGACCTGAAAACACTCACGGACGCCCTCGCAAAATTCGACAAAGAGTTGGAAAAGGCTTCTCCGGGGGCATACAAGATCTTAGCTACAGCTGCCGAAAACCAGTTGAACCACTGCGCCGACTTTGTCGCGGACGTGCTGGGGCTGTCGCCCAAAGAGGCGCAGGACCTGATTCTCGCAACACTGGGCGGTCCAGGCGTGCATGAGATGACCACGGGCACACTGGCGTTGTCTTATCTCATCAGGAGAGCAAATTCCTGAGAGGCCAGTTCGAAGGGGAGTCTGTCTCGCCCGATCTGCTGACGGCCTTCGCTCGAACCTCATGGGGCCAGGGCCTATCGGTTGTTGCGAGCCGCGCCAGGGGCGGACGATGCCTCTCTGCCGTCCTCACGCTTTCTGACCGAAGGCGAGTCTTTGTCAAACGGGATTCCGCAAAGAGCGGCGCGCTTCTCGCGAGGGAGGCGCGGCTGCTTCATCATCTCCGCGATGCCGCGGGGATGGGAGACATGATTCCGCACCTGATGGATTTCCGTGCCGATCCGGCTGTCCTGATTACTCAGGCCCTCGATGGGTATGCGCCACTCGTTCGCAAGCTTGCCAGCCACGATGCCCTCGACCCGGACGTGAGCGTGGCCGCCGCACTAGCGCTCGGCCGCATCCACGGCCAATGCCTGGACATAGCCTGCCTGGAGGACGTACCATTCCCCCTCCCTATCGGGAATCCGATGACACCCGAAGAATACTGCGGCCAGGCGGCGGAATATCCTCTTTTCGCCGCCCGGATGCCTCGCGTAGAAACGGCTCTCCGGAATCTCGCGGCGGAATGGCGGCAAACGTTTTTTATTCACGGAGACTTCAAGGCCGACAATCTTCAT
Source organism: Bryobacterales bacterium (assembly GCA_003152325.1). Taxonomy (GTDB): domain Bacteria; phylum Acidobacteriota; class Terriglobia; order Bryobacterales; family Bryobacteraceae; genus PALSA-129. Next base: position 6,098 of record PLZX01000303.1, on the reverse strand, counting down.
CTGAATGCCGATCCCGGAAAGACCGGCAGACCTCGAATCGTCGTGGTTGATTGGGAGTTGGCAGGACGAGGGGAACCGCTGTGGGATGTGGGGAGCTATGTGGGAAGCGTCCTGGCCATATGGATCGACCGGTTGGGGCACGACGCAGGCGCCTTCTCCCTGTTTGAGGCAGCCGGAGCGAGCGCGTTCCAGCGCCAGATCGGGCACTTCCTGATTACGTATCGGCACCTGATGCCTGAAGCGGCCGGAAACATGGACCGGTTCGTGCTTTCGTCTCTCCGATATGCGGGCATCTTCTTTCTGCACCGGGTGCTGGCTGGTCTTTCGACCACAGGCCGCGTGAGCGCGAGCGGATCGCTGATGCTGCATATGGCAGAAGCCCTTCTGATCCGGACCGAGCGTGCAGGAGCGGTGCTATTGCCTGGACTGCGATGACCATTGAGTACGCGCGCACCTATGAAGAGATCGCGGCAGCGTTCCGCTTTGAGCGAAATGGCCGGCTGGCTCACAAGCATGCCGGCGTAAAGGCGCCTTCGCCTCAGGTTCATCCCGGGAGCGATGTATGGAGAGCATGGGCCACGAATTCAGCGTGGCCAATCATCTATCGGTGGCATTACCTGCGACAGATGCGGATCCAGCCGGCGGTTCAGGGTTTTCGGCAGTTGAGTGAAATGGAAGATCCTGTCTTCGCCGGCTATCTTTCGGCTGCAAATCGAAGTGCGGGCTTTACAGAGGATGGTTGGACTATTGTAGGCCGGACTGGCGGAGAGTATCTGTGCGATAGGGAAGGCATTCGGTTGCGCGTAAATACCAGTTCGCTGGAGACGGGGGACCAACAGCCTGAGCTGGGCGAGGAGGTCTCTGTGCGTTTTCCCGCGGAGCGGCGATATGCGCTGGCGAACTACTATTGCACCGGCGGCGGGCGAGTAAAAGAGACGGACTTTCGCGTCTACTTTCACGTGAAGCCGGAATGCGCCGCGTGGCTGGTGGGGACGTTGACGGAAGAACTAGCCCGCGTCAACGCAAGCTATTTTTTCAAGATCCTGAATCATCCGGGAAGCTTCACCCGGCCAGACGCGGCAGTCCTGTACATGAACAAGTCGGAGCTGGACCATGGCAGAGCGGTAACGAAGACCATCGCGTGCAGGGGCGGCCAGGCTTTCAGGACGCAGGTCCCCGCGTTCACGCGGCGCCTCTATCCCGGCGTTGCGGTCGCCGACGAGCCGCCCGATCTCGATGGTCATCGACCCAGTTTTGGAGAGCACCGGTCGCGGATCATAGCTTTGGGTCTGGCGCGGGCGGCTGCGGAATCGCGGTCCCATGTGGAAGACATCGTCACCATGCTGCAGAACGAACTGCGCCATGAGGGAATCGACCCGAAACGGCCTTTCTCGTCGGGCGAGCGAAGCGCTGCCGCGCAATTCTGAGGGCGCCTACTGCACCACGACGCTCTGCCGCGGGAAGACGAACTTCCGCCCTACTTCGTCTACTACGTTGAGCTGGCAGACGTAGTGGCCGGGCGCCAAGGTCTTCAGCGGGATCTGCATGTTCACCGGAACCGCGTTCGGCCGCGTCGATGCTACGGCCGTCGCCGTGATCGGGCCGGCTTCGAAAGCCTTCTGGCCTTTCTGGTTGAACAGGCTCATGGTCACGGCCACTTTGCGCGCGGTGAGGTTGGCCGGATCCGGCGCGGCGTCATAGACGTCGAACGTCACGGTCATGTTCTGCGCGCGGTGAAAAACTTTGGTGATATTCGGAACCACCTTTTCTTCGCCGTTGATCAGCGGGTTGGCTGCGGCAATTTTGCGCGAGGTCTGCTCCGCCGAACCGACCGCGGCTTTCAGCAACTCGCGCTGGCTGCTCCATACCACCGAACTGGTCTTCAACGTCATCGAATCGGCCGCCAGGTCCGGCACCACGAACTTCGTATCGAACGTTCCCATCTTGCCGGATTGGCTTTCCCGCACCAGGAAACGCATGCGGTACCGCCCGGGAGCCAGCGTGAAACCGAAATCGCAGTTGAAGTTCCGCGATGCCAGTTTTTCGGCCTCGCCCGGATCCAGCTTGACCTTGATATAGTCGCGCAACTGGCCCACCACGCTCTTACGCTCGTCCATCACGTTGCCGATGAAATCGAACTCCGTCTCGCCGCCGTTCTTCTTCTGCGCCAGCGCGATCACCGACCCCGGCACTTTCACCGACACCGGCACGAAGTACGCTACCGGCGAAATGCGGAAATAATCGATCTCCAGAGCCAGCGGGATATCGGTCTGCGGATCGCCCGTGGTCAGCGCGTCGCGCAACTGCTTTTCCTTATCGTCGCCGTTGAACTTGCCCCATACTTTCAACGCGTAGTAGCCATCGCGGAACTCCAGCTTGGCCGACGCGACGCTTTTCAACTTCACCGTAATCTTGCGGTACTTGCCGTCGGTGAGCGTGTTGTTCGTGTAGTACCCGAGAATGTAGTAACTGCGGAATTCCTGCTGCACCTGCGTCATGCCGAGCGTAAGATCGTTGCTGTCGAGAAACACTTTTCCGCCCGTATCGGCCGCCAGGGTGGCCAGGGTCTCCTGCGAATCGTTGATGGAGGCGCGCTGCGAATTCACCACCGACCCGTTGAAAATGCCGCTGCCGCGCGAAGCCCCTTTGCTGGCGCCGCCGCCCGGAGGGTCGCCCATCAGCCCGCGCGCGTCCAGCGGGTAGATCGCCACGTTGGCCTTCACCGAAGCATTGATGGTGGCTTCCAGTTGCGCCTGGTTATCCATGCCGGTTTTCGAAATACCGCCCGTGATGTAAACCAGCGCTTTCTTCTCCGGCAGAGTCGCCAGCTTCTTGACAGTTTCCTCCACCGCCGCCAGCTTTTTGTCGGTGTTGAAGATATTGAATTCGGTTTCATCGGCTACGAACGCCGCGCCCGTGTCTTCGCTATCGTCGGCGCCGGTGTCTGCCGCGTCCGCCATGTCGCTCGACTCGCCGATGGGCAGGCCCTTAATGATGTCGGTCAGGATCATGCGGTCGGCCGTGAAATCGGTCTTCACCTGCACGGTGGTGGTGTAGAGCAGAATGGCCACCATGTCCGACGTGGTCATGTGCTCGTCCAGCCATTTCAACGACGCATCCTGCGCGCGAAGCTGTTCCGGCACCTGCATGTTGGAGAAATCGAAGAACAGCGCGATCAGGCGCTTGTCGTGGTATTGGATCTTGGTGGCCCCTTCCGATGAGATGACCGTCTTGGGCGGCGGAGGCAATTCATTCTTATCGCCCAAAGCCGGCGGCGGATCCGGCGCCTCCGGTTCAAGAGTCAGCTTCTGGTGCTCGAAGATATCCACCTTCTGCGGCTTGCCGTCCTCAAGCACCACGAAATCGCTCTGGCTCAGCGTGTCGATGGCGTTTCCGGATTTGTCCTTCACCGTCACGTCGACAATCACCAGGTTCGAATTCGCTGAGAACTTCGGCGTCGTCCCCGCCGGCTGCGCGGTCGCCGTGGGCGGCGTCTGCTGTCCGGCGGCCATCAATGTCACCAGGATGACAATCCAAAGATTTCGCATATTAGAAACTAAACCTTAGGTTCAGGGTCACGGTTCGCGTTTGAGACGCACCGGTCGCCAGGCCGAACGTGCTCGAGCCGATGGTAGTGCCGAAACCGGTGATCTGCACGTGATTCATCACGTTGTTGGCCGAAAGCCGCAATTGCAGTTGTTTCCGGCTCTCGCCGAAGCGCCACCCGCGATTCAGCGCGGCTGACAGGCTGAACGAGGGCAGCCCCGGAATGGTATTTCGCCCCGCATCCCCATAGGTGCCCGGCTCGGGCGTGGTGAACGCACCCTCATTGAAGTACGGATTGCCGCCGCCGGAAATGCCGACTCCGGTAGCTTCCGCCCGATAATTGGTACGAATCGAGGTTCCCCTGGAGCTGCCCAGGCTGCCTCCCAGCAGCGCTGTGGACGGCGACCCCGAGTTTGCCGCGAAGGTGCCTCCCAGCGTCCAGCCCGTGAACGCCTTGGTCTTCCAGCCGCCGTTGCGCCATACGCCGTGCACGCCCACGGGCGAAGATAGCATGTAGGTGGTCGCCAGACGGTGCTTCTGGCTGCCGCTGGACAGGGCCCGCTCCAGGCTCAGGTCGTTCAGGTACTGCACCATGGTTCCGCTTCCGCCACCCGTGAAGGTGGAGGAATCGTCGATGGATTTCGAGAAGGTATACAGCACCACCGCCGACATCCCGCGCGTGAAGCGGCGCGTCATGCGCACCTGCCCCGCGTGGAAAATGGAATTGCCGTGATCCGTTTCAAACACAAAACCAGTGGAGTTCGTCACCGGCCCCCTGATGGTCGCGAGCGTTCCGGGGGGGAGCTGGTTGGGGTTCTCCACGATATCGAGGCCGGTCCCTTTGGTTCCGATATACTCCAGTTCCATCAGCAGATTGTGCGGCAAAGTCTGCTGCAGCGCAATGGTCCAAGTCTGCGCATAGGCAATCTTGTAGTTCTTGTCGATGGCGTAGTTGTTGGTCACCGTGCCCACTGGCGCGATCGGCGTATCCGGACAGGCCGCCGTCACAATGAAACCGCACTGCAGGGTCAGCGGATTCCCCGCCGTCACATTCGCCACGCTGTTGCTCAAAGATGCCGTGGTCGCAAACTGCGGTTGCCCCGCCAGCCTGGTGGCCATTTGCGGATACGACGACCCGCTGTAGAAAATGCTGTAGCCGCCGCGGATCACCCGGCTGTGCTTAGCCGAGGGCCGCCATGCAAAGCCGATGCGAGGCGAGAAGTTATTCGGATCGCCATTCACCAGGCTCGTCGGATAGGCCCCACTGTAGGGCCCGGCCAGAATCGAGGACGCCGGGCAGCCGCTGGCCGTCGCCGCGTTCGCCGCTGCCGCCGCACCCACCGGACACACTGACGTCCCGTTGGGATTGATGTCCAGCGTCGCCATGTGCCCGTGCAATTCCG
>PLZX01000303.1:0-1134 GCA_003152325.1 Bryobacterales bacterium | reverse complement strand
CCGCTGGTCAGCAGCCCGTCGAAGTTGAAGGAACCCCGCGAGCCCGCGTACGAGAGCGAATTCGATTGCATCCGCCGGTAGCCCAGCCCGAACGACAGATTGTGATTCCGGTGCGCCACGTACGTGACCGTGTCGGTGAAGTTGGTGGTCTGGCTGCGATTCAGCGTCGCAGTGCCGTCCGAGAGCGTGGCGAAGTTCGTGAACCCGACCGACGGCGGCCCCCAATCGATAGGAGTCTGATCCGGACCAACGATCCCCAACTGCCCCGCCACATTGGTGTTGTACGCGAAATAGGGAGTGCCCTTGGAGATATTGCGGCTGAATGCCAGACTCGCGCTGTTATTGAAACGCGGTTTGAAGCTGTGAGTCCATCCCACCGTCGAACTCATCCCGTAGCCGCTCGACGTATCTTTGAATCCTAAAAGCTGCTCGGTGCTGGAACTATTGAAGCTGAATTGCTGGTTGATATTGAGCCGGTCTTTGTTGTTGATGGCGCCGCTCAACCGCACCGCAAACGAGTTCCGGCTGCTGGGGTTCGATGGGTCGATGGCGTAGTTCTGCACCAGGCCGCCGGAAGTGGGCTGCGGATAATATTGCAGCAGCGCCACCGACACCGGATTGAACCGCGCCTGCGGGATCAGGTTGCCGGGGAACGGCGCACCGCTCAGCGGATCGTAAATGGTGACTGGCTGGTTTCCCACGGTTACCCCGGAAAAATCGCCGGTGCGTAAGGCCGTCGTCGGCAGCGAATCCACCCTGCTCGAACCGCTGCGGCTGTGGCTGGTGCTGAAGTTCACGTAAAACTGCCACTTCGGATTCGGCACGTTGTAGAGCTTCGGAATGCGCAACGGCCCACCCACATTGCCTGTAATTGTTTCCGCCGCGGAAGAAGGCTTGGTCTGGTTCTGGCCGTTGATCGAAAACGGCGCCGCGTTCAACGCCGAGTTGGTAACGGTTGCGGCAATCGAGCCCGTATAGGGAGATTGCTGCTGGCCCCGGCCTCGCCGGTTGCCGATGGAAGCAAATTGTCCGTTGAACGGACCCCGTCCGCCCCGTCCGCCCGCCGCGCCGCGTCCACCAGCGCCACCACCGCCGCGTCCGCCACCACCGCCGCCACCGCGTCCGCCGCCGCCC
>PLZX01000154.1 GCA_003152325.1 Bryobacterales bacterium | reverse complement strand
GAGGTCTTCGGTGTAGGCCGGAGAGCTTTCCAGGGGCCGTTCGGAGGGGTAATCGAGGCGCAAATCGGCCGAGATTTCGTCGAGCATTTCCATGGTGGCGACCTTGGTTTCCATGGCGAAGCAAGTGAGCAGAAGGTTGTCGCAAATAGCGTTGATGAGCCTTGGAATTCCCTGCGAACGAAATTGGATTTCTTCCATGAGCGGGCCGGAGAAGATAGCCTGATCTTTGAGACCCGCGCGCGCCATGCGGGAATTCATGTAGGCGATCGCGTCCGGAAGGTCGAGGCCTCGCAGCAGGCACCGCAGGGCGACGCGCTGTTTGAGCTGGCGGAACTCCGGGGCTTCCAGCTTTCGGTCGAGTTCCGGTTGGCCTGCGATGATGATCTGGAGCAGCTTTCCGCGGCGATTTTCGAGGTTTCCGAGGAGGCGAATCTCTTCCAGGACGTCCCAATCAAGGTTATGGGCCTCATCGACAATCAGCACGGTGGTGCGGCCTACGGAGGCGCGCTCCAGCAGCATATTGTTGAGGGAAAGAAGCACTTCGGTCTTCGAATGGCGGTCGCAGCGCAGCTCCAGATCGTAAGAGAGGAGCTCGAAAAATTGTTCCACGGAAAGGCGCGAGTTGAAGAGCGAAGCGAAGGCGACCTGCTGGGCGTTGAGGAAATCCCGCAGGCATTCGAGCATGGTGGTCTTGCCGGTCCCGACCTCGCCAGTGAGGACGATAAATCCCTTGCGGCTCTGCACGCCATAGATGAGGTTGGCCAGGGCTTCTTCGTGCTGCGAACTCCGGAACAGGAACGACGGGTCCGGGCTCATGTTAAACGGATTCTGGGTGAAGCCGAAGAAGGCGTTATACATAACTGGCTGCGGCCCGGAAGGACTTCTCGCATTTTAGCATGCAGCCTTGCGGGCGGCCAAACGCCGGGAGTACTGGCAGGGTGTGCTACGCGACCCTAGGATTGCGGCGGCGGTGGCGCCGAAGGCTTGGGCGGTTTCTCGCCGGCCGGCTTGGGGGCGGCCTTGACCGGGCTGATCAGGATGTGCGCATTGCGGCCTTCCATGCGCGGCTGCGCTTCCACGGTACCGTGCGCGGCCAGGTCGCCTGCGAAACGGATCAACAACTTCTTGCCGAGATCGGCGTGCGCGATTTCGCGGCCGCGGAACTGCACGACGGCCTTGACGCGGTTGCCCTCAGCCAGAAAGCGGATGGCGTGGTTCATCTTGAAGTCGTAGTCGTGATCGTCGGTGTTGGGACGGAACTTGAGTTCCTTGACTTGGACTACGTGCTGCTTCTTCTTGGCGTCGTGCTGCTTCTTCTTCTGCTCGTACTGATAGTGGCCGTAGTCGATGGCCTTAGCGACGGGTGGAACCGCGGTTGGAGCGATCAATACGAGATCGAGCCCCAGTTCCTGGGCCTTCCGTAGGGCCGCGGCGGTGGGCATGACTTCCGAGGTGCCGTCGGGGAACACCGCGCGCACTTCCCGTGCACGGATGGATTCATTTACGTTCTCTCTGCGATTCTGCCTGCGAGGAGGAAAATTTCTGCCTGGATACATGTTATGCGATTGGTTGCGGATTGCGGAAGCGACGAGACAAGGGCAGGGCGCCCTGGGAAGCCTTCTGGCCGAGCGGTATGGTGCGAGTGAAGGACAAGCGTAATTACGTCAGTTTTAGTGTACACCAGATCGCTGCGCGGAAGTCAAACGGCCTTTTCGACCTGGGGCCTGGCGCCGCAACGGCTCACTCTCACCTACGATTCGCGGAACGGGCCCGAGCCCATGCGCTGCAGGCTCACCACGGCCTGCGCTTCCGCCGAGCGGCCTTCGCCCACCGGTCCGACTTTCTCGGCGGTTTTGAATTTCACCGAGATACGGTCCAGCTCCAAACCTAGCGTATCCGCCAGCCGCTGGCGGATGGCTTCGCGGTGGTCCTTCAGCTTGGGACGTTCGAGGATCACGGTGGAATCCACGTTGACGATGTGGTAACCGCGCGCCACGGCCATGGCCTGGGTCTGCTGTAGAAGCATCAGGCTGTCGCAGTCTTTCCAGCGCGGATCGGTATCGGGGAAGTGCATGCCGATGTCGCCCATCGCGGCCGCTCCCAGGATAGCGTCGATGATGGCGTGCGCCAGAACATCGGCATCGGAATGGCCTTCGAGTCCGAATTCGCTGGGGATGGTGACGCCGCCCAGAATCAGCGGCCGGCCGGCCACCAGCCGGTGCACGTCCCAGCCTTGGCCGGTGCGGTATTCACTCAAGTGCGGTTTTCCTCTCGAAAGAACAGGTGCGCCAGATCCATATCGCCTGGCTTGGTGATCTTGATGTTGCGGTCGCTGCCCATCACGACGCTCACATCCACGTCGAGGCGCTCCACCAGGCTGGCTTCGTCGGTGCCCACAAATCCGTCTTCGCGGGCCGACTCAAAAGCGCGCTTCAGCAGGTCGTAACGGAAAACCTGGGGAGTCTGCGCCATCACCAGTTTGTCGCGCGGGAGCGTGGCGCGAATTTGCACGCGGCCGGTGCCGCGGGTCACTTGTTTTACCGTATCGACGGCCGGCAGCCCCACGATGGCGGCGCCGGTTTCCGCGGCTTCGTCGATAACCTTCTGAATGGTGACGAGATCGATGAACGGCCGCACCGCGTCGTGCACGGCCACCAGCTCCGTGTCGGGCGAGAGCGAGCCGAGCGCGTTTTCGACGGACTGCTGCCGGCTGTTGCCGCCTTCCACGGCGCGCACCTTGCGTCCCGGGAATTCGCCGACCAGCATGCTGCCCACCCAGTCGAGGTCTTCCGCACGCACCGCCACCACGATCTCGCCCACGCTTTCTGTGGCCACGAACTTGCGCACCGTATGCAGCAGGATGGGCGAGCCTTCGAGCAGCATGAACTGCTTCCGGCTGGTGCCTGTTTTTTCGGCGGAGCCCTTGCCCATCCGCGTGCCCAGTCCTGCCGCGGGCAATATGACGGCGACTCTCATGTGTTCTACGATTCTATCGTGGTTTTCTCGGGCGGCAGGTTTGTCATAGGCTGCGGATCGCTCTTGCGAACCGGACGATCGTGTTTTTCGAGCGGCAGCGCCACGTGCATCCGGTCGTCAAACTTGCCGAAGATCATCTTCCCCGCGGTGGTTTGCAGCACGCTGGTGACCGAAATATCGATAGTCTTGGAGATCATCTTCTTGGCGTTATCGACCACCACCATGGTGCCGTCATCCAGGTAAGCCACGCCTTGGTTGTACTCCTTCCCCTCTTTGAGGATGAAGACCCGCATGGTCTCGCCGGGCAGCACGATGGGCTTGAG
>PLZX01000218.1:315-13512 GCA_003152325.1 Bryobacterales bacterium | reverse complement strand
CCGGCGCTCTGGATTACCTGCTCAAACCGGTCAGCCGGGAACGGCTGGAGAAGGCCCTCGACCGCGCCCGCGCTCTCCACGCCCGTCCGCGCGACACCGCCGAGTCGCTGGCCCGCCTCAGCGAAGTCCCCGAACCGCCACCCACGACGCGCGGCCGCAAGGTGGTCGGCCGCTCCGGCCATGAGTACTTTCTGCTCGATCTCGATGACGTGCTGGCCTTCCAGGCCGAGCGCGAAATCGTCTGGATCATCACCGCGCGCCAGCGGTACATGGCCACTCAGTCGCTCCGCGCCATCGACGAACGGCTGCGCGGATCGGTCTTTCACCGCGTCCACCGCAGCGCGCTCATCAACGTCAACCACGTGCGCAAAATGACGCCGCTCAGCAGCCAGCGCTGGCTGCTGACGCTGTCGAATGCCCAGGAGTTCATTGTCAGCAAGCGCCTGGCGCGCAACGTGCGGCAGATGCTGCAGTGGTGAAGCTGGGCTAGAAGTGGAAGCCGACGGTCACCGTTAGCGCCCGCGGCGTCACATAGTGCGTGCCGCTGAAGGTCGAGAGGAAATTGTACAACGCCGTCCGGTTGGTCACGTTCACCACCGCCAGGCGCAGGCTGACCTTCTTGCGTTCGCCCCTGAAAAGGTTGTCGTCGCCCACGGCGATATCGAACAGGTTGCGCGGAGCGACGCGGGGCGGATTGTGGTCGTCGTCTTCGGTGCCGGCGGCGGGTATCTTGAGCAAGGTGGAGCCGTATTGCGCCGCCGGACACAAGCCCGTCGCGCTGATCGGGGTGGTCGTCGTCGCATGCACGCTGCCGCAGAACAGACCGGCCTGGTATTGCTGGTCGGGCGACAGGGTTGAAACGTCCACGATGGTATCCGTCCCATTCGGTCCGTTATTGCAATTGCCTCCCGCGCAGGGCACCGGTCCGGCCACCAGGCCGCTATCGTACCGCCAGTTGAATCCGAACCACGGCCCGTTCTTCCAAGGCTGGTATTGCAGGTGAGTGGTCTGGTTGAAGACTTCATCGTGATCGATGCGGAATACCGCGCTGCCGCCCGGAGCGGCGCCGATGCCGGCCACCTGCGGCGTGAAGAACCGCGCTGCCACACTCGACATCACCACGAAGGCCGAAAGACCGTGAAAGTTCGGCATGCTGGCGCGAATCGCGTAGCCCGGAATCTTCGAACTGGCCCACTCGACGGGAAACGTAATAGGTGTGCTGCCGAGTATGCTGAAGTCGTATGCGCGGTGGGTGTACTTCCACATGTATTCCGCGTCCACCACCAGGTAACGCCCAAACGCCTGCTGCAGGCCCGCGTGGAACTCATTGCGCCGCCCGGAAATGAGAGGCACGGGACTGCAGGCCCCTAATGTAGACATGATGGCGTTCACCACCGGGTCGTTGCATCCCAGGCTGGCAAGAACCAGGTTCTCGTTGAACGGTGTTTCCATCGCGCGGGCATAGGAGGCCCGTATCACCGTATTGGTCGATTTGATGTTGTATGCCAGGCCGAGGCGCGGCTCCAGCATGTTCGACTGCGAGATGCCATTGTAAGTGTCCAGCCGGACTCCCAGGTTGAAGCTCCAGTTCTTCACCGTCATGGTGTCCTGGTAGAAGAGCGCCAATTCGCGGACGTCCCCCGTGCCGTTAAAGGTGTAAAGGCCGCTGCGCGCAGTGGCGCAACCGTTTGAGGCTGGCAGGGTCCCGGTCCGGGTCAGGTCGACGCAGCCTAGCAGCGGATTGAATCCGGGATTGGGTGAAAGCTGTCCGGAGCATTGCGCCGGATCCGTGATGAAAGAGCCGGTGTAGGCGCTCCCGTCGGGATTCAGGCAAACCGGGTTGAGCGTGGGGTTGACGATCCCGAAGGTGTCGTTCTCCGTCAGGAACGTACGGTCGTACTGAATTCCCATCTTCATGTTGTGAATGCCGCTCACGTAGGAGAGATCCACGTGTCCTCCGGCGTTGGTGAGCCGCCGGTTCTGGCCAACGGTTTCGTCCTGCAGATCAGGCATCAGATCGGAAAAGGGGTTCCTGCTGGGGTAGTAATTGAATTGATCCTGACGCAAAAAGCCGCCCACTGTCAGCACCGTGTGGGTATTGATGAGATGCGTCCAAGTCCCCGATAGATTGAACGTCCGGATTTTGGAACGCTGATCCACGGAGCCGACCACCTGACCATCCGGGCCGAGGCCGTTGTTGTCCACCACCTGTCCCGACCAGGCCAAGGCGTTTTGGCCGTCGAACGAATTGGGCGTCTGGAACCAGGACCGCGTGAACCCGAGATTCAAACTGATGGTGTTCGACTCGGATGGCTTAAAGTCGACCCGGTCGAACGCGTTCTGCTGGTTGCCATGATCGTGCATCACGGTGAATTCCGGCCCGTCGAGAAACCGGCTGGTATCCATTCCGTTGGCGGAAATAAAATTCCCGAAGGTCTTTCCCCCGGTCGCCAGGTTGAACCCGCCGCCGGCCGTGCCAAAATTGCCGAATGTGCCGGTCAATTCCCCGTGCGGCTGCGTCGCGCCCAGGCCGGAGCGCGTAGTCACCACAATCACCAGGCTGGTTTTGTCGCCGTATTCGGCCGGAGGAGCGCCTTGGATCACCTCCATCGACTGCACCGAATCCAGCGGAATCTGGTTCGAGAAAACCTTGCTCTGCTGGTCCGTGATCTTCTGGCCGTCCACCGAAAACGAATTCTCCGCATGATCGCCCATGCCGTGAAACAGACCGTTGGAGTCCGCCGNNGTGTGCGTCATGGAGGTGACCTCGATCAAATCTTTTGCATCGGCCGTGACTTCCACGGTAGTGCTGGCAGTTCCGATCGCCATACTGAACTTGACGTCCAAGGGTATGGGCGTTCGCACGTCCACGTCCTGCTCGGACCGCTGGAACTTCGGGGAGGCGGCTGTGAGGTGGTAGTTGTTGTACGGGATGTTGTCGAACTGGAATTTTCCCTGGCTATCAGTCACGGCCGCCCGGTCATAGTGCGACACCGGATTCTGAATCCGGACCGCTGCGCCTACGATTACCGCGCCGGATGGATCCAGAACCGAACCTCGCACGGTTCCGGAGCTGCCGCCGGATTGCCCATAGCTCAACGCACCGAAGCATACGACCAGAGACACGCAAGAAGCGAGAGTTTTGCTCATGGTTTCCAGTATCGAGAGGCAGGCGCCCGAAGCCTAAGTCATTTCTCACGGGCGGGCTGAAATTTGCCGGGAGCAGGCTGAAAATCGACACGCGCGGCCCCTGGGCTGTAGATCGTTCCGACCGTCCGGTGCGCCGGCTCACAATGCCGAATGCCACCCGTTCCGACCGCTCGCGCCCGGTCGGTGCCCGCCCGTGAGTTTTTTCGTGCGGTGTCGCTTCGCTTGCCCGATAATCGCGGTCACCATGGCCATTGCTGCAAAACCCATCACGAAAGTCCCGCACTCAGCCTCCGCGGAGAGTCGGGCTTCGGCCGAGCACCAGCCAGTCGAGAGGGCGGATTTGGTCCGTTTCGCGCTGGTCGGCGCCGCCGCCGCTGCCAGTTGGACCGGCGTCTCGCCTCGCTTCGGTGGCTTCGAGCCGCTGTCCCTCGCCGCCGCCCTCGCCGGAGGCTACCCCGTCTTCCGCGAAGCAGTGGACAACATGGCAGCCCGTCGCATGACCATGGAACTCTCCATGACCCTCGCCCTTGCTGCGGCCTTGGCCATCAAAGAGTTTTCCACCGCGCTTTTCATTCTCTTCTTCGTCCTCGGCGCGGAAATGCTCGAACACCTCACCGTGAGCCGTGGTCGCCGGGCCATCCAGAACTTGCTCGACCTGCTTCCCAAAACCGCGTGGCGCCGGCGCGGCTATAGCGCGGAAGAGGTGTCCACCTTCCAGCTTTGCCCGGGCGACGTGGTCGTCATCCGGCCCGGTGCCGAAATCCCCGTCGATGGGGTGGTCTTGTCCGGCCACTCCATGGTCGATCAGTCCAGCATCACGGGAGAATCCATGCTCGTCGATAAACTGCCCGGTGCTACTGTGTTTGCCGGCACAACCAATCACGCCGGCACGCTGGATGTGCGCACCGAGCGGCTAGGCCTGGACACGGTTTTCGGCCGCGTCATCGACGCCGTGGAGAAAGCCGAAAAATCGCGCGCTCCCGTCCAGAAACTGGCCGACCGCCTCTCCGCCTGGCTGGTCTACTTCGCGCTAGCTGCGGCGGTCCTTACCCTCGTCATCACCCACAACATCCGCTCCGCCATCGCCGTCATCATCGTGGCTGGCGCCTGTGGCATCGCCGCTGGAACACCGCTTGCCGTTTTGGGCGCCATCGGCCGGGCCGCCCGCTCCGGGGCCATCGTGAAAGGGGGCCGCTATATGGAAGCCCTTGGCACGGTTGACACGGTGGTCCTCGACAAGACCGGCACTCTCACGTTTGGCGAACCCTACGTCGTGCAGATCACTCCGTGTCCCGGGGAGGACTACGAGCGCGTGCTCGAACTGGCCGCCATTGCCGAGCGCCCTTCCGAGCATCCGCTGGCCAAGGCCGTCCTCAAGAAAGCCGCCCAACTCGACCTTCCGCTGCGCGAACCGGAAACTTTCGCATATCTCCCCGGCCAGGGCGTCCGTTGTACCTGGAACGGCGGTGAACTCCTGGTCGGCAACACTACGCTCCTGCGGTCGATCGAATCGCTGGACGCTCAACTGCGGACCTTACCCGCCGATCCCGGCAGCGTCCTGGTGGCTTATCGCGGCCTTCTGGTGGGCTCTCTTCTGGTCGAGGACATGCTCCGTCCCGAAGCGGTGGAGGCGGTCTCCGTCCTGCGCGCCATGGGCTTGGACGTGCTCCTCCTCACTGGCGACGGCCGCGCCGTCGCTGAAAAGGTGGCCCGCCAGTTGGCGGTCCCCAATTTCGAGGCCGAGATGCTCCCCGAACAAAAACTCGCGCGGGTGCAACATCTGATTCGTGCGGGCAAGCGGGTAGTCATGGTCGGCGACGGAATCAACGACGCACCCGCGCTAGCCGAGGCAACCGTTGGCATCGCCATGGGATCCGGCACCGACCTGGCCCGCCAGACTGCCAGCGTTCTCCTGCTCGGCAACGATCTCCTCGACTGCGCCGGCCTCCTGCAAATTGCCCGCCGCTGCCGCCGCATCATCTTGTTCAACTTTGCCGGCACACTGGCTGTGGACGCTGTGGGTGTCGGTCTCGCCGCAATCGGCGTCCTCAGCCCTCTGCTCGCGGCCATCATACACGTTGCCTCGGAGATGACGTTCATTCTGAACTCCGCCCGCCTGGTTCCCCGAGCGTCTCCGCGGGTGCCATGAGGCAAGGTGGTGAAGCTAATGTTTTTTCGCCGCTTCCGCCGCTTGCCGCGCGATCGCCAGGCTCATCGTGCAGGAGGTGTGCCGGTTGCGGCAGCTGGCAATCGTCCGCAGACAATCGCAGGGACAGTGCTGCTTATTGAGCCGCTTCAGCAGCGCCTCTTTTTCCGCCGGTTGGAGGCCACTCAGATCCACGCCCGACAGTTCCGTATAGTATTGGTCGGCCTCAGCGGGTGCGGCATCGTGCCACACGGTCGACTGCAGAACCAGGCAAGTGGCCCCCAGGACCAGCGCCACGCTGAGCGTCGCCCGGATGGCTGCGGCGCGGCCGATCCGCTGCAAGCCATTCTTCCTCCGCATAACCCGCCCAGTATGGGCGCTGCCTCCGCCCGCCCCAACGCTTTTGTCACCACCGGACGCCATCCGTTCGCAAGCGGGCGTCTCACCCCTGTGTGCGGGCAAACGGCGCGCCGTGGCGCGACAATGGTTTCCAGGCGCGCCGCCGCGCTTTGACCATGCTCGGACTCAACCAGCCGCAGCTCATCAACATTCTGGGCCATGCCGCCGGTGCGCTGATCTTCGCCATTTTTCTCTTTCTGCTGTTCAGCGGGCGCGGATGGTCCGGTCTGCGCGGCCGCTATCTCTCCGGCCTGGCCGCCGGTCTTTCGCTTGTCTGGAACCTCGGCTCGCTGGTCGTCCTGGTCTGCCCCAACCTTCCGCCTCTGGCCCTCAACCTGGTAATCGCCGTTAGCTTCTCGGTGCTCAGCCTGCTGCCGGCCGTGCTGCTGCACGTCTCGGTGAAGAACACCCGCCCGGTGCTGGTGGCTTTTGGCTATACGCTCAGCGCCGTTGCCGTGGGCATGCACTTTTGGGAGATTCGCGGCAACGGCCCGGCGCTCCACCAAGCCGCGCTGCTGCTCATTACCATCGGCTTCCTGCTGCTCACGGCGGTTGCGGTGGCCGATACCGCGTTCTCCCACGGCGGCCACCGGCGGCCGGGCGGCGCGCGCATTGCCGCGTCCATGTGTCTGGCGCTGTTCGCCACCTCGTTCGTCCACTTCGGATCGGGCCATGCCGGCCTGGCCTGGTCGAGCGAACTCATCGTCCACCACGCCGGTATTCCGCTGGCCTTGTTTGTGCTCTTGCAGGATTACCGCTTCGTCCTGCTGGACGCCTTCGTACGTTTTCTGGCCAACGCGCTGCTGGCCGGCGTGCTCACCTGGCTGGTGATTGAAGCCGCCTTCCGCCTGGTTCTGGTGGAACGAGCCTCGCCCGCGCCGCTCCCCGAAGCATTGCTGCTCATCAGCGTCTGCCTCTTCCTGATCTTCTTCGCCTGGCTTCGCAATCGCGTGCAGGCCTGGCTCACCCACGCCGTGTTTCGCCAGGACACCGTCTCGCACCTCGCCGCACGCCTCAAAGACGCACCTGCTTTCTCCAGCGAGGAGCAATACCTCGATTGGGCCGTTTCCACCATGGCCGCCGCCGTCAAGACCAAGGACTTCGCCGCCATCGGCCAGTCGGAAGCCGATCCTGCCGTCGCTCTGCATGCCCCTATGATCGCCGCCAGCCTGCCCGCCGTCAGTTCCGCCGCACAGTGGAATTGGGCCGAAGCCGTCGTGCCGGTGCGATTGGGCCAGGGCAATTCCAAGCTCATCCTCCTAGGCCGCCGCCAGGGCGGGCAGCGCTACCTCGGTGAGGATCTGGACGCCCTGGCCATCGCCGCTGCCGAAATCTCCGAACAGGTCGAGTCCTTGCACCGCCAGGAGATGAACCGGCTGGTGAGCCAGGCCGAACTGCGCGCCCTGCAATCGCAGATGAATCCCCATTTCCTGTTCAACGCGCTGAACACGCTCTACGGCACCATCCCCCGCGAATCGACCGCCGCGCGCCGCATGGTCCTGAATCTGGCGGATATCTTCCGCTACTTCCTCCAGTCCGACAAAACATTTGTCCCGCTTGCCGAGGAGATGCAGATTGTGCGCGCTTACCTCGAAGTCGAACAGAGCCGCCTCGGCGACCGCCTATCGGTCGAAATCCACGTCGAGGACGCCGCACTGTCAGTGGTCATCCCCGCGCTCTCGATTCAGCCTCTGGTTGAGAACGCCATCAAGCACGGCGTAGCGCAACGCACCGACCCCGGCTACGTCCGCATCCGCGCCGCGCTCCAGCATGGCGATCTGCGCGTCACCGTGGAAAACAGCGCCGCACCCGCAACGCAAAGCCGCATCAATGACATCCCCGGCGCCGGCGTCGGCCTACAAAATATCCGCCGCCGCCTGGAAATCTGTTACGGCTCCGCCTCCGGCTTGCAGTTATCCTTCGCACCCCAGTCCACCACCGCCGAGCTTTCGATTCCTGCCCCCGCCATCGCGCCAATGTGATCGTTTAGGTGAACCATATTATCGTTAGCGGCGGGCCAACCAGCACTACATCGCCAGCTTGCCGTGGTACATCAGATCCTTGGTGCGGAACTCCACCTCGCGGTCGGGTAACTCCACACCCGGCAAATATAGCCGGAATATAACCGTCTTGTCCGAAGCCTCAACTTCCCGTGGAAACACCAGCCGCAAAACCGGATCCGCCTGGGTCGGAGGGAAATGGCCCACCATCTTATACTTTTTCTGGCCCACCAGCATCACGCTTTCGTCCTCCATGCGGTGCAGTTCCCCGGGTTTGGCTAACGCGCCTTTCGCCGAATACGGAATGGCCACTACGAGTCGCGTCTCCCGATACTCCCGGAGGTAATCCAAATAGTCCGGATCGGGCTCGTCCAGCGGATTCTTTGCCCGCACGCGCGCCTCGGCTTCGGCATCTTCAATGGGCGCTGCCGTCGCGAGGTAAATCACGATCTGCGGATCCGGTCCCACGCGCTGCGCCCAGGGGCTGTCGTGCCGCATCTCTTCGATTTCCTTGGCCGTCCACCGTTCCGGCGGCTTGGCTTCCCAAAACGGCTGCGCCAGAAAGAAGAAAAGCGCCGCAATCACTACGCGCATAATAACTAATATGCCAGTAATCCGGCCCGGCCATCCGCGCGATCTTGCCGAAGTCGCAGCCATCCAGGCCTCCAGTCCGGAAGCCGCCCACTGGGATACCGCCGATTATCTGCAGTACGATTTCCGCGTCTGCCTCCATGACGGCCGCGTCGCCGCGTTCCTGGTCGCGCGCCGCGTGGCCCCCGATGAATCCGAGCTGCTCAACTTGGTGGTGGCACCCGAATTCCGAGGGAAGGGCTTCGCCCGGGCTCTCCTCCAGGAACTCCTGGCGGCCGCTCCTGCCGCCAGCCTCTACCTGGAAGTCCGCGAGTCCAACCAGGCCGCGCGCAACCTCTATAAGTCTATGGGTTTTCAGGAGGTTAACATTCGCCAGGAGTACTATCAATCACCCTCCGAAGCGGCTATTGTCATGAAGTTTCATTCATGTTAAGGTGCCAATAGACGGTGCTGCCGTCTGCACGAAGATGATGAACAGAGATTACCCACCGAGCCTTGCCTCCGTACCGATCGACTCGGCGCGGCAACCTCACTGGGAGGAATTGCCCATGATGGAACGGAACGCCCAAGAAGAATTGAAAGCGCATCTGATGACGACAAACGAAGAGTTTCGCCGGCTCGCCGGCCAGCACTCAGAGTTTTCGCACAAACTGGACGCTTTGGAATCGCTTCCCCATTTGACTGACGAAGAGCAACTGGAAGAAACGCGATTGAAGAAGCTGAAACTCCGTTTGAAAGATCAGATGGAAGCGATCCTGAGCCATAATAAGTCTCAGCAGGTCGCTTGACGTCAGGTGCGCTGTTTTTGCGGTGATCGTTTTTGGGCCCGGTTGGCTTCGGCTGACCGGGCTTTTTGATTTCAGGACGGTACTCTGGAACCCGATTCCGAACCAATTCGCATTCCCATCACCGACGTCTTCGACCTCCATTCCGTCCCGCCGCGCGACGTGAAGCCAGTTATCGAAGAATACCTGCGCGAGGCCCACGGCCTCGGCTTCAAAGCCCTGCGCATTATTCATGGCCGGGGCATCGGTGTGCAGCGCGAGATCGTTCGCTCCGCGCTCGCCCGTCTGGAGTTCGTGGCCGATTACCGCGACGCCCCCGCCGAAGCCGGCGGTTGGGGCGCGACCATCGTCACCTTGCGCTGAGTCCGCCGTAAGATACCGCACTACTCTACCCCCGTTGTCCCCTGTCCACCGGCCCATTTCGCCAATCATTGTTTGCATTCTGAAGGGTTTAGACCAAATAATATGGAGACGCGTCGAATTCGGAGGCACCATGAGCATGAGCCGGAAATGTTGGAAGCTGTTCCCCCTACTGCTGGCCGCCGGCGCGACGCTGCTTCACGCAACCCCAACCATCACCTCAGTAGCCGGTTGTCCGAATGGCCCGGGTCTACCCCCGCAAATTTCCGGGGGCATCACCGCCGGCACCAGCATCACCAGCCTTTCGTTCTGCATCTACGGCAGTTTCAGCCCCGGCAGCGGTCCGGTCATTGTCTGGCAGGATGCCGCCAGCGGAGGCTCGGCGACCTTCAGCGGAGCCGGTGCGTTGATCACCCCCGCCTATATCCAGATCAACGTGCCCCAGAAGCTCTTCACCTCTGTCGCCGTCCCCGGTCATGCCGATCCCGTGAACATCACCGTCAGCGAAGGCAGCAGCACCGCCGCCGCCTCTTTTGCAGTCAACCCCCCGCTGGCGGCCGGCGGGCCGGGCTTTACAGGTACAATCGGATCAATCCTCACCGCGACCCTCTATAACTTCGGCACGGGCCCCTATGCCAACTCTCTAAACTCCGGCAGCGGCGCCCCCGGGATGGGCGGCTTCCCCACAAACAGCCCAATCTGGTCCGGGACGCCTACCCTGAACGGCACTTTTAACTTCAATTTCACCGTCACCGACGTGTGGGGCAATCTGTTGACCGCGACCGAGTCGTTCAGCATCGGGCCGCCTCCGCTTCTCCTCACTAACTTCTCCCCGCTACCCGCCGGCCAGGCCGGGGTGCCCTACACTTACACATTCACAGCCACCGGCGGCACCGGAGGATACACCTTTTCGCTCCTCAAGAGCACGCTTCCGCCCGGATTGACGCTCGCTCCCAGCGGGTTGCTCAACGGCACGCCCACCACCTNNAGCACGCCACTCAACATCCAGTTCACTGCCGCCGGCGGCGTTCCACCCTACACCTTCGTCGAGTTCGGCACCCTGCCTCCCGGAACACTTTTCTCCTCGAGCGGAGCCCTCACGGGCACTCCCACCGCGCTCGGCACTTACCCATTCCAGATCTTCGTCGACGACTCCACCAGCGCGTCCGCCAGCCAGACATACTCGATCACCGTCGTGGCCCCGGCCCTCGTCATCACCACGGCAACGCCGCTGCCGGCCGGGTTGAACGGCTCTCCTTACTCCACGACTTTCGCGGCAGTCGGCGGCAAGCCACCTTATTTGTGGTCTGCCAAGGGCCTTCCTACCGGACTGGTTTTGGCCAACACCACCGGCCTGCTGACCGGCATCCCAACTCAGGACGGCGTATTCACCGTCGCCGTCACACTAACCGATTCCAGCCTCATCGCGGTCTTTTCCACCACCCAGAATTTCAGCCTCACCATTAACGCCATCAAGCTCACGATCACCAATACCTCGCTGCCGAATGGAGCGGTCGGCGCGGCCTATAACGCGCTTGTGACCACCTCGGGGGGCGACGCCCCCATCACCTTGACGGCCACGGGATTGCCACCCGGCATTACCCTGTCGGCCGCCGGATCCCTCACCGGAACGCCCACTACGGCCGGCAGCTACACCGTCATCCTCAGCGCCACGGACGTCAATGGGCTAGGCACCAGGACGTCGTATACCATCATCATCGCCCCACAGTTGGTCATCACCACCGCGTCCATCGGCAACGGCGTCCTCGGCTCCAGCTTCAGCGCCAAACTCGCCGCGACCGGCGGCACACCGCCCTATATCTGGCTGGGATCGAACCTCCCGGCCGGCCTCACCCTGGCCCAGGACGGCACACTCTCCGGAACACCCACCTTCTCGGGAACCGCGTCCTTCAGCGTGACCGTGATCGATAGCAACAGCGTCTTCACCTCGAAAACATTGTCGGTGACGGTCGGGCTTCCCACTGGACCCGGTGTCAGTTTCAGCGGCATCGGCACCACCGCCGCAGCCGCCACCCAGCCCAGCCTGACAGTCGGCCTGGGAAGCACCTACCCCGCCGATGTCACCGTCAAGCTAACCATGACGGTCGTGACCGATTCCGGCCTCACCGATCCCGCCTTCCAGTTCGCAACCGGCGGACTCACCGCCCAGACCGTGGTCCGGGCCGGCTCGACGGGCGGCCTCAATGCCGTCGCCGTGCAGATGGGGACCGACGCCGCCACCGTCACCATCACCGCGCAATTGCTGGTCGGCACGCAGGATGTCACCCCGAGCCCCGCCTCCAAATTAACCTTCCGCCTCGCCCCCGCGGCGCCCGTGATCACTTCCATCACGGCCACCCGCACCAGCACCGGATTCACCGTCACCATCGTCGGCTATGCCACGTCACGCGACGTCACGACGGCCAACTTCACGTTCTCGGCGACTTCCGGGGCTAACCTGCAGACCAGTCAACTTTCGGTTACCGTGAGTTCGATCTTCGCGCCGTGGTACTCGAGCGCGCCGTCCGCGCCGTTCGGCAGCCAGTTCACGTTCACGCAGCCGTTCACCGTCACAGGCAGCAACTCCGCCATTCTGTCGGTGACGGCAACTCTGGTGAACAGCGTGGGGACTTCCTCGGCGGCGTCGGCGAATCTCCAGTAGGCCTGCCTACTCGGGATTAGCGCCGCGCCATCATCGCGGGCTCCCACTTGGGCGAAGCCTTTTTGATCCGCGAGATCGCCTCCATCAGGTTCTCCATGGAGTTCGCGTAGCTGAACCGCACGTAGCCCTTGCCGTATTCGCCAAAGCACCGCCCGTCCAGGCAGGAGACGCCAGCTTCGTACAACAGGTAATCGGCCAGATCTTTCGAATCCATCCCGGTGTCGGTGGTGTTGGCAAAGGCGTAGAACGCGCCTCCCGGCACGGCGCAGCGGAAGCCTGGAATCTCATTCAGGCCCTTGCAAATGGCATCGCGGCGGCGGCGGAACTCCGCCACCATGGTGGTGACGCAATCCTGCGGCCCGGTGATGGCCGCCAGTCCCGCTCGTTGCGTGAAACTGGCCGTGCAGGAATTCGAATTCACCATCAGCTTGGTGACCGCTTCCACCAGCCACTTCGGCATCACACCATACCCCATCCGCCAGCCCGTCATGGCATAGGTCTTCGAGAAACCATCCAGGATGATGGTCTTTTCGAGCATGCCCGGAAAACTCGAGATCGACACCGGTGGCGCGTCCGTATAACAAATCTGCGAATAGATTTCGTCGCTCAGCACCACCACGTCGCGATCGCGCAGCATTTCCGCGATCTGCTTCAGATCCTCGGCCGGTATCATCCCGCCGGTGGGATTCTGCGGCGAGTTCAACACCACCATCTTGGTCTTATCCGTCAGGCGCTCGCGGAACAGGTTCAGGTCGAAAGAAAAACCGCGCTCCTCTTCGAGCGGCATCGGTACGGCTTTCGCCCCCAGGCAGTTGATCATCGATTCGTAAATCGGAAAGCCCGGGTTCGGGTAGATCACTTCATCGCCCGGTTCGAGCAGCGCCATCATGGGGAAGAAGATGATCGGCTTGCCGCCCGGAACCACCGACACGTGTTCCGCCCCGACCTTGATCCCGCGCGTGCGCGATACGTGGGCAGCAATCGCTTCCCGCAGATCCGGGTAGCCCTGCGTCGGCCCATAATGCGTCCAGCCTTCATCCAGCGCCTTTTTGGCCGCTTCGACGATGTGCGCCGGCGTCGGAAAATCGGGCTCGCCGATTTCCA
>PLZX01000218.1:0-291 GCA_003152325.1 Bryobacterales bacterium | reverse complement strand
CAGCCTTTGCGACCGATTGGCGTTTTCGGTGGCTCTTGTCGCCGGGCCGGGCGACAATGCCGATCTTTGGCTGGTGCTCACAGCCAAATTCCGCTGATTCCGATAGAATGTCCTTAGCGGCCCGGTCCGCGAATCGATTCCACGTTTTCCAGGTTTTAGCGTCATCAGTTCAGAGACCTGTGAGAAGCGTTGCAGTTTGCGAGATGAGCGACGTCATCGAGCCCGGCCTTGAGCTGCTGGAGCGGCAGAACCGCTTTGTTTCCGATCACTTCCGGCGGATCTTCGTCCAGA
>PLZX01000057.1 GCA_003152325.1 Bryobacterales bacterium | reverse complement strand
GACCATTTCCTGAGGCAGTTGTTCTTGCAGGAGCGGAATCACAACCGAATCTCCGGCAAGGATGATGTGGCTTACTTTGTCTTCCCGGACGATCTGAGAGAGGCGTTCCATGACCTCTTTAGCGTGCTCCTGGTGCGCGTTCCCCACACGCCGCTGGTAGCGGGCCTGCGACCATCCACCGACCTTGACGCGATGAACTTTCTTGCCTTTCACCTCCTCCGCGCCGATGACCTGGCCGAGCCCGAAGACGAAGATGCGCGCCGTGTTGGTATCCGTAAGCACTGCGGCGTAGCGCGGGAATTGCTCATCGAGATGTGCCAGATGATACAGGTGCGGTTGGTTATAGGCGTAAACGAGGTTATCGCTGACAGGGCTGGTTAACTGGATTGCCTCGAAGAATTCTGCTGCGCCCCAACATGCAAATATGGCCACTCCGTGTGCCGCGGGGTCGATTTTGTCCGTGACATATGACACGATTCGCTCCACGTCCCGATCGAAACTGTGACGCTCCGGGGAACTCGGCAACCAGGTCCTGGCGAGAGCCTTGAATTCTCGATGAAGATACGGCGTTGGGTCGGGCACGCGTCCGTGCTCATCCGGCTGAGTGTTCAGGTAGACGCTCAACACCGGAAACGTGGTGGGCTCAAAAGCCACCAGCCGCGCGAGAGGCTCCTCTATGGTGGTCGCAAGTTGCTCTGTGATAGTGGATGACATGACAGAACGCGAGCACGCCGCTGGCCAAAGAGGTGAGGATGAGGCTCAGGCAGCGTGGATCTCGCGCCCTGGGTATGCGTAATCCTGGAGCTTACCGCCCAGGTAGCTTTCGTAAGATCCAAGGTCGAAGTGGCCGTGACCGCTGAGGCAGAACAAAATGACCTTTGGACGGCCCTCTTCGCGCGCGGCGATGGCTTCGTCCACGGCGGCGCAAATCGCGTGGGAGGATTCGGGCGCGGGCAGGATTCCCTCGGTGCGGGCGAATTGCAGCGCTGCCTGGAAACACGGCAGTTGCGAATAAGCTTTGGCCTCGATGTGCCCCAGGTGCAACAGGTGGCTGAGCAACGGCGAGGCGCCGTGGTAGCGCAGGCCACCCGCATGGATGCCAGGCGGGACGAAATCGTGGCCGAGGGTATACATCTTGATCAGCGGGGTGAGCTTGGCAGTGTCTCCGTAATCGTAGGCGAAGGTGCCTTTGGTGAGGCTGGGACAGGCAGCGGGCTCGACTGCCAGGAGGCGCGGCCCGTGGCCGGCCAGCCGGTCCAGCACGTAGGGCAGGGCCAGCCCACCGAAATTGCTGCCACCACCGAAGCAGCCGATCACGACATCCGGCTCTTCGCCGGCCTGCCGCATCTGGAGCTTGGCTTCCTGGCCGATGACAGTCTGGTGGAGCATGACATGGTTCAGCACGCTGCCGAGCGCATAGTTGGTGTCGGCGTGTGTGGCGGCATCCTCCACGGCTTCACTGATGGCGATGCCCAAGCTGCCCGGCGAATCGGGCGTTGACGCCAGCACGCCGCGGCCTGCGTTGGTGTGGTCGCTCGGGCTGGGCCAGACCTCCGCGCCCCAGGTGTTCATCATCACGCGGCGATACGGTTTTTGATCGTAACTTACCCGAACCATGTACACCGTGCATTCCAGCCCGAAGAACTGGCATGCGAGAGAGAGGGCGCTGCCCCATTGGCCGGCCCCCGTCTCGGTGGCCAGGCGGCGAATGCCGGCGCGCTTGTTGTAGTAGGCCTGCGGAACCGCGGTGTTGGGCTTGTGGCTGCCGGCGGGGCTTGTGCCTTCGTACTTATAGTAGATGTGGGCGGGAGTGTCGAGCGCCTTTTCGAGACGACGCGCGCGGTAGAGCGGGGTAGCGCGCCAGAGTCGATAGACATCCATGACCTCGCCGGGGATGTCGATGAGAGGCTGGGGAGAAAACTCCTGCTCGATAAGCTCCATGGGAAAGAGAGGGAGCAAGTCCTGCGGCGTGAGGGGCGCACGGGTTTGGGGATTGAGCGGCGGATCGAGCGGCTCCGGAAGCGACGGCAGCACGTTGACCCAAACCGTGGGAATCTGACTGTCCGTCAGCAGGAATTTCGAGGGCTCAGACATAGGATGCGATCATTGTAATCCCTATTTCTTCCCCTTTTTCAGGGCGGCCTGGATGCGACCAGTCAGCCCTTTAGACTCCTTGGACTCCGGCACGCCCGCCAGAGCCGCCTGCGCGCGCTCGCAGAAAATCCGCAACTTCTCCGGCTGGTCGAGCTTATCGGGCGTGAAGAGCTGCGATTGGTTATACAGCGTTTCGGCCATCGCCATCAGAAAGGTGGCGCGCGGCACTGTGGCCGTGCCGCCCTTGAGCAGCTCCTGGGCCTTGGCCACATCGCCCGACGCTCCGGCAGCGTCGCAAGCAGCCAGCACTACGCCGCGTTCCAGCGCGCGCTTTTGCACGGTCTCGGCTTCCGCCGGCTCCAACGGAATGCCGCTGGCCACTTTCGAAAACTGCGTCACCGGCGCCGCCGAGCCCTTGGGAAGGACGAAGGCCAGCGAGACGGTGTCGCCCTTCACGTTGTCGAACTTCGCAAAACCGTCTGCGAATTGCAGCGCCAGCCGGCCGGCCTGGTTACGGCTCTCCGACACGACGCGGCGGAAGGCCGAAGGGTCGGACTTGTTCATGCGCGCGCCCACGGCGTAATTTTCGGCCAGATCCACATAGCCGGCGGCCAGGCCCGACTTCATTACCAGGTCCCAGGGAAGGGCGCGGTCGAGGTACTCATTGTCGGTGGCCAGCAACTCGTCGAGGTGCTGCAGGGTCTTAGTGTAGTCGCCCGCAGCATAGACCTCGCGTGCGGCCTGCCAGTAGAACGCCGGCGTACCCATCTGCGGGGCGGCTGGCCCTGAAGAACAAGACATTAAGGTTAACAACACTGTAATCAGGGCAGGCAGCGCCACCCATCGCTTCGCAGTCGCGTTCATTCCGCACCTCCGCACCGTTGGTTAACACACGGCCCAACCCGATGCAAGGATGGCGGCGGATCGCAGCCGAAGGATGGTTTGGATTCAGCGACCGAAAAAAGGTAACTACCTGGCGCCAAAGAAGACGCCGGCTACTTGCAGCGCGAGAGGGGCGGGGTCGAGGTCGGTCCGATTGCAGAGGACTACGATGGTGAGGCGATCCGACGGGAAGCGGTCGATGACTGTGCGAAAGCCCATGGTCTCGCCGGTGTGCCACATGCGCGTGTGGGCGTGGTAGGGATCGAGATACCATCCGAATCCGTAGGAGACATTGGCGAGCTTGACGGGCGTCAGTGCGGGGCGCATCTCTTCCGGGGTCAGCAGTGCGTGGTTCTCCAACGCCTCATCCCACTGAGCCAGGTCCGCCAGATTGGAGTAGATACCGCCATCGCCCAGAGTCGCGGAAGTGGAACTTTGGTCGGTCTCGACAAAACCAGCGGGGCGCCTGGTGTGGCCGTACGCGCGGTTGGGCACGGTATTCTCGCCGTTGACGTAGACCAGCGTGCCGGTCATGTGAAGCGGGGCGAAGATGCGGTCGTGAAGGAACTGCCCGAAGGGCTCACCGGATATTTTGGCGACAATCAGGCCGAGGACCACGTAGGCGGAATTGCTATAGGACCAGGCGGTGCCCGGCGCGAACTTGCCGGCGGTCTGTTCCTTGAGCAGGGCTAATACTTCGCGGTCCTGAATCTGATGAGTAGCGGTCCAGGTGGCGTCCATCAGGTCTTCGTAGTCCGGCAGGCCCGCGGTGTGGGTGAGCAGGTGACGAACGGTGATGGCGCGGCCGTAGGCGGGAAAATCCGGGAAGATGCCGGTGAGTGTGGTGTCATATTGCAGCTTGCCTTCGTGGATCAACAGCATGGCGGCCATCGCCGTGAACTGCTTGGTGAACGATGCCAGGCGGAAATCGGTGTGCTCGTCGATCTTGGCGGATGTGCGGAGGTCGCGGATTCCATAGCCGCGCTGGAAGAGCGTGCGGCCCTGGTTGCGGACCAAGACGGCTATGCCGGGCGACTTTCCGTCGGCGAGGGAAGAGAAGACGGCGTCGATGCGGGAGGGAAGCGACTGGCTCAGGGCCAGCGGGGTCGCGACAATCAGCAGCAGGAAGCCGACGCGGAGAGTCATGGGGGCATTGTCTGCCTTCCTGCCTCTTGGCGCAACTTGACCGCCCATGCCGTGACATAAGTCACGCCGATCGAAACCAGCCGCGTTAGATTGGAATGAGGAGGGATATGCGGAACCGCGGTCACGTCGCGCTGGGGGCCATCTCATTTACGGTCTGCTTTGCGGCGTGGGGGCTAATCAGTGCGTTCGGACCCCACTTCCGCGAGACCTTTCACCTGACAGCGACGGAAGCCGCCTTCCTGGTCGCCGTTCCCGTGCTGCTGGGATCCCTGGCGCGCATTCCTATGGGGATTCTCACCGACCGCTTTGGCGGCCGTGCGGTCTTCTCGATCCTGATGGCGGCGGTGGCAGTGCCGGTGTGGCTGGTGCCGGAGCAGGCCACCTATTCGGGACTGCTTACGGTGGCGTTCCTGCTAGGCCTCGCCGGCTCCTCCTTTGCGATCGGGGTGGGCTACGTCTCGCGATGGACACCACCCGAGCGGCAGGGCAGCGCGCTGGGAGTTTACGGGTTGGGAAACATCGGCCAATCCGCGGCGGTATTCCTGGGGCCGGTGCTGGCGGCGCAGGTTGGAATGGCCTCGGTTTATCACGGCGTCGCGGTGCTGCTGGTGGTGTGGGCGGCGGCTTTCGCCCTGCTGGCGCGCAACGCGCCGGCGCCGGTATCCGCGCAGCGCAAGGGCTTCGGCGCCATGCTCGAAGTACTCACCCGCGAAAAGCTGTCGTGGCTGCTGGCGGCCTTTTACTTCCTGACTTTCGGCGGCTTCGTGGCGTTCTCCATCTATCTGCCCACGCTGCTGAAGGACCAATTCCATTTGGCGCCCGCCGACGCGGGTTTCCGAACGGCCGGCTTCGTGGTGCTGGCAACGCTGCTGCGTCCCTTGGGCGGCTGGCTCTCCGACCGCATCGGCGGCGCACGCGTACTATCCGCGGTATTTCTGGGGGTGGCGCCGTTCGCCATGCTGCTGGCATGGGCCTCGATGATTCCCTTCACGGTGGGCGCGCTGGGATGTGCGGCGCTGCTGGGACTGGGCAACGGCGCGGTATTCAAGCTGGTGCCGCAATATTTTCCCAGCCAGACGGGAACGGTGACGGGCCTGGTGGGCGCCATGGGCGGACTCGGCGGATTCTTCCCGCCGCTGCTGCTGGCATTTTTCCGCAGCCGGACGGGCGCCATCTGGCCGGCCTTCCTGCTGCTGGCCTCCACTGCGCTGCTGCTGTGGTGGGCCAACCACCGGGTCTTCGTGCCTCGCCAGCAAGCCCTCGATATCGGACTATCCGCGGATCTTCGCCGGACCGCCGACCGCCTGCACGCGGGCGCATGGGCGACACTCTGGACCGCACTCCTGACGGCTGCGATTGTGGTGGGCTCGCGGAATCTGCAGAACTTCGATCCGGCGCTGGTCATCTATACCTTCGCGGTGGTCTTCGCCACCTGGGGCGTGGTCTACCACTACAACGTCTGGCTGGAAAAGCCGCCGACCCGCGTGTATTGGGACCGTGGCTGGGAGCTGTACCGGCGCAGGGGCATCGTGCGCAGCCTGGGCCACCTGGGCGTGCTCGCCGTCACGCACCTGGTGGCGCAGCGTTTTATCGCCCATCGCTCGCGGTTGCGCTGGTGGATGCACCAGTGTCTCTTCTGGGGCTGCCTGCTGGCGGTTGCCATCACTTTTCCGCTGGTCTTCGGCTGGATTCACTTCCGCACGCTTCCCAACGACCAGTTGACTTACGTCACGTACCTTTTCGGCTTTCCCACGGGCGCATTTCGACTCCACACCGTGTTGGCCTGGCTGCTATTCCACGGCCTCGACATCTCGGCGGTGCTGGTGCTGGCCGGCATCGCGCTCTCGCTGTGGCGCCGCATGACCGACAAGGGCGCGCGTACTCTGCAGCAATTCAGCATGGACTTTCTCCCGATTATCCTGCTGTTCGCCATTTCCGTTACCGGATTGGCGCTCACGGTTTCCCAGGAATGGCTGCGCGGATCTTCGTACAGTTTTCTGGCGATCCTGCACGCCATCACGGTAATTGCCGCGCTGCTGTTTTTGCCGTTCGGAAAATTCTTCCATATCTTCCAGCGTCCGGCCCAACTGGGGGTCAAACTCTACCAGGAGGCCGGTCTCCGGGACCCGGGCGCAGACTGTGCGCGGTGCGGCCAGCGGTTCGCCTCGCGCATGCACATTGACGACCTCCGCGCCATTCTGCCCCAGGTCGGCTTCGACTACACCACGCCCGGGCCGGCCGGCCACTGGCAGGAACTGTGCCCGGCGTGCAAGCGCAAAACGCTCTCGGTGGCGCAAATGAGAATCAAGGAGCAATCGAATGGCTAAGGCGCCGCTTTCCCTGGATGAGTTGAGCAGCCGTTACGGCCCGCATCTGAACTACCTACCGCCGGGAGGGTGGCAGGAAGAATCGCGCCACGATGCCGAGAAACTGGTCAAGACGCATTGTTGTTTCTGCGGCCAGCAATGCGGGATTCAGCTCAAAGTGCGCGACAACCGCGTGATTGGTTTCGAGCCCTGGGAGGAGTTCCCTTTCAACCGCGGCATGCTGTGCCCCAAGGGCGTCAAGCGCTACCTGCAGGGTAACCACCCCGACCGGCTGCTCGATCCGCTGATGCGCACCGACGAGGGCTTTCGTCCAGTGGGTTGGGATGAAGCCCTCGATTTCACGGCGCGGCGCCTGCGCGAACTGCAGGAAAAGTACGGCCCGGATTCCGTGGCGGTCTACGGCGGCGCCTCCCTCACCACGGAAAAGTCGTACCTGATGGGCAAATTCGCGCGCGTTGCGCTGGGAACCCGGCACATCGACTATAACGGCCGCCTCTGCATGGTGTCGGCCGGCACGGCATACAAAGGCGCGCTGGGCGTGGACCGCGCGCCCAACCCCTGGAGCGATATCCCCACCGCGGAAGTGATCATGGTGATCGGAGCCAATGTCGGCGAGTGTGCCCCCATTACCACCGACTACATCTGGCGCGCCCGTGACAACGGAGCCATGCTGATTGTGGCTGACCCGCGCTTCACCCCCATCGCGCGCAACGCCGATCTGTTCCTGCCGGTGCGTCCGGGGACGGACCTGGCGCTGCTGATGGCCATGCTGCACGTGATGATTCGCGACGGCCTGACGGACGGCGATTTCATCGCGGCGCATACGACAGGTTTCGAGAAGACTGCGGAATCGGTGGAAGCGTGGACTCCGCAGCGGGCCGCCGAGGTTAGTGGCGTGGCTCCCGATGCCATCGAGCGGGCGGCGCATTGGATCGGCGAATCTCGCCGCGCCATGCTGATTCACGCGCGGGGGCTGGAACACCACTCCAAAGGAGTCGAGAATTGCGAAGCCGTTGTGGCCATCGCGCTGGCCACCGGGAATATCGGGCGCGAAGGCGCCGGCCCGATCATGATCACCGGACAGGGCAACGGGCAGGGCGGGCGCGAGCACGGGCAGAAGTGCGACCAGTTGCCGGGCCAGCGCAGTCTCACCGATCCGGCCGCGCGCGAGCACGTGGCTGGAGTGTGGGGCATCTCGCCGGAGGAGCTGCCCGGTCCGGGCTATACGGCGGTCGAGATCATGAACGCCATTCATAGCGGCGAGATCAAAGGGCTGCTTTGCGTCTGCTTTAACCCGCTGGTCTCGCTGCCGGATGCCAACTTCACACGCGAAGCGCTGGAGCGCCTGGAGTTCTTCGGTGTCATCGATTTCTTCCTTTCGGAGACGGCTGCGCATGCCGACGTGGTGTTGGCGGGCAGCCTGCAGGAGGAAGAGGAGGGGGTCACCGCNNCGCCTGGGCCGCGGCCAGTATTTCCCGTTTCGCGAACCGCGCGAAATCTTCGAGGAACTGCGGTTGGCGTCGCGAGGCGGCATCGCCGATTACTACGGCATCACATATGAGAAGATCGACCGGCAGAAGGGCGTCTTCTGGCCGTGCCCCACGCTCGATCATCCGGGCACACCTCGCCTGTTCGAAGACGGCCGGTTCTATCATCCCGATGGCAAAGCCCGCTTCATGAGCCTGGCGTGGCGCGAGAGCGGCGATCCCGTGGACGCGGAGTTTCCGATCTACCTCACCACCGGCCGCGTGGTGAGCCAATATCTCTCCGGCACGCAGACGCGGCGGATCGGGGCGCTGGTGGATCAATACCCCGAGCCCAAGCTGGAACTTCACCCGAAGCTGGCCGAACCGCACGGCATCCGCAGCGGCGACTGGGTTACGATCACGTCCCGCCGCTCCGCCATCACGCTTGAAGCCATGGTGGTGCGCACGATCCGGCCGGACACCGTCTTCATTCCCTACCACTGGCCCGGCGGCCGCAGCGCCAACCGTTTGACCCACCGCACGCTCGACCCGCGCAGCAAGATTCCGGAGTACAAGGTGTCGGCGTGCCGGATCGAAAAAGCCGCGGCTCCGGGAGGGCGCTCGTAGATGTTCGGCATGGAGTTCTACGTCGACCCGTCGCGCTGCATCGGCTGCCAGGCGTGCCTCAAAGCTTGCGAAGAGTGCGACACGCATCGCGGCATTTCCATGATCAATTTCGATTTCGTGGACCGGCCGGAGAGCATCGCCACCGCGGCCTACGTCTGCTGGCACTGCGACAATCCCACGTGCGCCCAGGTTTGCCCGGCCGACGCCATCAAGAAATACGAAGACGGCATTGTCGGCAGCTCGCTCAAGCCGCGCTGCATCGGCTGTTCCAATTGCGTGCTGGCGTGCCCCTTCGGGATTCCCAAGCTGGTGCCGGAATACGAGCAGATGATGAAGTGCGATATGTGCTACGACCGCACGTCCGTCGGCAAGCGCCCGATGTGCGCCACCGTCTGTCCCAGCCAGGCGTTGACCTATGTGACGCCTGAGACGATTGCGGCTACCCGCCGCGAAAAGCCCGTCAACACATTCTGGTTCGGTAACCAGAAGATCACCACCAAGGTTTACATGATGGCTCCGGCCGACGCCGGGGCCATCACCATCGACGTCGCCGACTACACCTGGGAGGGAGAGCATGAAGTGGTTCCGCAAGCCTTCTAGCGCGCCGCTCTGGCAGGACGAATTCCCGGTGTTCACCGCCGACGAGCGTTACGTGAGCCGCCGCCAGTTTACGAAGTTTCTGACGCTCACGAGCTTTGCGATGCTGGCAGGCAATCTTTGGATTCTGGCACGATCGCTGCTGCACCGCTCCCCTGCGTATCCGCAGCAGCCGGTGGCTGCGATGGACGAGCTGGCCGTGGGCGGCGTGAAGATGTTCGCGTATCCCACCGCGCAAGACCCGTGCATTCTGGTGCGCACGGGCAGCGACTCCTACGCAGCCTACAGCCAGAAGTGCACGCATCTCTCCTGCGCCGTCTACTATGCGAAGGAGCAGAACCGGCTCGAATGCCCTTGCCACCAAGGCTTCTTTTCGATTGCCGATGGTTCGGTTCTGCAGGGCCCTCCGCAGCGCGCTCTGCCGCGAGTGGTGCTGGAAAGGAAAAGGGGACAACTGGTGGCCGTTCGTATGGAAGGAGAAGGCGCATGAATCCCAATCCGCCGCAAAACCGCGGGCTCACCGCGATTGATGGCGCCATGGTGCTTATCGTTTTGCTGCTGATCGTGCAAATCTGGCTGCTCTCGGCAACCCTCGAATCCTACCTGGCCGGCCATCGCGAAGCGGCCGTGCCCGGCGCCATCATCTCCGGGATGCTCTTTGCGGCCTGCCTGGGGCTGTATCTGTTTGTCGATCGCATCGATTCCGAGGTTCGCAAGGGCTAAGGCCCGTCGCTGGTTCCCTATCGATAATCGTTGCGGACCGCGGTTCTGGCCCTGGACGCGAGAGGTTCCGGCAATGCTACAAAGCCACGCTCCTCCGCCTGAGCGCGGCCCTGGCCGAGCGCCCACTGGAAGAAATCCAGCGCCAGCAAGGCATTCTCGTGGGTTTTTGGATCGTCCGAAAATGGCAGCACCAACCAGGTGAACGTGGAGATTGGGTAGGCAGCCCGGTTGGGGGAATCTTTGAGAGAGATTCGGAAATCGGCGGGGATCTCGGCGTTTTGAGCGGCGGCGGCGATGGAGGCGACGGTGGCCGGCACAAAAAGCTTCTGGCGATTGGCGAGCCTGTCGCCAGTCAAATGGTTCTGCACCGCATAGGAAAAGGAGACGTAGCCGATGCTGCCCTTCGTCTCAGCAACGGTCGCGGCGATTCCCGCATCGCCGCGGGCTCCGGTTCCGACGGGCCATTTTGGCGACAGGCCGACGCCCACCTCGTTTCGCCAGGTGTTCGAGCCGCCGGCCAGATAGTTGGTAAAAGCGTCGGTGAAGCCGCTGGCATCGGAGCGATAAATGGGACGGATCGGCGTGTCGGGCAGTTCGATGCCGGGGTTGCTTCCAGAGATGGCGGGATCGCGCCAGGTCTTGATGGTTCCCAGATAGATCCCGGCTGCGGCTTCCGGGGTGAGTTGGAGACCTATGGCGGCTTGGGAGAGATTCTGGATCAGCACCACGGCATTCATCGCTGCGGGGAGCTGCAGGACACGGCCTCCGGCTTTGCGGAACACGCTCAACTGCTCTTCGCTGAGCGGCACGTCGGTGGCGCCGAATGTGATCGCGCCTTCGGTCAGTTGCTGCATGCCACGGCCAGCGCCAATCGGCTGATAATCGACCTTCACGCGGGGGTGGACGGCGGAGTAGAGACTGGCCCAGGTCTGATAGAGCGGACCCGCGTCAGAGGAGCCGGCACCGCTAATGATGGCGGACTTGCCAGACAGGGGGACGCCCATATCGAAGTACAGTTCCTCCACAGAGGCGGTGAACGCATCGAAACGGCGCACGCCGGAGATGGCCGACCGGACGGAGCCGGGATCCGGAGGCGGCGCCTTCTGCGGGTTGAGAATAATGGTACCGAGATTAGCGTGCTGGGGGTCGTTCTTGAGGTCGTTGCGCTCCACGGGCCACCAGCGGTTGTAGATATCCTCAATCAGCAACCGATAGATCGAGATGGTGCCGGGGACTCTCAGAGAGAACCCACCGGTCGCATTGCTATCGGAGACATCCTGGGTGTTGCCGCCGGCATCGAGCGCCCTCACGTGGACATTGGCGGCAGGCCGGTCAGTCTGGCCAATTTCGCGCACCATCAGCAGGCCATGAACGGAGGTGGGGGAGGTCTGTCCCGAAATCCGCAGGAACGCCAGCGCAGCCAGAAGCGGCAGTAGTGCGAGACAGCGGACCCCTCTTGAACAGGTCATTTGTCCTCCTTGGGGGGTGTCTTGGATGGCGCGGCGGACGAACGAATCACCGGATCCCAGCAGGGCTCGCCCGATGCGGCCGCGCTGCCGCTGATCTCGAGATCGAGACGCAGCCGGTCCGGTGGCCGGAAGCCTTCAATTCTCCATGCGGTATTCGGGGCACTGCCGGGGGAGGTATTGGTGCACCGCGGCCGGTGCGCTCCGGGGTTGTCCACTACCGGATCGAACGCGACGATGGTGGTTCCACTGCAACCGGGCCGCGATGCGAGGGTAACCTCGAAAGGGTCGAGCGCCTTGGCGGCTTCGAGATGCCAGTCCCAAATGTCGCCTGCCTGGGCGGCGAAGTGCGCTGGAGCGGAGAGGAACACACCTGGTTCTTCATAAGCAAAACCCCATCGATCTTTGGTCTTGTACCCGGCCAGGGCGCTGCTGGCGGCCAGCACCACGAACAGTGGGATGGACACCTTGCGCAGAGTCGGGTCGACGACCACCAACCGGAGGACCACCACCCAGGCAAAAAGACTGAGAACGGCTAGTGTGAGCCAGAAAAACGGCTCGAGAATCAGCCCCTGCCATTCCATCCCACGCACGATCTTCAGCCAGCCAACCACCGCTGTGAGGCCCAAGGCGCACAGAATGGCAGGGATGCGAAGCGGCGCCGGGAGTATCTTCTCGATTAACTCAGCCCAATCCTTCAGGTTCAATCGCGGCTCCTCCACTTCGTACGGGCATAACGCCCTTCAGCATAGTATATGCAGCCGGGTCAATCCGTGGAGTCCGGGGCGCGGGTGAGGACTATTTTTACCAATCGGACAATAAGAGTCTTATAATACAATTATGCAACTGACACGAGCCGCCGATTATGCGGTGCGGGTGATGATCCATATGGCCGGGCTGCCGCCGGGTACGCGGGCCAGCCGGTCGGAATTGGCGGAAGCGGTGGAATGTCCGGAGCAATTCCTGTCGAAGGTCTTGCAGAGCCTGACGCGCGGCGGGCTGGTGGTGTCCCACAGGGGAAACACGGGCGGCTTCGAACTGCCGGGCGGGCACCGGGAGGCCACGCTGCTCGAGGTAGTGGAGGCGATTGAAGGCCGCATCAGGCTGAATGTCTGCCTCGCTTCGGAACACTCCTGCACGCGGCAGGGTTGGTGTCCGGCCCACGATGTATGGGCGGAAGCGCAGGAATCCCTGGCGGCGGTTCTGCAGAAGGCCACGATCGGCGAGCTGGCCGAGCGAGCGACGGCGCGAAAACCGGCCGGATTGGTGAAACAGCCGGTGTTGAACTAAACGGGATCGGGATGGCGGCGGTACCGGGCGGCGAGCGGCGTACTCAGCCCAATTTTCGCCGCGGCTGCCAGGGTACCGTCCAGCCTTTTCGTGATTGGGAATTACCGGCAGCCAGGCGGAGGGCGCGCCGCGCCTTCCACCGCAGCCATATGGCGGAGAGGGCGATCATCATCAGGATCACAATTATGGCGGCTAGCGCGGCCAGCGGAATTGAGAGAGTGCGCTTGATGGGCTTCAACCAGGTTCCGTAGACCAGCATCACATGGACCCAATAAACCATGAGGGAGTTCTTGCCCAGGCATTGCATCCAGCTCCAGCCCGCGCCCGCGGCGAACTCGGTCCACAGGTAGGAGCCCGCCAGCAGGAGCAGCGAAATCCCGGTGCGAATGAAAATGAGCGTGGGGTTATCGGTCCAGAAGCTGGACTTCGTGTAGATAGAGTAGGGAATATTCGAGAAATACTGCCCGCAAAATACCACCGTGAAACCGATGAGCACCGACCACTGCATCAGGCGCTCCATGCGTTCCGCGGCGGCCCTTCGCACAATGGCACCGGCGGCCAGGCCGAAGCCCAGGTAGGCAGCGCACGGGAAAAAGGCAAAGCGCCCACGCCCGCCCGCACTGCTCGCCGCCAGGTACTCGCGGACCAGGGTAGGAGTAGAACCCCAGTCGAGATTGGCCACCAGCGGAGCGAGGCCTGCGATCGCCGTCGCGCCGGCTACAGCGAATCGCAGGCGGCCATTGTGGCCGAACAGGGACGCCGCCGAAAACACCAGCATCGAGAGTCCCATGCAGTTGAGGATATCGACCTTGGTGAGTTCTGAAGTTTGCGCGTTCGGAAAGCTGGCCGCCCAGTTGGTGAAGCGGAAGAGAAAAGCGATTCCCAGGATGTACCCGGCGTGGCGCACAGAGAGGAGCCAGCGGCGCGCGGCCACGGTTTCACGGCGCTCCAGGCTGTCCATCTGGAAGGCCATGGTCATGCCTGCCATGAAAAGGAACAATGGCGCGGCCATGCCCCCGATGAACTGCGAGAGAACGTAAGGGCCGCCGTCGCGCACATCCATGCGCGCCAGCGAATTGAAAACGTGGCACTGGATCATGATGACTACGGCGAGCCCGCGCATCCAGTCCAGGAAAGGAAATCTCTTCACAAGAAAACGGTGTTACGCCCCCGGGATTGACTTCCATATGGTAACTGAATTGGGGGACGGTTGACCGGCTGCGGTGCGCGCG
>PLZX01000186.1 GCA_003152325.1 Bryobacterales bacterium | reverse complement strand
TTCTCGGTTACATCAACGCACCCGCCATCTGGCAATTGGTGGTCGCCCAAGCGCCCGACGCCGCCGTCGACGTGGCTCCCTATCAAGCCCGCCGCGATCTCCTCTGCGACGCCTTGACGTCCATGGGCTACGAAGCCCCGCGCCCGCAAGGCACGTTCTACGTCTTCCCCAAGACGCCCATTCCCGACGACGTGGCCTTCATCCGCATGTTGCAAGCCGAAGGCATTCTGGCCGTCCCCGGCGCCGGTTTCGGCCGCGGCGGCTACATGCGTCTCTCGCTGACCATCCCGCTCGATTCCATCGAACGATCGCTCCCCGGCTTTGAGCGCGCCATCCGAAACTGCCGTTAGACCCGGGGCGGCTTCGCTTTCACGGCGGCAGAAGGATCGACGGGAGAATACTTACACTGTCCGTCTGGCATCTGGGCATTTTTGACCGTGTGGTGGCAGGACGTTCGGATGGAACTACGTAGCTGTGCTCCCTAAGAGAACAGTGCTTGGTCCTCCGGCATCAGACTGAAAACAAGCCGGCTTCCACGTTGCTTCGTGCTGCCCGCAGGGAAAGCCCACGGACTCGGTGTTGGATAAGTCTGGCTGCGGCCATTCGCATGCAAGATGAAAGATCATTAATAAAGAAGTATGCGCGCCAGGCGGCTTTGGATGCTGCGTGCGTGGACGCCCTTTGACCGGAGGGCCACGATAGTCGCTTTCATTCGGCACGCTCTTTCCTTCCTGCGGTGGATCGGAGTGTCGAAAGATTTAAATCATACAGAAACCGTCCGGTCAGATCCGGGCAGGAGACCTCGCCATGAAGAAACAGCCCACCGCGGAAACCAATCCAACCAGGACTGTAACCGTTCTTTCCGTCAGTCCTCTTGCCGACGATCACTCCTCGCTGCAAGTGGTTTTCAACCATTCAAAATGGGAACTGTACAAAGCCGACAACCTTGCGTCTGCACGTGCAGTCATCCACGCACGGGAAATCTGCGTCGTTATTTGTGAGTGCGATCTATCGCCGGGCCTATGGATCGACATGCTGGAAGAATGGAGGCCTTTGCATGGTGCACCTGCGTTGATCGTCACGTCCCGGCTTGCGGACGAAAGACTCTGGGCTGAAGCCCTGAATCTGGGAGCATATGATGTATTGGCGAAGCCGTTTGAGCGCAGAGAAGTGGTCCGCAGTGTTAGCTTGGCGTGGTTGCATTGGCACCATCAGCATCAGGCGCCTGCCATGCCAACGGACGCAATGCGAGCAGCAAGCTGAACCGGCTGCTGCCGATCCCAGCGGACCGGCAAGGCCGCTGCTCCTCACCGCCTCACTACCCTCCCCGGCAGCGCGTTCGTCATCTTGCCGCCTTCGATCACCGGCACCCCGTTCACCAGCACAAACTGCATTCCCTCGGAAAGCTGATTCGGATTCTCAAATGTCGCTACGTCGCGAATGGTTTCCGGGTCGAACACCACCACGTCCGCCCACATCCCGGCTTTCAACACGCCCCGGTCGGTAAACCGCATCCGCCCCGCCGGCAGCGCGGTGAATTTCCGAATCGCCTCTTCCAGCGTCAGCTTCTTTTCTTCCCGCACGTACTTGCGCAGAATGTGCGGAAAGGCGCCGTAGGCGCGCGGATGCGGATGCTCCTTGCCCAGCAGCCCGTCGGTCGCCGTTCCCTGCGAATCGTTGCAGACGGAAACCCAGGGCTGCTGCAAGGCCAGCGCCACGTCCGGCTCCGACATCAGGAAGAACGCCACCTGGGTGAAGGCTTCATCCTCGATCAGCAGATCGAAAACCGTGTCGATGGGGTCCTTGTTCCACAGCTTCGCGATCTCCGCAATCGTCTTTCCCTGAAGCGGCAGCAGCTTGGGGTTCTGCACCGCGCCGACGATGAACGCTTCGGGCCCTGCGACCTGCTGCCATTCGTTGTTCCAATCGCCGGCCGGCGTCTCCATCTCTTTGCGGATGCGCGCGCGCTGGGCCGGGTCCTTCAGGCGCTCGATCAGTTTCTTGTCGCCGCCATCGTGCGCCCAGGGCGGGATGATGGCCGAAAAGGAGTTAAACGCGGCCGTGTAGGCGTAAGTGTCCGCGGCCACATCCACTCCGGACTTCCGCGCGGCTTCGATGTGCGCCACAATCTCCGCCATCCGTCCCCAATTCGATTTGCCGGCGGCCTTCAGGTGCCAGATTTCCACCGGAATCCTGGCTTCCCGTCCGATGCGAAAGGCCTCATCGAGCGCCCCCAGAATGCCGTTCCCTTCATCGCGGATGTGCGAAGCGTAAATGCCGCCGAGTTTGCCCGCTTCCGCCGCCAGCGCGATNNCCCATCCCCTGCTTCCGCAGGCGCGCGAAATATTCGCCGAACGTCCGCCACGTCGGCTGGATGCCGTAGTGTTCCCAGGTGACGTGGTCCAGCTTGATGACCGCGTCGTTGAGCGGCGCAATCGACCCGCCTTCCCCGGTCACCTCGGTGGTGATGCCCTGGTAGATCTTCGATGGCAGGTGCGGGTTCACCAGGATGCTGGTTTCCGATTGCCCCAGCATGTCGATGAACCCCGGCGCCACAACCATGCCGCGGGCGTCGATGGTGCGGCGCGCCGGCTGGCCCCCCAGATGGCCCACCGCGGCGATTTTGCCGGCCCGGATGCCCACGTCCCCGGCGTACCACGGCGAGCCCGTGCCGTCGATAATGCGCCCATTGCGAATCACGACGTCGTAGGGATTGGCCGCGGCGGCGAAGAGCAGAACAGGGAGCAGAAATGGCATAGTAGTTACCGGCCACCCAGTATAGTCCGCCGGCCCCCCGTTTTACGGTACCCTGGATACGGAATGCCCCATCACGCGTTCACCGCCAGCGAGCGCGCGGTTTTCCGCCCCTTGCGATCTCCCGAGAAAATCCAGCGGTTCCTGGACGACCTGGGCTACAACAAGGAACCGCACGGCCCCACCTGCCGCTCGCCGCGCGCCGTCCTCAGGGACCGTACCGCCCACTGCATGGAAGGCGCCTTGTTCGCCGCCGCCGCTCTGCGTATGATGGGCGAGCCACCCCTGGTGCTCGACTTCGAAGCCGTCCGCGACGACGATCACGTCCTCNNCTCCGCTTCCGCGAACCGGTATACCGGACGCTACGGGAGTTGGCGATGTCGTACTTCGAGCACTACTTCAATCTGCGCAAGGAAAAGACCCTCAGAAACTACTCCCGCCCGGTCAACCTGAAGCGATTCGATTCCATCCATTGGATGACGGCGGAAAAAGATATCTGGGAAGTGCCCGAATACCTGTGCGGCATCCGGCATACACCGCTGCTCGCCGCGCCGCTGGTAGCTCGCCTGGGCCGAGTGGATGAGCGCCTCTTCGCCGCCGGCCTGCTCGGCAGGCGCACTTAGCTTAAGCCTGCTCTGCGCCGTTCCCGAACCGCGTGAATCACGGTGGGCAGCAGCGAGAGGAAAATGATCGCCAGAATCACCACATCGAAGTGGTCGTGCACAAACTTCTTTTTGCCCAGCGTATATCCCAGCATGGTCAGCAGAAATACCGAACCGATACCCCCGCAGACGCTGAACGGAAGGAACCGCAGGTACGGCATCTGCCCCACGCCCGCCATGAAAGCCGCGAAGCTCCGCACGATGGGCAGGAACCGCGCGAAGAGAATGGCCTTGCCTCCGTACCGTTCGTAGAACGCCTTGGTGCGGGTAACGTACTCCTGCTTGAACACCAGCGAGTCCTTGCGCGTGAAGATCCGCGGACCGGTTTGCCGGCCCAGCAGGTAACCCGTGGAATCGCCCAGA
Organism: Bryobacterales bacterium; assembly: GCA_003152325.1. GTDB lineage: Bacteria > Acidobacteriota > Terriglobia > Bryobacterales > Bryobacteraceae > PALSA-129. Next base: position 5,738 of record PLZX01000186.1, on the reverse strand, counting down.
ATGGCCCCCAGCATGAGCACGGCGTTCACCACAAAGATGTTCAACTGCCCGGCGCCCGCCACCACGCCCACGGTGAAGAGCAGGGAATCGCCCGGCACCACGATCCCCACCAGCAAACCGGTTTCCGAAAAAACCAGGCCAAATAGAACGGCGTAACCCAGCCAGCCGGATAACATCGTCGCCAGCAGGTGAATCAGCCGGTCCGGATTGGTCAGCGACCGGAGAAAATCAACAATCGCAGGGATCATTCGCTAGCCGCGGAAGCTCAAGATGATCCGATTGATGACGTCCTGATGCAGTTTCACCTTTCCTTGCCGAACCAGTTCGTCCACCAGGCCGCCCTGGAACAGGGTGCCCCGGATCCGCGCTTTTTGCACCTTGAGTTCTTCGCGAATCTTGTCGCGCTGTTCCGCCAGTTGGCCCATGTCCGCGGGGGCGTGTTCCATCACCTTCACGATCACCGTGGCATCCGGCATGGGGATCGGATTCATGACGGTCCCGTCGGGCTTCGGGAACGCGTCATCGATGTAGGTGGCCGATCCGAATCCTTCCACCGTGGCCTGGCGCTTGAAGGGCTCGCTAGTCTTGGTTTCCAGGCCCATGGCCTTGGCTGCCTTGACCAGATCGCCGCTAGCCTTGGCTGCGGCCACTAGTTGCTTGGAGCGCTCCGACATCAGGTTGGCCAGATTCTGGCCGCTCATGACTTGCCGGATCTGCCCCTTGACCTCATCCAGCGTGGCGGGCCGCGCGGGAATGATGTCCATGACTTCGGCCAGCGCCACTTTACTGGCCCCCAGCGGCACAGCTTGCGAAACCTCGCCCTGCTTCAGAGTGGCGATCGATTGGTCGAAATCGGAATTGACCCCCACTTCCGGCAGCGGCCTGCCCGGTTCGGCCCCGTCGGCCCGCACCAGTTGCATTCCCAAGTCGGCCGCCACTTTCTCCGGGTGCGTCGGGTCCTTTTGCAATGCGGCTTGCGCGGTGTCGGAAATCTGCTGCATTCTCTGGCCCGCCTGGAGTTGTTTCCACTGCTTGCTCAACTCGTCCTTCACTTCGGCGAACGGCTTCACCCGCGCTTCTTCGTGCGTCTGGACCTGGATGATGTGATAACCGTACTGCGTTTTCACCAGGTCGCTGATCACGCCGGTCTTGAGGGAGAAGGTGGCCTTCTCGAATTCCGGCACCATCTGTCCGCGCGTCACCCAACCCAGATCCCCGCCCTTCGCGGCAGAGCTGGTGTCTTCGGAATCCTTCTTTGCCAGTTCGGCGAAATTCGCGCCGGCCCGAAGCTGCTTCAGAATGTCCTCGGCCTTGGCCTTGATTTTCGGCTCATCCGACGCCGGCTTTCCCTGGGTCATCAACATAATGTGCCGGGCCTGCACGCGTTCCGGCATGCGGTAGTTGCTCAGGTTCTGATTGTACGCCGTCATCAATTCGGCGTCCGATGGATTCAGGCTCGCCTCGATCTTGGCCTGGTCCGCCACCAGGATCACCAGATTCTTCTTCTGTGGAATGTTGAAGCGCGCAAGATTCGTCTTGTAATTCGCGGCCACCTGTTCGTCGGTGGGCTCGGCTTCCTTCTTGTACTTGTCCACCGGTATTTTCACGAACTGAATCTTCAACAGGTCGTTCTTCTTGCGGTATTCGTTCTCGATCTCGAGGGGCGTCACAATGGTCCCCTCCAGCGCCACCTGGCGCAGTCGCGCGATCAGCATGTCCTTTTTCAGAGCGGCTTCGAACCTCTCGATATCCGTGCCCTGCTGCGCCAGCATGGCCGCGTAGACATCCTTGCCGACGAACTTGCCGTCCGGAAACAGGCCGGCGTACATCAGGCGAAGCGCATCCGCCACGTCCTGGTTCGTCACTTGCAGTCCCAGGCGGTCGGCCTCGTAAGCCATGGCCGTCTCGGTGATGATCTGGTCGATCATTTCCGGCACGTAGTTCGGCAGCACTTCCGCCGGAAGCTGGCGGCCCTTGGTCAGGTTTTGGATGGTCTTCCGCACCTCGGTTTCGGTGAGCGTGTTGCTGCCGATTTGGGCCACAACCGTATCGCCCGAGCCGGAATTCCGGTCGTAATTGGGCACCAGGTACAGCAACATGGACGCGGACACCAGCGCCAGCAGTGCCACCATGCCATACTTCTTGAGCTTTTCTCGATTGCCAAGCCTAAATAGATCAAACATGGATGCCGGAAACTCCTGTCTTCAAAAGGGGAATAACCAGTATAGCGAAAGCCGCCGGAGACCGTTGAGCCGCCCCCTTAGGGCCGCGGCGCGCCCCGCTTCTTCGGCGAAAAGGGAAACACCGGAACGGGCGGGCGGTTTCCCAGTCCGCATTCGGCGTGCACCGCGCGCACGGCCTTTTCCAAACCGTCGCGCCGCACCACCACTGCGATGGTCAGTTCGCTCGAGCCTTGCGCGATGGCGATCACGTTCACCTGCACCCGCGAAATCGCCGTGAAGATGCGGCCCGCCAGACCGGCCTTTCCTTGCATTCCTTCGCCCACCGCCGCCAGCAGCCCGACCTCCCGGTCCACCTTCACCGGCTCCAGGTAGTGGTGCGCGAACTCCAGCGCCAGCGCCGCTTCCAGCGCTTCGAGCGTGCGCTCCAGTTCTTCCTCGCGCACCAGGAAGCAAAAGTTCTGCCGGTAACTTGAGCTGGAAAGCAGCAAAATTTCTACGTTGGCCCGCGCGACCGCGTCCAGCGCCCGCGCCATCACCTGCACGCCGTTCAGCTCCGGGCCGCCCGGCTCAAGCGACACCAGGGCCACTTTCCCCATGGACGCCACGGCCCGCGTGCCGCTGGGCCCGTCGGAGACCGACGGCGCAATCCGCGTCCCGGGCTTCTCCGGCGCGAAACTGTTCTTGCTCCACACCGGAATCTTTTTTTCCACCAGCGGCGCCAGCGTCCTGGGGTGCAGAACTTTGGCCCCGTTATACGCTAGTTCCGCCGCCTCCGCATACGTGATTTGCGGCAGCACCTCGGCGTCCGGCACCAGGCGCGGATCGGCGCTCATGATCCCATCGACGTCCGTCCAGATCCACAACTCCGTCGCGTCCAGCGCCGCCGCCAGAATCGACGCCGAGAAATCTGATCCGCCCCGCCCCAGCGTGGTCGGCCGCCCGTCGGCCGTGGCCCCGTTAAAGCCTGTCACCACCGGCAGCGTTCCCCGCTCGAGCAACGGTAGCAGCCGCGCGCGCGCCTTCACCGTGGTCGGCTCCATCAGCGGCGATGCGTTCCCGAACATCGCGTCCGTCACCACCGCTTCGCGTGCATTCACCGCCTCGGCGGGCGTGCCGTCGCCCGTTAGGTATTCGGCCATCAACGTCGCCGAGAGCCATTCCCCCGTGACCACAGCCTCATCCACCGAACGCGGCGGCCGCTCGCCCAGCATCGCCATGCCGTTCACGATGCGTTCAAATTCTCCGATCAGCTCGCCGATCCGCGCCTTGACCGCCGCCTGCTTCTCCGCCGGCAGCAACTCCCGGCACGTCTCCTCGTGCCGCTGGCGTAGCGCCGCCAGGCTGCTGTCCGTGGCCGCGCGGTTGCCCGCCTCCGCGTGCCGCATGGTGTCGAGCAGAAGATCCGTAATCTTCGACATCGCCGACACCACCACCANNCGCACGAGTTTCAGAATGGCCTCTTCCACTTCATCCAGGCTCATTCCGGTCGAATTCAGATAAGTCGCATCGGGCGCTTGTGCCAACGGTGCATCGGCCCGTGTGCTGTCGCGCCGGTCGCGCTCCTTCATCTGCTCCGCCAGCGCGCCTGCGTCCACCACGCTTCCCTTGGCCCGCTCCTCCTCCAGGCGGCGGCGAACGCGCTCTTCGATGTCGGCATCCAGGTAGATCTTCACCTCGGCATTAGGGAACACGACGGTACCGATGTCGCGCCCCTCCATCACCACGCTCGAACGCTCGCCGATCTCGCGCTGCTTCGCTACCATCGCCCGCCGTACCCCCGGGATCACCGCGATCTGCGACGCCCCGCTCGAAACCTCCGGCGTCCGGATGGCCTCGCTGACGTCTTCGCCATTCAAATGGATCCGCCCCGGCGCCAGTTCGATCGCCGCCGCCATCGCCAGTTGTTCCGTGCGGTGCAAGTCGTCGAACGGGACGCCCTGCCGCAAAGCCCACAGGGCCACCGCGCGATACATCGCACCCGTGTCGATATACGTAAACCCCAGGCGTTGTGCCAGGCGCCGCGCGATGGTGCTCTTGCCGGCCCCCGCCGGCCCATCAATCGCCACCACCACACGCTTCGGTTGGTTGTCTGCCAAGATCTAGAATAACAAGAGCGATGAGCCCGAACGAATTCGACCGCCTGGTGGCTGCCGCCTACGCCCGCATTCCCGCGCGCTTCCGCAAGCGGCTGAAAAACGTTGCGCTGCTGGTGGAGCCGGAGCCTTCCGCCGCGCAACTTGGCCGCGTCGGCCCCGCCAGCACCCTGCTGGGCCTATATGAAGGCCGCCCCCTCACCACGCGCAGCGTCTTCGAGCCTTTTTCCATGCCCGACCGCATCACCATTTTTCAGGGACCTCACGAGCGCCTGGCGCGCACACCCGCCGCGCTGCGCCGCATGGTGGAAGAAACCGTCTGGCACGAAGTGGCCCACTATTTCGGTATGACTGAAGAACAGGTGCGTGCCGCCGAGCGTCGACACCGCGAAAAGTGGGACCGGCCTCCTGGCCGGTCGATGCACTAAATGACTAGCCGCTATTGCCCGCGGCCGGGGCCCATACCCGTGCCACTGCTGGTTGGTCCCACACCCGGCCCGAGGCCTGGACCCACGCCCGGCCCGTTCCCCTGGTTGCCATTGGCCGGCACTCCGGGCCCACCGCCCAGCGGGTTGCCCGGTGCGCGGTACTTGTTAAGGTCGAAGATATACTCCCACTCGTTGATGGCCGTGCGGTCGTTGATCACCATGATGCCTTCCGATTCGAACTTGCTGGCCACCCCCGCGATGCCACCGCCCACGATGGTCCCCGGATTGTTCGCCGGCATGCCGCCGGGACGCGGTGACGTCAGAATGCCCTGGATCATACTCGCTGCGGCCCCTTGTGCCGCCGGATTGATCGGCCCGCCCGCTTGCTGCCCATTCAGTCCGGGCGATAGGCCCTGCCCTCCGCCCAGCCCGCCGATTTGCGGATTCACTGGACTGCCCGGTAGCCCCGGCAATAATCCTCTGCCGGCGCCCGCCTGCGTGCCGGCGGTGGTGGGCGCGCATCCGCCGATGTAGGCCGTGCAGGTCTGCGTCTGCCCGGTGGTGGCGCCTGGCCCGCCGGCTCCCGTGCCGCCTCCCGGCTGGCCCACGCCGCCCCGTCCCGGCAGCCCAATCGTGCCTGTCAATGACGGATCTCCCGTGCCGCCCGCGTCTCCGTTGCTTCCCTGCGAGCCTCCCGCCGTTTGCACTCCGCCTTCCGACCCCGGCGCTCCCGCCGAATCGCTCGGACGCCGCCGCAGGGCTGCGTTCACGCCACCCGCTTGCTGGCTCGAAGGCGCATCGAAACTCTGCAATACTTTGATGTAGTCGCTCCCCGCCGAACCTGAGTCTTTGGCGGTCTGGTTTTGGTTCTGCATGGTCACCGAGTCCGGAAACACCCCGGCAACGCCGCTGGTGTGGATCAGGCGCCATTCGTCTTTCCCGGTCATCGGGTCCACATACTTGCGCCGCAGATAACGGCGGTTGTTGAAGTTTTCCAGTTCGTCGATCGACGCTGGATACCGGTGCATCGGATT
>PLZX01000072.1:392-9328 GCA_003152325.1 Bryobacterales bacterium | reverse complement strand
ATCGAGCGCAGCTACGGCAGTTTCGTGCGCAGCTTCGCGGTGCCCAATACCTTCGACACGGACCACATCGCGGCGGAGTTCAAGAATGGCGTGCTCAGCGTGACGCTTCCCAAGAAGGAAGCTGCCAAGCCGCGGCAGGTCAAGGTCGAAGTCAAGGCGTAGAATTGAAGTAGGGACGCGCTTCGAGCGCGGGTACGGCAGGGCCGGGTCTTCCCGGCCCCATTTGTATTTCAGGGGGGACTTATGTTTCGGTTAGACAAACTGACGCAGAAGGCGCAGGAGGCCCTGCAGCAGGCTCAGGCGATCGCGGAGAAGCACGAAGGCCAGGTGCTGTTCCCCGTGCATCTGCTGATGGCGCTGGCCGGGGAGCAGGAAGGGATCGCGCGTCCGCTGCTGGAGAAATGCAACGTGCATCCGGACGCCATCGTGGCGGAGGCCGAACACCTGTTGGGCATCCTGCCCAAGACGGCCGGCATGCAGCCGGGGCTGTACCTTTCGCAGCCCATGAACCAAACCCTGGAGCGGGCGTTCGACGAAGCCACGCACTTCAAGGACGAATTTGTTTCGACCGAGCACCTGCTGCTGGCCATCGCGGAACAGCGCGGCGACCCGGCCGGCCAACTCCTGGAGCGCGCCGGCGCGACCCACGATGCCATCCTGAAGGCGCTGGTATCGGTGCGCGGGACGCAGCGCATCACGGATCAGAATCCGGAAACCAAGTACCAGGCGCTGGAGCGGTACGCGCACGACCTGACGGAATCGGCGCGGCAGGGGAAGTTGGACCCGGTGATCGGACGGGAAGACGAAATCCGCCGCGTGATGCAGGTGCTGAGCCGCCGTACGAAGAACAACCCGGTGCTGATCGGCGAGCCGGGCGTGGGCAAGACAGCCATCGTCGAGGGCCTCGCGCAGCGCATCGTCCGGGGCGACGTGCCGGATCAACTGAAGAACAAGAAGCTGGTGGCGCTGGATTTGGGCTCGATGATCGCGGGCACGAAATTCCGCGGCGAATTCGAGGACCGGCTGAAGGCCGTAGTAAAGGAAATCATCGATTCGAATGGCGAGATCCTCTGCTTCATCGATGAGCTGCATACCCTGGTGGGCGCGGGCTCCGCGGAAGGCGCGATTGACGCGGCCAACCTGCTCAAGCCGGCCCTGGCGCGGGGAGAACTGCGCTGCATCGGAGCCACCACCCTCACCGAGTACAAGAAGTACGTGGAAAAGGACGCGGCGCTGGCGCGCCGGTTCCGCACCGTGATGGTGGGAGAGCCAACGGTGGACGACACCATCGCCATTCTGCGCGGCCTCAAAGAGAAATTCGAGATCCACCACGGGGTGCGCATCCAGGATGCGGCGATCATCGCGGCGGCGGTGCTCTCCCAGCGTTACATTGCGGACCGCTTCCTGCCGGATAAGGCGATCGACTTGATCGATGAAGCCGGCTCGGCGCTACGGCTGCAGATTGGGTCGATGCCGATCGAGATCGACGATCTGGAGCGGCGGATTTCCCATCTGGAAATCGAGCGGCAGGCGCTCGTTAAGGAAAAGGACGCGGCCTCGCACGAGCGGCTGCGCCACGTGGAGAACGAACTGGAAGTGGTTCGCGGCCAGGCGGCGCCGCTCAAGGAGCGGTGGAACCGGGAAAAAACCGCCATTTCGCGCGTTCGCGAGCTAAAGGAGGAGCAGGACAGATTGCGCATCGAAGAAGAGAAAGCCAGCCGCGCGGGCGATTGGGAGAAGGCCGCGCAGTTGCGATACGGGCGGCTTTCGCAGATCGAGAAAGACATTCAGGCGGCTGAGCGGGAGATGGAATCCGTCAAAGAAACCGCCCTCCTCAAGGAAGAGATTGGGGAAGACGATATTGCGCGGATTGTGGCCAAGTGGACGGGCATTCCGGTGGCGCGCATGCTGGAAGGCGAGATCCAAAAACTGGTCCACATGCCGGAGCGGCTCAAGGAACGCGTGGTGGGCCAGGACGAAGCCGTGCGCCTGGTTTCGAACGCGATTCTGCGCAACCGCGCCGGCTTGAACGACCCGAACCGTCCCATCGGGAGCTTCATCTTCCTGGGGCCGACGGGCGTGGGCAAGACCGAACTGGTGCGAGCCCTGGCGCAATATCTGTTCGACGACGACAAGGCCATGATCCGCGTGGACATGTCGGAATACAGCGAAAGACATTCGGTGGCGCGGATGATCGGCTCGCCTCCGGGTTACGTGGGATACGACGAAGGCGGCCAGCTCACCGAGCAGGTGCGGCGGCGGCCGTATTCGGTAGTGCTGTTCGACGAAGTGGAGAAGGCCCATCCGGAAGTCTTCAACGTCATGCTGCAGATTCTGGACGATGGCCGCATGACGGACGGGCAAGGCCGCACCGTAAGTTTCAGGAACACCGTGATCGTGATGACCTCGAACATCGGCACGGTGATGGTGGAGAAGAACGGCATCGGGTTTTCGGCGCTCGGAAAGGACGCGCGCAGCGACGACACGCGCAAGCGGTTGCTCGAGGCGCTGCGGAAGGAATTCCGTCCGGAGTTCCTGAACCGTATTGACGATATCATCGTGTTCAACACGCTCTCGCGTGAGAACCTGAGCCAGATTGTGAATATCCAGTTGGCAAACGTGGAAAAGATGCTGAAAGACCGGAAGCTCGAGTTGGAAGTGACGCCCGCGGCCAAGGATGCGATCATTGCGCAAGGCTTCGATCCGCAGTTCGGAGCGCGGCCCATGCGGCGCGCCATCCAACGGCTGGTGCAGGACCCGCTGGCGCTGAAACTGTTGACCGGCGAGTTCGTGGAAGGTGACCGGGTGACCGTGGACGCCGCGCCGGGCGAGGCGGAGCTGCAATTCCGCAAGATGGAGCCGGCACCCGTGCAAGAGGAGGTATTGCAACCATGAACACCGTCAAGACCGCGCTTCTGCTGGGGCTGCTAAGCGCCGTGCTGGTGGTGGGCGGCGGGATGATCGGCGGGCAGAACGGGCTCTACATGGGGCTCGGCCTGGCCGTGGTGATGAATTTTTCGAGCTACTTCTTTTCGGACAAGATCGCGCTGATGTCCTACGCGGCGCAGCCGGTAAGCGAGACGGAGAACCCGGAAGCGTATCGGCGGGTGGCGCCCATCGTGCGCAACCTGTGCCAGAAGATGGGGCTGCCGATGCCGAAACTCTGGCTCATCCCGGAGGATTCGCCGAATGCGTTTGCCACCGGGCGCAACCCGGCGCACGCGTCCGTGGCCTTCACCAGCGGGATCCTGACGCTGATGGACGACCGGGAAATTGAAGGCGTGGTGGCGCATGAGCTGGGACACGTGCTGCATCGCGACATCCTGATCAGCTCCGTGGCGGCTACGCTGGCGGCCGCCATCACGTTGCTGGCGCGCATGGCCTTCTGGTTCGGGGGCTCACGCCGCAGCGACGATAGAGAGGGCGGCGCGATGGGCGCCATCGCCATGATGATCCTGGCGCCGATCGCGGCGATGCTGATCCAAATGGCGATTTCGCGTTCGCGGGAATACGAGGCCGATGCGGCTTCGGCGAAATACACCGGGACACCCTACGAGCTGATTTCCGGCCTGCAAAAACTGGAGTCCTATTCGAAACGCATCCCCATGGACGCCACACCTTCCACGGCGCACCTGTTCATCATCAAACCCCGGTTGGGATTCGGGCTGGGCACCCTGTTCTCGACGCACCCTTCCACCGAGGATCGGATCCGCCGGCTCGAGCAGATGCGATGAACGAAGTGCGGGTAAACCGCAAGGCCGCCGGACGAGTGGAGTCCGGGCATCCGTGGATTTTTTCCAGCGATGTGACGGATCGCGGCAACGCCCGGCCTGGCGAGGCGGTCAGAGTGGGCGATTCACGCGGCCGCTGGCTGGGCACCGCCCACTACAGTTCCACATCAAAGATCGCGCTGCGGATGCTCTCGAACCAGGTGGAACCGGTCGGGCGTGAGTTCTTTCTGAACAGGTTGCGCGCGGCCGAGATTCACCGGCGGCTGGTGGTGGATGCAGACACCAACGCCTATCGCGTGGTGCACGGGGAGGCCGACCTGCTCCCGGCGCTGGTAGTGGACCGCTATGCGGATTACCTGGCGATGCAGACTCTCGACCAGGGTATGGACGCCGCGCGGAGCGAGATCGCCGCGGCGCTGGGCGAGATTTTCCAGCCGCGCGGGATTGTGGCGCGCAACGACGTGGCCGTGCGGGCCAAGGAACAGTTGCCTCTGGAGACAACCGTGGTGGCAGGGGAGATTCCCGACTACGTGGCCGTGCGCATCAATGGACTCGCGATGCGGGCCGACCTGCTGCGCGGGCAGAAGACCGGCATCTTTCTGGACCAGCGCGAGAACTATCGCGCAGCCGCTCAATATGCCCGGGGCGGCAACGCGCTCGATTGTTTCACCTCAACCGGAGGGTTCGCGCTGCACTTGGCGGCGAAGTGCGAGCGGGTGGAAGCGGTGGACAGCTCGGCGCCCGCGCTGGCCGCGGCGCGCGCCAACGCCGAAGACAACGGAATCGGCAACATCGATTTCCAAGAGGCCGATTGTTTCGATCTGCTGGCGTCCCACGCCACGGCGCGGCGGAAGTATTCGCTAGTGGTGTTGGACCCGCCGGCCTTCGCCAAGAACCGCGGCAACCTGGAGGCGGCAGCCACCGGCTACAAACAGATCAACCTGCGGGCCTTGCAGCTTCTCGGGCCGGGAGGCATCCTGGTGACGTGCTCGTGTTCACACCACGTGAGCGAAGCCATGCTGCTGGAGCTGGTGGCGCAAGCGGCATTGGATTCGAAGCGCACGCTGCGTGTGCTCGAACGGCGCACCCAGGCGCAGGACCACCCGGTCCTGCTGACGGTGCCGGAAACCCACTACTTGAAGTGCCTGGTGCTGCAAGTGGTGTGAAGCGCTCTTATTTAACCGCGATCTTCGAGTAGTACCCCGTCTTGGCCACGGCCGTCAGGCCGGGTTGCTTCACGCGGATCGAGATCTTGCGGAAAGTGCCATCCACTTCGGGGTTGGTGGAATGGTAGGAAAGCTCGTAGGCCAAGCGCAACTGGTCGCCGATCTGGCGGAAGTCCTCGGCCAGTCCCTTATCGCGCGCGTCGAAATCGGCGCCGCCAGTTTCCTTGGCGATGCGCGTCATCACACTCATGCCGTACTTGTTGCGGGCATTGAGGCGATGACCCTCGATCTCGGTGTAGCGCACGGCAAAGAGCAACACGTTATTGGACTGGGCAGCCTCGATGGCATCCATCATGTGATGGGCGCTCGAATTGTCTTCGCCGTCGCTCAGAATCAGGAGCGCTTTACGGCCGGACTGGACGTTGCCTAGCATCTGTGTGGCGGAATAGTAGATAGCGTCGTAAAAGGCGGTGCCCAGGATGCGGTCTTCGGACGGGCCAAGCTCGGGGTAGACGGACTTGTTGCGGGCGCTCAGGAATCCGGTGAGCGCTGCTGCGAGGTCTTTGCCCGGCGCGGAAAAATCGGTCACCAGCCGCAGCCGGTTGGCGAAGCACATCAGAAAGGCACGATCCTTGGGGCCGAGCGCAGTCGCCAGAAAAGTCTTGAGATCCTTCTCATGGGCTCTGACGAAAGAGCTCTGGCTGCCGCTGGTGTCCACCACCAGGCCGAGGGTGAGCGGAACATCCACGCTGCGGGCAAAGAAGGAAATCTTCTGAAGCACGCCATCTTCCAGCACCTCGAAGTCTTCCCGGGCGAGGGCTGTGACCAGCTTGCCTTGCGCGTCGCGCACGGAGAAGCCGACGTTGACCAGTTGCACGTCGGCGCGAAACTCGGCCTGTTGGCCGGGGCCGCAGAGCGGCAACAAGCACAGGCATATCCAAAGCCGGACAGGCGGCATACCAGATGATACGGTGGAAAGGCTCCGCGAGGTGGCAGGAATCCGCCTACCCCGCGAAATGCGCGGCGAGCGCCAGATAAAACAGCGTGCCGACGGCAATCACCGCGCCGTGCGGCAGACCGACGGCTTTGGGGTGATGGACATCCAACTCCTCCTTGCCGGCATAGGCGGGCCGGCCGCTTTTCATCTCATTGAGAATATATCCCACGTTCCAAAAGGTGCTCTTGACGCGCTTGCGCACCGTGACCAGGATCAAAGCCATGATGCCGCCGACAATGGCGGTGACAATGAAGATCCCGAACCAGTTCGGCAAGCCGACGATGGCGCCGACCGCAGCCATCAGTTTGACGTCGCCCGCGCCCATGGCGCGCAGCATATAAAGTGCCAGGTAGCTGAAGAATCCGACGGCAAACCCAATGAGCGAATGACGAAACCCGGGCCAGCCCCAGAGGAAGCTGTTCAGGGCGAACCCCAGCAGGACACCGCCTACTGAGAGCCAGTTCGGAATGCGCCGGTAGCGGACATCATAGACCGCGGCACCCAATACCACGGCCATCAGTAGAGCCTCCACCCCCGGCGGAGGAAGAGCGAACCTCATTGATTCATCAGTATAACTTCTTTCGGGCGCGCTGCACGCCGCTATTTCGCACCCGCTCCACCCGTAATCACCGGACGGCCAGCCCGCAACTGGATACCCTCGCCAATCGTCGCCTCGCCCGGAATCGAGACCGGCAGATGGCCGCGGATCTCGATTTCTCCCCAGAGCGCTTTGACCGCGGCAATCTCGGAGGGGGGCACGGAACTGAAGGTGGCTAAGTAGGCCGCGGCGTTCGGATAGTTGCGGAGCAAGTAAGGACTGCCGAGCGCTACCAGGGCGACCGGTTTTTCATCGGCCATCAGAGATGTGAGCGCGGACCCCAGTTCACCGCCCAGCCCCAGCGTTCCGCTTCCGGAGTTGACCGAGGAGAAGGCCGCCACCACATAGCTTTCGCAAACCGGCAGCTTTTGGAGCGCTTCGTCGATATCCTGGCGGGACATGGAAGGATCGAGAGTGGCCAGTACGGCGCGGGGAAGCCGTTTGCGGACTTCCTGAGTGAAGGCCTGGCCCTCCGTGGAATAGCGGCCTTCGGTGAAAACCAGGTAGCAGGCGCGACCGGGAGCCGCTAGTGGCAGGAAACCGGCGGAATTGCGGACCAGCGTGATGGCGCGGTCGGCAATCTCCTGGGCGCGATCGTTGACGGTGGGATCGTCGAGGACGTCGCCGATGGCTTCGAGATCGGTAAAGCGGTTGTGGTCGAGACCGATGCGTTCTTTGGCGGAGAGAATCTTCGCGACGCTTTCCTGGATGCGCTGGCGGCTGAGGCGGCCGTTCGAGACGGCGGCGACCACGGCCTTGATCGCAGTGTCCGGATCGGCGGGCATGAGGAGGGTATCGGCGCCGGCCTCCAGTGCGCGCACCGCGGCGTCGCCAGTGCCGAAGCCGTTGACGATGCCGCCCATGCCGAGAGCGTCGGTGATGACCAGGCCCTTGAACCCGAGCTGTTCGCGCAACAGTCCGGTGAGAATGGCGGGAGAGAGCGTGGCCGGCAGGTCGGCGGGCGCCAGCGCGGGTACGGCGACGTGGGCCGTCATCACGGCATCCACGCCGGCATCAATGGCGGCGCGGAAGGGCACCAGCTCGACGTTCTCCAGACGGTCGCGATCGGCTGTAATGGTAGCCAGGTTGAGGTGTGTATCGACGGCGGTATCGCCGTGGCCGGGAAAATGCTTCGCGGTAGTGAGGACGAAGTGGCGCTTGTCGGAATGAGCCCCTTCAATGAAGGCTCTGACATGGGCGGCTACGTCCTGCGGGTTCTCGCCGAAAGAACGGATGTTGATGATGGGATTGTCGGGGTTGTTGTTGACGTCGGCTACCGGGTAGTAGACCCAGTGGACGCCCAGGGCGCGCGCTTCGCGGGCGGTGACTTCCCCTTCGAAGCGGGTGAGCGAGGCATCGCCCGTTGCGCCGAAGGCCATCGCGTGGGGAAAAGGCGTTGTGCCGGAGACGCGCATGGAGGCGCCGCGTTCAAAGTCCCCGCCCACCAGGAGCGGGACCTTGGCAATGCGCTGCATGCGATTCAAGAACGCGGCCAGCGCGTAGGGCTCCGCCTTCTGCACACCCCGCCCGTTGCTGGGATTAATGAGGATGAGGCCGCCGACCTTGGTTTCCCGAATGAGCCGGACGAATTTCTGGTAGTCCCGCGAACGGGTGTTGGGGGAGCCGCCATGGAATTCGATGAATACCAGTTGCGCCACTTCATCCCGCAGGGTCATTCCCTTCATCCAGCGGCGGACCGCGGCAGAGGTCTTGATGGGCGCGGGGGTTTTCGCAGGCGTGGCGGCGAAAGCGGAAACCGCCAGGAGACACGCCGTCAGCACCGGACATAAACGGGATCGAGACACGTGTTTCCAGTGTGCCAGATTAGCGTGCGGCTTTGCGCGTGCGCACGCTCGCGGCCCGCTGCGCCGCCGGAGGCTTACGCACCGGAGGACGGGCGGCCAGGCGCTTCACCCAGCGCAGCAAGTGGGCCGGTTCGCTGGAACTCTTGGCGATCACCGCGTCCGCCCCGGTACTTTCCTCGGTTAGGCCCAGCGGCTCCACAAACCCGGAGAGCAGGATGATGCGGGCGTTGGGATTCCGCCGGCGAATCCGCTGGATGAGCTCGGTGCCGCTCATGCGTGGCATGCGGTAGTCGGTCACTACCACATCGAAATTGGCGGCCTCGAAGAGTTTCAGGCCTTCTTCGCCATTGATGGCGATCTCCACCGTGCAGCCGGCTTCTTCCAGAAGCGCGCGGCGGACCAGCAGGCCGTCGCGATTGTCGTCTACCAGCAAGATTCTCGGGTTCAAAACGAGGACGGGTTTCATTACGGGACGAGTGCGAGATTAACAGAGCCGTAACCAGTCTGTCAACGGTTTTGCATCGTCTTGCAAAATGGCCAGATGGAGTCCTTGACAAACACCGTGTCGAGCTACTCGATGGCGCGCGGCGCTTTGTAGCCCGCCTTCGCCACAATCGAGTACTTGATGGGCTTGCCCTT
>PLZX01000072.1:0-379 GCA_003152325.1 Bryobacterales bacterium | reverse complement strand
GGAAAGAACGACTGGCCGCCGGTCTCCGAGGCGAACGTGCGCATCTGGTTATCGGCCTGGAGAAAATCCATCTGCTGAATCGCGCCCATCCTGGATTCCATCAGGATGCGCAGAGTTTGCATCAGGCCGATAGCGTAAATGGGCACGCCGTCTTCCTGCAGAATCTTGCGGGTCTTGTCGAAGGTGAGCTTGCTGAAGGTATCGACGCCCGAGGACATCACCACGATGGCCTTGCGGCCTTCGATGCCCGACATGCGGTCGGCGGTATCGGTGAGCGCGTCGAACAGGTTGGCTTCGGACCACGCGGGGATGGTGAGGCGGTGCAGGGCTTCGTTAGTCTGCATCCGGTCGGTTGTGAAATCGGAAAGGATCTCCGGCT
>PLZX01000287.1:64338-65702 GCA_003152325.1 Bryobacterales bacterium | reverse complement strand
GTTCAGCTTCAGACGCTCCGTCAGGAAGAAGCGCTTCTGCAGCCCGGTGTCGATTTCATAGTTGCGCGGGCCGCTGGCGATGTACCGGCCCAGGTTGCCCCAGGTACCGTTGGCGGGAGTGGAAAACGCCGCCGGGTTGAACCAAACGGTGGGGATGCTCTGGCTGGCGGCATAGATCGATACGCCGGGGACCAGGTTGGGCCGCTGTCCGGATGTATTGCCGTCCGGCAAGGCCGCGGCTTTGCGCGTAATGGTGATGTTGACCGGTTTGCCGGTGCGGGCCGTGGCCAGTCCGGAGAGCGACCAGCCGCCGAGGATCTTGGATGCCAGGCCGCTGGTGAGATATTGCTTGCCGTGTCCAAAGGGCAGTTCCCAGACGCCGTTGCTGGTCATGGTCTGGCGCACGTCGATGTCGCTGCTGCTGCGGTCGCAGGCGCGGCAGCCCATGTCCTGGAAGCCGACGCTTGTGCCCGATCCGTCGGAAGCATCGGTGATGCCGTGCGACCACATGTAATTCATCTGGAACAGCAGGCCGTGGACGAACCGGCGCTGGATGGACGCCTGCATGGCGCTGAAATTGTTGTTGCCGTCGTTGGCCTTCAGGCCGAACGAACTGAAGGCGGACAAGGTGCGCTTGCCGGTGGCCGGATTAATCAGGTTCACGGTGTATTTATCGAAGAGGTGATGGCCCTCGCTGCCGACATAGCCCACCTGGGCGACGAAGCCGTGCCCTACTTCCTGCTGCGCCACGAAGTCCCAGTTATTGTACGAGAGGTCTTTGCGGTTGCGGGCGATCGCCTTGGGGCTGAAGAGTGCGGCGGCGGAACTCAGAAAGGGAGTCAGCGGATAAGACAAGGTAGGAGTGTCACTGACGGTCCAGGAGTAGCGCGGCACGGCGCTTTCCGCGGGGTCGCTGAAGTCGTCGTTCTGGTTGCCGCCGTAATAGATGCCGAACCCGCTGCGCAGAGTGGTCTTGCCATGGAGCGCGGCGGGCGCCCACGCCATGCCGATGCGTGGGCCGAAGTCCGTCGGGTTGGGGCTGTAATACGGCGTGCCCTTGGGACAGTATCCGCCGCAGCCTAAGATGTCGACCACCGCGGAGCGGTTGAGGATCTCGTGCGCCACGGAGTAATACTCGTAGCGCAGTCCCAGGTTCAAAGTAAGTTCCCGGCTCACCTTGAAATCGTCCTGGAAGTAGCCCATGGCGAACGTGCGCCGCGTGCCGACTACGCCCTCGCCCTGGAGCCAACTGCCCGTAGAAGCGGCATTGTTGATGAAATCGGTGGGGGAGGCATAACCGACCGACGCCGTAGTCAGCGTATTGCCGGAGTTATTCAGCCTGATTCGGCGGATTTCAACCCCGG
>PLZX01000287.1:0-64316 GCA_003152325.1 Bryobacterales bacterium | reverse complement strand
TCATCCACAGTGGTGGGAGAAAAGATGTGCTGGAATTGGAGCACGACATTGGTCGGGATAAGGTCTACCACGCTGTGGTCACCCAACGCATCGCTGGGGTTGTCGATATAGGCGTTGTCTACGTTGTAGCGAACGTAGGCGGTGTTGGTGTCGTTGAACCGGTAATCGAGGCGAAACATGCCAGCATCTTCGCGAACGGTGTTGGTGGCCACGTCTGTGACATAGTCGCTGATGCTGTCGTGGGGCGCCGTTCCCGTTCGATAGGCGTTAACCAGGGGCGCGAGAGCCGGCGACTTGGCGAGCACTTGAGAGCGAAACGAAGCGTTGGGCACGAGGTTCTGATAAAACGTCTGGCCGAGGCTCTGGCGCAAGCCTTCGTAGTTGGCATAGAAGAACGCTTTGTTCTTCACGATGGCGCCCCCAACGCCGCCGCCGAACTGGTTCAGCGTAAACGGGGGCAGGGTAGAGCCGTCGAACGGCGAGCGCGCATCCAGATTGTCGTTGCGGACCATATAGAACGCGCTGCCATGGTAATCGTTGGAGCCGCTCTTGGACACCACACTGACCTGCGCGCCGCCGGCGGCGCCGGTTTCGGCGGTATAGACTGCGGTGCTGACGCGGAACTCAGCGATGGAATCCAGGGCGATGTTTAACCGCGCATCGGCCTTCTGCGTCTGTTCCTGCACGCCGCTGGTGTCGATGCCGTCGAATACGAAGTTGCTGTCGTCGAGCGAGTGGCCGTTGAATTGGATGGCGCGCTGGCCGCCGTCGGAGAAGTTCATTGCGCCCGGCGCCAGCAGCATGAGGCTGGCCCAGTTCCGGCCGTCGACCGGGATCTCTTTAATCTGTTCGGCGTCCACCAGGCCGCCGACTTCCGCCGAGGTCCGGGTGAGCGTTTCCGCCGTGGCGGTAACCTCGACCGTGTCCGTGATCGAGCCGACTTCCAGCCGGGCGTCGAGGGTGCGGGGCTGGCCGACCGCCAACTCCACGGCCTTGAAGTCAGCCGACTTGAAGCCCTGTTTGGAAACGGTGACGGCATAAGCGCCAATTGGCAGTCCCGGAATCTCGTATGTCCCAGCGGCGCTGGTGACCGCCTGGCGACGAAAGCCCGTGGCGGACGATACGGCTTCGACCTTCGCGGCTTCAATCAGAGCGCCGGACGCATCGGTGACCGTGCCATTCAGCGATGCGTGATCCACCTGGGCCGCCAGGGGGAAGGTGAAGAGCAGAGAAACAAGACAACTCACTTTGCGACTATTGAGCATTGAGGGAACACCTTTCGTCTTAACTTATCCACTGGGGAAACTCGATTGTAAAGATAAGCAGGTCTCTAAGTAATGAACAACTAAATACAGTATGGTTACAGGCCCGGCTGCCGCGAATTACTACTTGAATTGACGTAGTAGGTACTGCACAATCAGATGTGAAACTACTTATACCAACGTGAAAACAAGAATGAACAACACCATGTCTAAATTCACCCGCCGGCAATTCGCGCAACTGGCGCCCGGCCCGTTTCTGCTTTCCCTGGCCGCTCGCGGCTCGGCGGCGCCGCCTCCGCCCGCGGCTCCGGGCGCGGTCCCCTTGCGGATCGTTCTCTCCTGGGCGGGTGATCCCACCCGGACCCAGGCAGTGACCTGGCGAACGGAGATAGCGGCGGCGTCTCCGCAGGCACAAGTGGCCAAATTCAAAGCCGATCCCAAGTTCGAGCCATCCGCCAGCATGGTGCGCGCCACGTTCGAGAAAGACGATCTGGGAGACGGCCGCACCGCCGCGCATTATGCCGCGAGGTTCGCAGGACTGGAGCCGGACACGGCATACTGCTACCGCGTGGGCGATGGCCAGGTCTGGAGCGAATGGAACGTCTTTCACACGGCATCCACCAAGCCCGAGCCTTTCCGGTTCCTCTATGTGGGTGACGAACAGAACAGCATCAAATCGCTGTGGTCGCGATCCATTCGGCGCGCGTACGCCGCCGCTCCCGATGCGCGGTTCCTGGTGCACGCTGGCGACCTGGTCGCCGACGGGTATGACGACCGGCTGTGGGGCGAATGGAGCGACGCGCTGGCCTTTATCTCCGCCACCGTTCCCAGCATTCCGGTTCCGGGTAACCACGATCTGCACCGGCCGCCGGGCGCCCCGGACGCCAAGACGTCACTTGCCGCCGCGTGGCCGTGGCGCCGCCATTTCGCTCTGCCGTCGAACGGTCCGGACCTGGACGACATGCCGGGCCAATCGTACTACCTGGACTATCAGGGTGTCCGCTTCATCGCGCTGGATGTGAATGCGTTTTCCGAGGAAGGCTACGACGCCGCGGCGAGGAAGCGCGTCACCGACAAGGAAGTGGAGTGGGTCACCAAGGTATTGAGCAATAACCCAAACCGTTGGACGATCGTCGTGCAACACCAGGGGATTTACGCCATCTCCTCAGGCCGCGAGTACGCGGCGATGCGCGCCGCACTCGCGCCGCTCTACGAGAAGTACCACGTAGACATGGTCCTGCAAGGGCACGACCATGTCTATGCCCGCACCCACAAGATCGCCGGCGACCGCATCGTGGATCCTTCGGCGCCCGGCGTCGTCTATGTCATCTCGGTTAGCGGCCCGAAGATGTACAAGACCCAGAAGGCGAACAGCCAATACATGGCGAAGATGATCGAAGACGAACAGTTCTACCAGATCGTCGATGTATCGCCGGAGAGGTTGGCGCTTACAGCGTATTCCATTGACGGCGCCGTAGCCGACGGATTCGAGCTGCGCAAGAAAGGGGCCTCTTCCGTCTACGTCGATCACTCCTCGGGCAAGTCGACGGGACGGAATATCCCGGCGCGGACCGCGTCAGGGGAATAAGCCAGGGGAGTGAGTTCTGGCTCTGGTTGACGCCGCGGAACGGCGCGCGAATGTAGTGCGTCCGAAATCCTGCAGGCTTTGCACTACTATTCCTTTAGTCGCAGCGCAGCGCCTCCATTGGGTCCACGCGCGTCGCACGTCGCGCCGGCAGCCACGCGGCTACAACCGTAAGCGCGGTCACAACAGCCGCACTGATCACATAGATGCGCGGGTCGAGCGGCGAGACTCCCAGCACAGTCGCGCTGGCGGCGTGCGCCGCCAGGCCCAGCAGGCCCAGCCCCAAGGGCACTCCCCACGCTGCCATGCGCAGCGATTCCCCCAGGATCATCCGCTGGATCTCAGCCGGGCGCGCGCCCAGCGCCATCCGTAGACCAAGCTCACGCGTCCGCCGGTTCACCGAATACTGCACCACGCCGAAGAGGCCCGCAGCGGTCAGCAGGACGCCGAACGCTCCCATTCCCGATGCAACCGACGCCATCATGGTGTCCCACGACAGCGCTTCTTCCATCTGCCGGCGCAGCGTACCGGCGTCATACACCACGCTCCGCGAGTCGAAGCGCTTCAACTCCTGGCGGGCCGCGCGCTCCAGCGCCGCCGGCTCGCCGGCCGTCTCAACCATGAGCGTAACGTCTCCCAACGGCATCTGGGCGTACGGCAGAAAAAGATACGGCGACGGATCTTCGTGCAGTTGGTTGGAAGGCGCGTCCTCGGCGATTCCCACCACCTGGCGCTTCTTGCCATCGACCGAAATCCACTGGCCCAGCGGGTTCTGCGCGGGCAGCATCTGGCGCGCCAGCATTTGGGAGATCACCGCAACCGGCGGGCTGCCTTCCCGGTCGCCGGCGTCGATCGCGCGGCCCGCCATCACACGCGTTCCCAGCAGTGAGAAATAGTTGCCACCCACATTGTTTCCCAGCACGTCGAGTGGCCGCTGGCCGGCGACTTCCACGCGGACCGACCACCCGCCACCGGAGCCCGAGAGCGGCAACCTTCTGGCGTACGTCGCGCCGCGCACTCCCGGCAGCGCGGCGAGCCGCTCGCAAGCCGGCTCGCACCACGTGGCGGCAGTCCCGTTCCGCCCGGGAACGACCGAAAGCACTAGCAGGTTCTTGTGCGGATCCAGGCCGGGCCGGACCGCGGCGGCGTTGCGCAGGCTCGAGACGAACAGCACCGCGCAGCCCGTCAGTGCGACGCTCACCGCAACCTGTCCCACGATCAACACGCTCCGTTGCCATCCGCGGCGCCTTCCGGTGGCTCCCTGGCCGGACTTCAGCACTTCCGAAATATTCAGCCGCAGCGCGTGCCGGGCCGGCGCCAAGCCGGCCAGCAGCACCGATAGGAACATGGCGCCCACGGTGTAAAGCAGCACGCGCGTGTTCAGCGCGATTCCGAAATCCAAGTACGCATTGCCGGCGGCGATGAACTGGGCGACCTTCTTCATGAATATCTGCGCCACCCCGATGCCCAGCCCGGCCCCCACGACGCTCACCAGCGCGGTTTCCACCAACAGTTGACGCGTTACTCTCCATCCGCTCGCGCCCAGCGCCATCCGCACACCCAGTTCTTTCCGGCGCGCTTCGCCCTGTGCCAACCGTACCTGCGCCACATTGGCGCAGGCCACAAACAGGATGGCTCCCAGGATCAGCAGCAGGCCCCCGCCGAACATCAGGCTGGCCGTCCATCGGAGCGCGTACTTCGATTCCAGATACGTGCCCGTGGCGCCGGCTGGCGCGGGCTTATGTTTGGCTTCGCCGCGAATGGCCGCATCCAGGATAGCCGCTGCATGCGGCGCGCTGATCCCCGGCTTGAGGCGCGCCACCAGGTAGAATTGACCGTTCCGCGATTGTTGATCGCCACTATTGCCGAAGACCGTGAACCAGGCGTCCGTGCTGAGCCAGATGTCGGTAATCACGCCGCGCGTCAGCCCCGTGAACTGGGGCGCCATCACACCGGCCACTAGGAAAGCCTTCTGGTTCAGCAGAATGGTCTTGCCCACTATGTGCGGGTCGCCGCCGAAACGTCTCTGCCAGAGCTTATGACCCAACACGGCCCGGGGCCGGCCCTCGGCCGCCTCCACTGAGGCCGCGCCGAGTTCAGCCCGTACGCCCAGCACTGAAAAGTAATTCGGCGTGACCGGGCTGGTGATGACCATCAGGTTCTCTTCGGTGCCGCCCAACATGGAACCC
This sequence comes from Bryobacterales bacterium, assembly GCA_003152325.1. Taxonomy (GTDB): domain Bacteria; phylum Acidobacteriota; class Terriglobia; order Bryobacterales; family Bryobacteraceae; genus PALSA-129. Next base: position 59,280 of record PLZX01000287.1, on the reverse strand, counting down.
CGCCGTTGGAAGGCCACCAAGGTCATTAGGCCATCGCCCGCCCGGACCATGTCCTGGTAATCCAGCCAGCCGTAGGAGTCAAAAGCCTGCCCGTCATCCGCGCGAGAGGCTACCTGCAGCAGTTCCGTCGGCCGTTCCACGGCGATCGGCCGCAACAGGACGGCGTCCACCACGCTGAAGATGCCGGCGGTCAGTCCAATCCCTAAGGCCATCGACAATACGGACAGCGCCGTAGGTCCCAGGCTCTTCGCGAACAGGCGAAACGCCACGCGAAGGTCCTGCCATAGTGACACGAGTGGTTCCAAGAGAGTCGAAACCTCCTACGCTTATGACGAGTGCGCCGTCAAATTGGTTCGCGATATTTCGATATAAATCTATCAAATTGTGCGGGCCCCGATCTGGTTGGGCACGAGCGATACTGGTAATTATGAGTGCTCTCCTGACGCCTTTTCCGGTGCGCGAGGTCGTGTTTCGAAACCGCATCGCTGTCTCGCCCATGTGCCAGTATTCGAGCGAGGACGGATTTGCCAATGACTGGCACCTGGTCCACTTGGGCAGCCGCGCCACGGGCGGCGCCGCGCTGGTGATGACCGAAGCCGCCGCGGTGGAGGCGCGCGGCCGCATCTCACCCCAGGACTTGGGCATCTGGAAGGACGAGCACGTCGAGTTCCTGGCGCGCATCGCGGCGTTTGTGCGGCAACAGGGCGCGGTGGCGGGAATCCAACTGGCCCACGCCGGGCGCAAGGCTTCGACGCGGCGGCCGTGGGATGGCGGCGGAGTGGTCCCCGAAGCAGAGGGCGGATGGCGGCCCGTGGCGCCCAGCGCGGTTCCCTTCAATCCGGGCGAGCCCGTGCCGGCGGAATTATCGAAGGCGGAGATCCGGGGCACGGTGGATGCGTTCGTCGCGGCCGCCCGCCGCGCGCTTCGCGCCGGCTTCCAGGTGACGGAGATTCACGCCGCGCACGGATACCTGGTGCACCAGTTTCTCTCGCCGTTGAGCAACCAGCGAACCGACGAGTACGGCGGCGCGTTCGAGAACCGCATCCGGCTGGCGCTCGAAGTGGCCGTAGCGGTGCGCGCCGTGTGGCCGGCCGGCCTGCCGCTGTTCGTGCGCATTTCCGCCACCGACTGGGCGCCGGGCGGTTGGGACATCGATGAGTCCGTGGAGCTGGCCCGCCGCCTGAAGGCGGTGGGCGTCGACCTGATCGACTGTTCTTCGGGAGGCGCGGTGCCGCACCAGAAGATCGCGCTGGGCCCCGGCTACCAGGTGCCCTTCGCAGCGCGCATCCGAAAAGAAACCGGCGTGGCGACGGGCGCGGTCGGCATGATCACGACGCCACAGCAGGCCGAGGAAATCGTGGGTTCGGGACAAGCCGACATGGTCCTGCTGGCGCGCGAGTTTCTGCGCGATCCATATTTCCCGCTGCACGCGGCGAAAGCGCTGGGCTCGAAGGTGGAGCCGCCCTCGCAGTATCTGCGCGCGTTCTGACCTCATTCGCTTGGGGCGGGAGCTACAATTGCCTAGGGCATTATGTTCTCAAACCACAAGCGACTCTATGGGACGGCGTTCGCCGTCGCGGTGCTGGGAGCCTGGGCGCTCACGGCACAGAGCGGGGGCGATGCGCTGCGGCGCGGCTTTGAGAATCCGCCGGATAGCGCCAAGCCGCGGGTGTGGTGGCACTGGATGAACGGCAANNGCGTGGGCATCGGCGGCTTCCAGAACTTCGACGCGGCGCTTTCAACACCGCAGATTGTCGACCATCGTCTGGTCTACATGACGCCCGAGTGGAAGGACGCCTTCCGCTACGCCGCCACGCTGGCCGACCAGTTGGGCCTCGAGATGGCGATCGCCGGTTCGCCGGGCTGGAGCGAGAGCGGCGGCCCGTGGGTCCCGCCGGCGCAGGCCATGAAGAAGGTGGTGTGGAGCGAGACCCGCGTGGAAGGCGGCCGGCCGTTCACCGGCGCGCTGCCCAAGCCACCGTCGGTGACAGGATTATTCCAGGACATCCCGCGGCCAGGAGCTCCCACCATGTATGACGGCGCTCTGGCGGAATACTATGCCGACAGCCAGGTGGTGGCATTTCGCGCGCCGGAAAACGAGATCGCGCTTGGGGAGCTCGAACCCCGTGTGACCTCGAGCGGCGGCCATTTCGAGTTCGCTGCGTTGAACGATGGCGATCTGGCCAAGACCACCCCACTTCCGGCGGCGGCGGCCGGCGAGAAGTCTTGGATCCAGTTCGAATTTGCCCGCCCGCAGACGGTTCGAGCACTCACACTGGTGGCGTCTGGCGGCCGGGAACTCGAAGCCAGCGATGACGGGGCAGAGTTCCGAAGCGTCGCGACGATTGCCGGAAATAATGGGATTGAGCGGACGATCTCATTTCCGGCGGTGACAGCCCGATTCTTCCGCGTGACGTTCCTCACATCGCCCAACGCCACGGCAGCGCCCGCCGATTACAAGGTGGCCGAACTGGACCTGCATGCCGACGCGCGCGTGAACCGCTTCGAGGAGAAGGCCGCTTTTTCCGCGACGCCCGATCTGTACGCATCCGCCACGCCGCCCGTCGCGGCCGCCGATGCCATCCGCAAGCAGGACACGATGGATCTGACCGCCAGGATGCAGCCCGATGGGAGGTTGGAGTGGACTCCGCCGCCAGGCCGGTGGATAGTGCTGCGGATGGGCTATTCGCTGACCGGCTCGCACAACAACCCGGCATCGCCCGAAGCCACCGGCCTCGAAGTCGACAAGCTGAGCAGCGCTTCCGTGAAGGCCTATTTCAATCACTATCTGGACATGTATAAGGAGACGCTGGGGCCGCTGATGGGCAAGCGCGGCCTGCAATACGTGATCACCGACAGTTGGGAAGCCGGCGTCCAGAACTGGACCGACGACATGATCGCTCAGTTCACCAAACGGCGCGGCTACGATCCGCGGCCGNNCCACTACGACCAGCTCACTACGATGCTGCGCGAGCGCGGCATGGCGCGCTACAGCGAGTCGCACGAATCCGGCCGCGCATTTATCGGAGACGGTATGGAGGCGAAGCGCACGGCCGCTATTCCGATGAGCGCCATGTGGACGACCCGGCCCGGCGTGGACGCGGATCAATTCGCGCTCAGCGCGGACATCCGCGAATCGGCCTCGGTCGCCCACATCTACGGACAGAACCTGGTGGCCGCCGAATCGCTGACGGCGCGCGGCAGTGACGGCGCCTGGGTCTGGTCGCCCGAGACCCTCAAGCCGACCGCCGATAAGGAACTGGCGCTGGGGTTGAACCGCTTCGTGATTCACACGTCCGTGCACCAGCCGGTGTCGGACAAAATACCGGGCCTCGGCCTGGGGCCGTACGGCCAATGGTTCACCCGGCATGAGACGTGGGCGGAAATCGCGAAGCCGTGGACTACTTATCTGGCGCGCAGTTCCTATATGTTGCAGCAGGGGAAATTCGTCGCGGACATTCTTTATTACTACGGCGAAGATTCGAACATTACGGCGGTCTTCTCCGGTAAAGCGGCCGACATACCCGACGGTTACAGCTTCGACTTCGTCAACGCCGACGCCCTGATCCACGTGATCGCGATGAAGGATGGGAAGCTCATAACTCCGAGCGGGATGAGCTATCGGGTGCTGGCCCTCGATCCACGGGCGACGCACATGTCGCTGCCGGTGTTGCGTAAGATCCGCGACCTGGTGAACGCCGGAGCGGTGGTGGTGGGAGCGAAACCGACGGACGACCCCAGCCTGAGCGATGACGCGGCGGAGTTCCACGCGATGGCCGACGAGTTGTGGGACAAGCGGAAAGTGCACGCCGGGCAGACGTTGGCGGAGGTGCTCCCCGGGCCGGATTTCGAATACACGAAGCCGCAGGCCGACACGAATCTGCTGTTCGTACACCGCTCGCTGCCGGATGGGGAAGTCTACTGGGTGGACAACCGCAAGGACCGCGTAGAGCAAGTGGACGCCATCTTCCGCGTGGCAGGCAAAGCCGCGGAACTGTGGCGCCCCGAGACCGGCAAGACAGAGCCTGCATCTTACCGGCTGGCCGGCGGACGCACCACCGTGCCGCTCCACCTGAACCCTTACGAGGCCGTATTCGTTGTGTTTCGCGGTGCCGCGCGGACGCCATCGCGCACGCTGCCGGAGCCTGTGGAGACGCGTCTCGGCGCGCCTGAAGGCGGATGGGATGTAGGCTTTCAGCCGAACCGCGGAGCGCCCGCGAAGATCGCAATCGACCACCTGAGTTCATGGAGTGAGAGCAGTGACGTTGGAGTGAAGTACTTCTCCGGCACGGCCACTTACACCGGGCGCATCCAGGCGATGGCCGCGTGGTTCCAGAAGGGCGCGCGGCTGTGGTTGGACTTGGGCAGCGTGAAGAACCTGGCGGAAGTAGCGGTCAACGGAAAGCCGCTGGGGGTGGTGTGGAAGACGCCCTTCCGGGTGGACGCGACGGAGGCGCTCCGGCCAGGCGCCAACGCGGTGGAGGTGAAGGTGACCAACCTGTGGGTGAACCGGTTGATCGGCGACCAGCAGCCCGATGCGGCGCAGAAGTACACATACACGACGCAGCCGTTCTACCAGGCCGATTCGCCGCTGCTGCCTTCGGGGTTGCTGGGACCGGTAGAGGTGGTGCGGGTGAAGTGAACTCAGTAAAAGCAAAAGCGGCCTTCCCCATTGCTGAGGAGGCCGCCCGGTTATTGCTGTTGAACGAGTGACTAGGTGGTGGATTTCTTCGCCACGACTTCGACCGGGGCCGGAGGATCGCCGCCGCCCATCGCGGGCCGCGTGATCTTCAGCTTCAACGAATCGCCATCGAGAGTGCCTTCGTACTTGGTTACGAAATCATTGCCACCGCGGGAAACCTTCACATCAAAGGAGATCTTGTTGCCGTCCACTTTACCGTTGGAGATTTCCTGGTCGGCCGGAGGAGCAGGAGGAGGAGCATTGGGATCAGCGGCAGCGCCGCCGCGGCCACGTCCGCCCATCATGCCAGGAACGGAGCCGGTCAGCTTGGCGCCATCTTGTTTCAGTGTGATCGTTGTCTGACGGGCAGGGCCACCGTTGCGGCCTGCCGTTTCATAGGTCCACTTGCCTGTTACGTCGGCCGCAAACGCGACGAACGCAACGACAAGCAGAAGTGTCGTTACAAAAAGCAGCTTTTTGGTCATATGAAAGTAGGCGTTCCCTCTAGCTGGTTGGTTACAAGCCGGGCGGCGGGGAGGGCAATTTCTTTAACCGAACGGCGAGTGCCCAATGGAGCGCCGAAATACCGGGAGGCCGAACCATCCGATTGATTCTAAATAGATTGGCTCCGGGAAAGTCCAGGAGATATACTAAGCGCTTACCGGAGGTTTCGAATCTTGAGGCTCACCAGACGGGCAGTGATCCAAGGGCTGGCCAGTTTGCCGGCGGCACGCTTGATGCGGGCGCAGGGCGGCCGGGTGAGGAGCATCGCACCGGGGATTTTCCGGGGGAACTGGGAATCGCTGCGGCAATACCGCGCACCGGATTGGTTCCGCGACGCCAAGTTCGGGATCTGGGCGCACTGGACGGCGCAATGCGTGCCGGAACAAGGCGACTGGTACGCGCGCAACATGTACGTACAGGGCGAGGCCCAGAACAAGTATCACGTGGAACATTACGGGCACCCGTCGAAGTTCGGCTTCCTGGAAATCGACCACTTGTGGAAGGCTGAGAACTGGGACCCGGAAGCGCTGATGCAGCTCTACGTGAAGGCCGGGGCGAAGTATTTCATGGCGCTGGCGAACCATCACGACAACTTCGATTGCTACGATTCCACGCACCACAAATGGAACTCAGTGCGGGTAGGTCCCAGGAAGGACATCGTGGGAATCTGGGCGAAGACGGCGCGCAAGCACGGGCTGCGGTTCGCCGTGTCGAACCACTCGGCGCACGCCTGGCACTGGTTCCAGACGGCCTACGCATACGATCCGGAGGGAGCCATGGCGGGTGTCCCTTACGACGGGTTCCTCACCAAGGCGCAAGGCAAAGGGAAATGGTGGGACGGGCTCGATCCGCAGGAGCTCTACGTAGGACAGAGCATGGTGATGCCGAAGGGGCTCGCCACCATCCAGCAGGCGCGCGACTGGCACGCGCAGCACGACCGCAAGTGGACGGAGGAGCCCCCGCCCGAGCATCCCGAGTTTGTGGAGAGCTGGTTTCTGCGCTGCCAGGAGCTGGTGGATAAGTACAAGCCGGACCTTTTGTATTTCGACGACACGGAGCTGCCGCTGGGACAGGCCGGCCTCGATATCGCGGCGCATTACTATAACTCCGACATGAAAACGCACGGGAGCCTGGAAGCGGTGCTCACGTCGAAAGGCCTCGCGCCGGACCACGTGGGGGCGATGGTGCTGGATATCGAACGCGGGCGGGCGGACCATATTCTCCCAGCGCCGTGGCAGACCGATACCTGCATCGGGAACTGGCATTACCAGCGGTCGCTGTTTGAGAATCACCGGTACAAGACCACCGAAACCGTAATCAAGATGCTGGTGGACATTGTGAGCAAGAACGGCAACCTGATGCTGAACATACCGCTGCGCGGCGACGGCACGATTGACGATGACGAGAGGAAGGTGCTGGACGGACTTGCCGGCTGGATGCCGGCGCACGGAGAAGCGATTTACGGCACGCGGCCGTTCAGCCTGTTTGGCGAAGGCGCGCCAGACGTGCAGGGCTCCGGCAACTTCAACGAGAACCGGACGCGGCCCTACACCGCGCAGGACATCCGGTTCACGACGAAGGGAGACACGCTCTACGCCTTCGCTTTGGGCTGGCCGGCGGACGGGAAGCTGACCATTCGGACGCTCGGGAGCGGCAGCCCGCAGTATCCGCATGAAGTGGGACGCGTGGAGATGCTGGGTGCGGCCGGGCCGCTCCAGTTTACGCGCCAGGCCGCTGGGCTGGTGGTGACTTTGCCCGAGAATAGGCCGAATGAGTACGCGTGGGCGCTGAAGATCCGCTAGCGTCTTGCGGCTTCGAAAGCCTGCTCCACACGGAGTCCTTAGCTCTAGTGCGTCCACTGCGCGGTGAAAATGTTGAATTCGTAGCGCTCCTTGGCGTCGTGGTCGGAACAGAAGACCAGCCTCTTGCCATCCGGCGAAAACTCCGCAAATGACGTGAAGCCGCCGAAGTTGGTCACCTGTTGGAGGCCGGTGCCATCCACATTGATCAGATAGAGCTCGAAGTAGCGGCTGTCGCAATTGTGCTTGTTGGAGCTGAACAGGATCTGCTTGCCGTCGGGGGTGAAGGTGGGGGCAAAGCTGGCGCAGCCGAAATCCGTGATGGCGTGGGCGTGCGAGCCATCGGCGTCGGCCACCATCAGCTCCATTTTCATGGGCGCGGTGAGATTCTCGGCCAGCAGCGATTTGTAAGTCTGCATCAACTCGGCGGTCTTGGGGTAATTGGCTCGCCAGACCAGCTTGGAGCCGTCGCGGGAGAAGACCGCGCCGCCATCGTAGCCGGGGGTCTTGGTGAGCTGCTTCTTGTGGGAACCGTCGGTCTTCATGGTCCAGAGGTCCAGGTCGCCGGAGGCGAGCGAGGTGTAGACCATGTTGCCGGTTTTCCAGTTGATGGTGGCCTCGGCGTCATAGCCGGGGGTTTCGGTGAGGCGCTTGAGGATCTTGCCGGCGTCGGTGGCCAGGAAGATGTCGTAGCCGGCGAAGACGCCCCAGAGATAGCCCTTGCTGCGGTCGGGGTTAGCGGGACAGACGTCGGCGGCGAGGTGGGTGGAGGCGTAGACGATGCGCTTGTTGTCGGAGAGGAAGTAGGCGCAGGTGGTGCGCCCCTTGCCGGTGGAGACCAGGTGCTGGTTGGATCCATCGGCATTCATGATGAAGATCTGGTCGCACTCATAGGGCGGGCGGGTGGTCTGGAAAATGAGCCGCTTGCCGTCGGGGGCCCAGTAAGCTTCGGCGTTCTCGCCGCCGTGCGTGAGCTGGCGGATATCGGAGAAGAAGCCGGGTTGGGCGGCGGTGAGCGTTGCGGCGGCCAGTGCGAGCGAAAAGGACTTCATCATGAGGCGGTGGAAGCAGTATAACTTGAAGCGAAGGGTTCCGGCTCGCGGTAAAATCGAGGCTTGCCTGAACTCCTGGTATCGGTGGTGATCCCCACCTTGCGCGCCGACGCGCGTTTGCGGGAGTGCGTGGAAGCGCTGGGCGGCCAGACCTTCCGGGGTTTTGAGACCATCGTGGTGGACAACAGCGGCAAAGGCCTGGTGCGGCGGAATGAGGCGGCGCCGGGCGCGCGGGTGATCGAAAATGGAACAAACGCGGGATTCGGCGGCGCGGTCAACCAGGGAATTCGCGAATCGCGGACGCGCTACGTGGCAACCTTGAACGACGACGCGGTGGCGCATCCGCGGTGGCTGGAATCTCTGGTGTCGGCGATGGAGCAGCGGCCGGACGCAGGAATGGGCGCGTCGCAGGTGCGCCTCTACGGCGAAGAGCGGCTGGATTCGGCGGGGATGCTGGTGGCGCGCGACGGATCGAGCAAGCAGCGGGGACACGGGAGGCCCCCGGAAGATTTCCCGGTGACCGAGGAGACGCTGTTTCCCAGCGGATCGGCGGCGCTGTACCGGCGCGCCATGTTAGATGAGGTGGGCGGATTCGACGAGAGCTTCTTCCTGTATTGCGAAGACACGGATTTGGGGCTGCGCGCGCGGTGGGCGGGATGGAAATGCCTGTACGTGCCTCTCGCGGTGGTGGAGCACCACTATTCGCACACGGCGGGCGGAGCGTCGCCGCTGAAGGCCTACTACGTGGAGCGCAACCGGCTGTTCGTGCTGGCGAAGAATTTTCCGGCGCGCATGCTGGCGGCGGCCCCCTGGGTGACGCTGGCGCGCTACGCGTGGCATGCCTGGTATCTACTGGAAGGACGGGGCAGCGCAGCTCGGTTCCGCGCGGAAGGCAATGCCGGCGCGAAGATGATCTGGTACGTGGTGCGGGCGCACGCGGCGGCGGCGTGCCACGCAGCGCGATTGTGGCGCGAGCGGCGGACCATCCGGCAGCGGGCGCGGATTACCCCGGCGGTCTTCGAGCACCTGTTGCAATGCCACACCATCAGCGCGCGGAAGGTGGCCGCGCAGTGAAACGGGCGACCGGAATCGATGCGCTGCTGGTGATTGTGCCGGCGCTCAACGAAGAAGGCGCCATCGGCGACGTGGTGCGGCAAATCCACCAGCACGTGCCGGGAGTGCCGGTACTGGTGATCGACGATTGCTCGGAGGATGGAACCATTGCGTTGGCGCGCGCGGCGGGCGCCGACGTGCTGCCTTTGGCGCACCACCTGGGCCTGGGCGGTTGCGTGCAGGCCGGCTATAAGCTGGCGTACGACCTGGGCTTCGAATATGTAATCCGCGTGGATGGCGACGGACAGCACGACGCGCGCGACATTCCGGCGATCCTGGAGCGTTTGAAGAGCTCGGGCTGCGAGATGGTGATCGGGTCGCGGTTCGTGGAGGAGAACGGATCGGCCACGGGGATGGTGCGGGGGCTGGGGATCCGGTTTTTCCGCATGGTGTTGCGTCCCATTCTGGGGAAGCCGGTGCGCGACCCCACCTCGGGGTTTGTGGGCGTGAACCGGAGAGCGCTGGAAGTCTTCGCCCGGAGCTTTCCTCTGGAGTACCCGGAGATCGAAGCGCTGGTGGTGCTGCAGCGGCGGCGCTTCCGGTTCGAGGAAGTGCCGGTGAAGATGCACCCTCGGATGACGGGGCGGTCGACCATCACGGCGCGCCGATCGCTGTACTATATTGCCCACGTGCTACTGGGCGTTTTTGTGAACATATTGAAATACGACGGACGGCCGCGGCCGGGCAGTGGAGGGTAGATGGACAGCCTCTTGCATGTAACGACGGTGCTGAGCTTGGTGCTGCTGGCGATGATCTTGATTTCGGTGCGGCGGGCGCACATCCGGGTGGAATACTCGGTGAGCTGGCTGCTGGCGGCGGTGGCGATGCTGTTGCTGTCGCTGAGCCGCCCGGTGCTGGACGCCATCACACGATTGACGGGAGTGCCGGATTCGCCGCTGACGCTGTTTCTGATCGCGGGCACGGTGTTCCTGGTGATGTTCTTCCGCTTCTCAATCATCATCTCGCACCTGCGGGACGATAACGTGGCGCTGGCGCAACGGGTGGCGATGCTGGAATACCGGGTGCGGAGTTTTGAACAGGAATGAAGCCGGCATGAAGAAGGACAAGAAGCGCGTACCGGTTGTGCCGCCGGCGGCGCGCACCGGGCAGGGGCAGTGGCGGACGTGGGTGGCCTGGGCGGCGGCGCTGGTGGCCGTGGTGTGGGCCTACTCGCCGGCCATGAGCGGGCCGTTCCTCTTCGACGATGCGTTTCTGATGGGCCTGAGCCGGCAACCGCTGTCAGGACAGATTCACGTCCAGCGCCCGCTGTTGATGCTGACGTATTGGGTGAGCGCGCAGCTTTCGCCGAATGACACGTGGTGGTTCCATTTCATGAATGTGGTGATTCACGCGATGGCCGCGGGGTTGGCGTTTTTGATTGTACGGCGGCTGCTCCAGTGGGCCGCGGTGGAGGAATCGAAGCGCACCCTGCTGGCGGGCGTGGCGGCGGCGCTGTTCCTGCTGCACCCGGTGCAAACCGAGGCGGTGGCCTATCTGGCGGGCCGTTCGGAATCTCTGAGCGTGATGCTGGCGTTTGCGGCGTTCACGGTGTTCTTATACCGGCGCCAGGCGGCAGCCACCTGGGGCACGGCAGTGGCCGTGTTTGCCCTGTTCGGGGCGGCGCTGGCAGCCAAGGAACAGACCATCGCGCTGCCGGCGCTGTTCCTCCTGACGGATTATTGGTTCAACGACTTTTCGTTCCGTGGCATCCGGGCGAATTGGAGAATCTACGCGCCCATGGCGGCGGCGGGCCTGGCCGGCGTCTGGTTTTTCCGCGGGCTGATTACCAACGCGTCGACGGCCGGGTTTGGGATGAAGGATTTCACCTGGTATCAGTACTTCTTCACGCAGTGCCGGGCGCTGTGGGTGTACGTCGGCCTGTTCCTGCTTCCGGTCAATCAATCGGCAGACTGGGACTTCGCCATTTCACGCACCATACTCGACAATGGCGCGATCATCGGCTTGGTGGCGTTGGTGGCGGTTGCGGCGGCGGCCTGGCATTGGCGGCGGCGATTTCCTTTGGCCTGCTACGGATACTTTGCGTTTCTGATCCTGATGGCGCCGACGTCGTCGATCCTGCCGATTAAAGATCCCCTCGCGGAGCGCCGGCTGTATTTTGCGATTCTTGGGCTATTGCTGGTTCTGGTGGATGCGCTCTCCCGGCTGCGCGTGGAACGGAAGGCGCTGGCCCTGGGAGCGGCCGCGCTGGCGGTGACGGCCGGGGTTGCCACCTACGTCCGTGCGGAAGTCTGGTCGGATCCGGAGGTGCTTTGGAAGGATGCCGTGGCGAAGTCGCCGGACAAGTGGCGGCCACACTCCCAACTGGCCTACGCCTATTTCGCGGAGCAGCGCTACGACCTGGCCGTCGCGGAATATCAGAAAGCCGCGGCGCTGCATCCGGCAGATTCGGACCTGCTGGTGGACTGGGGCCTGGCATACGACGGCTTGAACCGCACCGACGAGGCGCTTGAAAAACTGCAAAGGGCGGCGGTGATGAAGCCCTCGGCGCACGTGCTCTCGCAAATCGGGATGGTCAACGGAAAGGCCGGGCGGTGGGGCGAAGCGCTGGTGGCGCTGGCGGCGGCGGAGCGGCTCGATCCGAACCTCGCGGATACCTACGTGTATCGTGGGATTGTCTACTTTAAGACCGGGCAGTTGCTGAACGCGGCCCAGGAATACCAGCACGCGCTGAAGCTTGAACCGGGGAATGAATACGCGTCCAAGTACCTGGCGGTGGTGATGCAACAGTTGCGGAAGTAGGATGGAGCGGCTGCGCATCGGCGTGAACGCGCTGTACCTCATTCCAGGCGGAGTGGGGGGAACCGAGATCTACCTCAGGGGATTGCTGGGCGCGCTGGCGGAAATCGATGGCGAGAACCGCTACTTCGTTTTCACCAACCGCGAGACCGGGCGCGATCTCACACCGGCGGCGGAGAACTTCACGGAAGTGCGGCAGCCGGTGCGGGCTTCGTCGAGGCCGGCCCGGATTCTGTGGGAACAGACCGGCCTACCGCTGTGGGCCGCGGGGCTGCGCCTGGACGCCATGCTGAACCCGGGCTTCACGGCGCCGCTGCTGGCGGGCTGTCCCCAGGTGACGGTGTTCCACGATCTGCAGCACCTGCGCCACCCCGAATACTTCCGCTGGTTCGATCTTCCTTTTTGGAAATTCTTTCTGTACTGGTCGGCCATGGTTTCGCGATTGGTGGTGGCGAATTCGGACGCGACGGCGTCAGACCTGGTCAAATTCTACCGGCTGCCCGAAAGCAAAGTGCGCGTGGCGCCGCTGGGAGTGGACGCTGTGTTCTTCGAACTGGCAAAGCGGCGGCAACCGCAGCCGTTCCTGTTGGCGGTATCGACGCTGCATCCGCACAAGAACCTGGACGGGCTCTTGCGCGCCTTCGCGGAATTCCGCCGGGAGCGGCCGGAGTTCAGGCTAGTGGTGTGCGGGCTGCACGGCTTCTTCACCGGCCCGCTGTACCACCTGCGCGATTCCCTGGGCTTGCGCGACGCGGTAGATTTCCCCGGCTGGATACCGCGCGAGCAACTCCACGAGCTGTTTGCGCGCGCCTGGGCCTTCGTCTACCCGTCGTTATTCGAAGGCTTTGGGATTCCGGTTGTGGAGGCGCTCGCCGCCGGGGTGCCGGCCGCCTGTTCGAACATCGAGCCGATGCGCAGCATTGCGGGCGACGCGGCGTGGCAGTTCGACCCGCGGGACCCGGCGGCGATGGTGGATGCGCTGCGCAGGATCACCGGAGACGAGGCGTTGCGCGCGCGGCTGCGCGAAGCTGGCCCGCGGCGCGCGGCGCAGTTTTCGTGGAAGGCAACGGCGGAAAAGACGTTGGAGGCAGTGCGGTCCTTGCAAGATGGCACCCACCGGCTGTAGAAGTACTCAACCGTATAGAACTCGCATCCGGTCTTGACCGGAGAGGTCGGGAATCTCCCTGACTGGGCCGTGAAAAGACGGCTCAGGAAATTTAGTACTGCTTTTGTGCCTGCTTGGGGGTGGCTAGACAGTACTGTATGGTATTGACACGTACCCAATTCCCACGGAGAATGTACCAATATCGATCTCTGGTCAGTAGTGCGCCGGAAGTCGGTATACATGGTAACGGATGAGCGGAGGATTCATGATTCGAAAGATTTTGACGGTAGTGGCTGGCCTGACGATTTCGGCCGGCATGACTTGGGCAGGGACGTTGGATACAAACCCCGCGGATTTCCCGCTGTTGATAGACTGGTGCGCCAATTTCGGTTGCACAGGCGCGACCCTGGCAACCCCGCAGACCTTTACGGGAGCCGGAGGAATCAGCGGCCTTGTCGGCAATAACGCCACCGGCCTGCCGTTCACCAATCTGCAGCAGGGTAACGGTTGGAGCGGATTCTTTCCCGCCGCCATGGGCTTAGTTTACAACGGCGCTCAGTTCAACGGGGTTGGCGACGACATCGCGGTGTTCTTTGACGAGGGCGTTGCCGGAGTCGGTGCCTACATCGAGGCGGACTTCTACACTAGCTTTAGCTACACCATGACGACATACGATAGCAGATCCCTTGTCCTAGGCGTCTACGGGCCCCTAAACGACGGCGCTTTCAATGCTCCGTTTATCGGGGCGCAGGACGCCACCGCGGACATTTGGGCCGTCGTGTTCGATGCCGTCGGCGGCGGGTCTTTCGAGCCCGATTTCGCTATTGGCACCGTGGGCGTCAATTTTGCCCCGGCTGCCCCCACACCGGAACCGGCTTCTATGCTGTTGATCGCTCCTGCGCTTCTGGGCCTGGCGGCCTTTGGCCGCAAACGCATGATGAATTCTCGGAGGGGGAATAACTAATATGAAGACGTCGAACTTTGTGAAGATTTTGATGGTCGCGCTGGTCGCTCTGATGGCCTGCCAGGCGGCTTTTGCGCAGGTGACTCCTTACGCCGTGGCGCCGACGGCCGCACCGGGGCATGTCCGGCCGCACGTCTGGGCCTCGGGCACGACGATGCCGCTAGCAAAGCCAAGCGTCAGCGGCATCGTACCGTTGGCCCTGCCTGGGTTCTGTAGCGTGCCGCCGACGCCGCCGGCGACGGGCTCCTTCGAATACTGCCCGAACAACTTTCAGACGGTGTACGGCGTCAACTCCATTCCCAGCGGGAATGGCGGCGCCGGGCGGAAAATCGCGATCGTGGACGCATTCCACTACGCGGGCGCGGAGAACGATCTGAATCTATTCAGCGCCCTCCTTGGGCTACCGGCGTGCACGGTGGCGTCCGGTTGCCTGACCATCGTGGGGCAAACCGGTGGGGCGCCTCCCCCGACGACCGTCCCTCCCACGCTGGACACCAAAACCTGGGAACTCGAAGAAATGCTCGACCTGGAGTATGCGCATGCCATGGCGCCGAATGCCAAGCTGGTGATGGTGGAATGCAATTCGGACAGCGGTAACGACCTGTTCACGGGCGTTCAGACCGGTACGGCTCTGGCGGACATCGTCTCGAATAGCTGGGGCGGGGGCGAGGATGGCTCCGAGACCTCATTCGACTTCGTGTTTAGTACTAACAACAAACCCGTCTTTTTCTCTTCGGGAGACAGTGGCACTCCGGCCCAGTATCCCTGCACATCGCCCCACGTTACTTGCGTGGGCGGGACGACCCTTAATGTGAACACGTCTTACGTGAGGACCACGGAAACCGGCTGGTCCGGCAGTGGCGGTGGTTGCAGCGCCTTCGAGCCCGCGGTCTTCTGGCAGAATCCAATCCCGGCGAGCGCGGTGGTCACGGTTGCGAGCAACTGCACAAATGGGGTATCGCCCACGCGCGCCGTACCCGACATCGCAGCCGCCGCCAATCCGGCTACCGGCGCGGCAGTTATAGACCTCGGAAGGGACTCTACCCACTACATCGGAGTTGGCGGAACCAGCTTGGCCTGTCCCCTGATGGCAGGCCTGTTCGCCGATATCATGACGGCCCGCGCGACCTTCGGGCTGCCGCAGTTGGATAACAACATCAACTTGGCGATCTACGCCGCGGCAATCCGCAACTACACGTATTTCTTCTACGACGTGACCGTCGGCAATAACGGGCTACCCGCCGGACCCGACTACGATCTGGTGACGGGGCTCGGAGTTCCCAAGGGCTCAGCTATGGGCAACCGCTTCTTCGGGTTGGTCTACGTCCTGCCGCCGCCGCCGCCGTCGGGGGACTAAACTCGTCGCGGAAGGTTATTTCAAGAACGCGAGGCCTTCGGGCCTCGCGTTTTTTTTGCTTGGGGGAGCGGCGGAGACCCGGAATATAATCATGACCGATAGGGAATTGACCGGAGGTCGGCTGACAAGTACTAGAGACCGTTGACAAGCGGTTAATTGCAGCACATAATATGCGGAAGTCTGTCTTGAGTTGCGCTGGGTAATGGCGGACGGTTTCAGTTGGGGTGAAAGCAGGTTTTCCGCCGGTACGGGGTCATAGGCTCTTAAGCAAGTTGCATCGGTCGCGGTTTATTCTTGGCCGAGGGGAAGAGGTCCCTCGTGGAAAGACCACGGGGATCTGGCTATCTGATTCTCAATTCTGGGTTTAGGAGGGTTCATTCGATGAGTTCGAGTACTAGGGTTTTAATTGCGGGGTGCTTTTTGGCTTGTGCCCCCGCTTTCGCGTCCATCATCGTGGTCACTGCTCCTTTTGCGAGCAACGATTCCGTGAATTGGTCGCAACTGGGCGCGGACCAGACCGCCATCCCGCAGAGCTTTTCAGCGACTGGGGTTCCGGCATGGGCCATTACCGGTGGCTTTGCGGGCGCTAATGGCGGCACGGTACTGGTTACGCCTGGCAGTTGGCCGGCAACGCCCGGCTCGTTCAACTCCGGCGACAGTCTGATCTGGACGGGCGACGTCTTAGGTGGGAACAACGGCCCCTTGACGCTTAGTTTCCCGGGGGTCATAGAAGCGGGGCTGTGGATTCAAGGAGACACGGCGCCCGGTCAAGCATTCACGGCGCAGGTGCAAGTGTTCGAGGGAGGTGTTTCCTCGACTTTCACGCTTGCGAGCGATTCGAACGGCGATCCCGTCTTTTTAGGAGGCATGGATAGCGGAAGCGCAGCTAACATCACCGGGTTGATTTACAGCCAAACTGCTTGCGGGGGCTGTGATGTCAATGACTTTGCGGTAGACACGCTTTTCTTGGAAACAGCACCGGTTGGCGGCGGCGGGACACCCGAGCCCTCATCCCTGTTGCTTCTGGGAAGCGGCCTGCTTACTCTTGGTTGGAAATTTCGCCGGCATTCACTTAAGGTTAGGAGGGTTCTGTGAAACTTAAATTTGTATCGCTTTGCTGCTTCATGGGGCTTGCCGCGACGGTCTTCGCGCAAAGTTTGCCTAAAGGTTACACTACAGTCCTGCCGGTGAAAGGCTTAACCCACGATGCTCTGACGACCGCACTCACCACCCCCGGCAGCCTTCCCATGTGGAATTACAGCGTGACGGCAAACGCCACTCTGGGCGGCGGAACTTATACCGGCACACTCATGGGGCGAAATCCGAGTCTCAAGGCGAAGTCGATCACCAACATCAACCTCTATGTGATTCCTTTGAAGGTTACGATCAAGGACACCGCGCACGGCTCTCAGCTCTATGATCCAACGGTTGCCGATACGTGCTTCACCGGGAGCCCGACCGACGTCAACCTGGTCACGAATTCGCCGATGTTCCAGACCAACCTCTATGATGGAGCCGGAGGCGCGGGCCACGCCCCGAAGATGAATGGCATCGATGTCACACAAGGCGTTCCCTCGCAATACATAGACGCCTATGTTCGAGCCAACTGGTGGAGCCTCGTACAGAACACGAACTATCACCTGAATTTCGTCGTTACGGTCCTTGCCGCCCAAACCCTGAGCTTTAATTACACTGGCGTAAGCCAGGCGAATTACATCGGTGGCACGGACTATGTGGGATGCGGGCACATCGGGGTCGTGGATATCAACGACTTCGATAACGCCGTTCAAACTCTTCTCCAGGGCCTTGGCTCGGTTTCTCCGGGCGTTTTCCCGATGTTGCTTACGAATTCTGTAGTGGAGGGAATTCCGGGTACCGATCTCTTCGGGTCCTGCTGCGCTCTGGGTTACCACAGCGGATACTTCGTCGGTCCCAACCTACAGGTCTATTCGCCGTTCGCGGTGAGCCAGCCTTTCGGGGGGGATGTCTCGACAATATCGCATGAAGTGGCNNGGGCACTTGCCAAAATAACCTCGAGGTCGGCGATCCGCTGAGTCCTGGCTTCGGAACCCCGACGAATGAGTTTGCGATCGCGCAGGGTGGTTTCACCTACCACCTGCAAGAGCTTGCTTTCTTCAATTGGTTTTTCGGCGCGTCACCCAGCGGCTTCCCCGCATCCCCCACCGGCGCCGGTGGCGGCTTTTCCGACAATGGCACATTTCTTGGGTACGCGCTCATTTGTCCTGCCGGAGGCACGGGCCCACCCCAGTAGAATCGACGCAGGTGGTTTTGAATGCGCGAGGCCTTCGGGCCTCGCGTTTTTTTTTGCTTGGGGGAGCGGCGGAATGCGGTGGGAGACTTTGTTAAGCTAGAAGACTGTGACTGTTGACGAAATACGAGAGCTAATCAACCTGGCGGCGGAGACCGGAGTCGCCGAACTGGAAGTGCAGCGCGGCGAAAACCGCGTACGCATCCGGCGGGGCGCTTTCGCGGGCACCTCGGAAATTGTCCTGCCGCCGGCAGGTGTAACGGCGCCTGCCGCCGCACCACCCCCAACCTCACACGAAGGCCCCAGAGAAAAGCCCGTGGACCCCAACCTGGTACTGGTGAAATCTCCCATTGTGGGAACGTTCTATGAGTCGCCGTCACCCGGCGCCGCAGCGTTCGTCAGAGTGGGAGAGCGCGTCCAGCCGGGGAAGGTCCTCTGCATCATCGAATCGATGAAGCTCATGAATGAAATCGAGTCGGAGACTTCCGGCATCATCGAGAGCAGGCTGGTATTGAACGGGCAGCCGGTGGAGTACGGGGAGGCGCTGTTTGCCGTCCGTACGGTTTAAGAAGATCCTCATCGCCAACCGGGGCGAAATCGCGGTTCGAATCATCTGCGCCTGCCGGGAGCTGGGGATCGAGACGGTGGCCGTGTATTCGGAGGCCGACCGCTACAGCTCGCACGTGCGGTTTGCGGACCAGGCGATCTGCATCGGGCCGGCCAAGAGCGCGCGGAGCTACCTGGACATCGCGTCGATCATCAGCGCGGCGGAAATCACGAACGTGGATGCGATCCACCCGGGATATGGATTCCTCAGCGAGAACGCCGGCTTCGCGGAAGTGTGCGAAGCGTCGCACCTCCACTTCATCGGCCCGAAGCCGGCCGTGATCCGGCTGATGGGAGTGAAGGAACGGGCGCGGGCCTTCATGCGGGAGATGGGCGTGCCGGTGCTGCCGGGTTCGCCAGGCGTTCTCTCGACGGCCGAAGAGGCTTTGGAACTGGCGGAGAAGATCGGCTACCCGGTGATTCTGAAAGCCTCGGCCGGCGGCGGCGGGCGGGGCATGCGGGTGGTGACGCAGGCCGAGGATTTGCCCGGCCTGTACGCGCAAGCGCAGACCGAGGCGGGGGCGGCGTTCGCCTCCGCGGACGTCTACCTGGAGAAGTACATCGGGGCGCCACGGCACATCGAGTTCCAGATTCTGGCGGACGAACACGGCAACGTGGAGATTCTGGGAGAGCGCGAGTGCAGTATCCAGCGGCGTCACCAGAAACTGCTGGAGGAATCGCCCTCGCCGGCCGTGACGGACGGTCTGCGGGCGGAGATTTCGGGTGTCCTGCGCAAGGCCATCGCAGCGGCGGGCTATACCAACGCCGGCACGGTGGAGTTCCTGATGGATGAAACCGGGAAGCTCTACTTCATTGAAGTGAACGCGCGCGTGCAGGTGGAACACCCGGTGACCGAGTTCGTGACGGGTATCGATATTGTGAAAAGCCAGATCCGCATCGCGCAGGGCGAGCGGCTCCCGGACATTCTTCCCGGGCCGGTGGAACTGCGCGGCCATTCCATCGAATGCCGCATCAACGCAGAGAATCCGGAGACGTTCGTGCCCTCGCCGGGGCGCATTACGGGGTTCCACGTGCCGGGAGGCATCGGTGTGCGGGTGGACACCTGGGTGTATACGGATTGCGTCATCCCGCCGTTTTACGATTCGCTGGTGGCCAAGCTGATTGTGCATGGCTGCGACCGGGCCGAGGCCATCGACCGCATGCGGCGGGCCCTGGGGATGTTCATCGTGGAAGGGATTCACACTTCCATTCCGCTGCAGCAGAAGATTCTGGCGGATGAAGATTTCCGGGCCGGCCGATTCGATACCAATTTCATCAAGCGATTCATGCCGGGCAAGGGGTAGCAGGAAGTGTCGAGTCCCTATCGTTCCTATGTGCTGGTCTCGCGGGAGCAGATCGCGCGCAATTACCGGAGTGTGCGGGCCGTAGTGGGGACCGGCGTGGAAGTGGCCGGCGTGGTGAAGGCCGATGCCTATGGGCACGGCGCGCTGGAAGTGGCCCGGGTGCTGGCGGGGGAAGGCGCGCGCTGGCTGGCGGTAAGCTCGGTGGAAGAGGGCGTGGCGCTCCGGCGGGGCGGCATCGAGGGAATTCGCATCCTGGTGATGGGCGGATTTCTGCCGTATGAAGGGGAAGCCGTGGCGGAGTACGATCTGACGCCGGCGGTGCATTCGCTCGACCAGATCGCGCAGGTGGAGCGGCTGGCGCGAGCCTCCCAGCGGTCCGTCGGGTACCACCTCAAGATCGATTCGGGGATGGGACGGCTGGGGACACGCGCATCGGCGGAAGAGATTCTGGCGGCGCTCGGCCAAGCCCCGGATGCGCGACTCGAAGGGCTGATGACGCACTTCGCGTCGGCGGCGGACTACACCAGGCAGCAGACGGAGGAACAACTGGCCTACTTCGAGCGAATCTGCGCGCGGCTCGCGCAGGGCGGAGTCGAGCCACGATACCGGCATACGTCGAGCACCATCGCGGTGGGCTATGGACGGCGCGAAGGATGGTACCAACTAGTGCGGGCCGGACACGCCTTGTATGGCTACGTTTCGCCTGCCCGCGGCGATGCGCCACCGCAGTTGCTGGACGTGAAGCCGGCCTTGACGTGGAAGGCCAAACTGCTGGCAGTGAAGGAAGTGCCGGAAGGGACGCTGATCGGGTACGGCGGAACGTTCCGCGCGCCGCGGGCTATGCGCATTGGAGTGCTGGGCGCGGGCTACGCGGACGGCATCTTCCACCGGCTGTCGAACCGCGGCAAGGTGATCGCCGATGGGCAGATCACACCGATTCTCGGCACCATTTCGATGGACCTGACGACCATCGACCTGAGCCACACCACGGCGCTCGGCGAAGGCGACGATGTGACGCTGCTGGGGGCGGAAGGGGAGGCCAGCCTTTACGCGCCGGAGATCGCGCGCGTGGCGGGCACCATTTCCTACAACATTCTGTGCAGCATCAGCGCCCGCGTGAAGCGGGTGTACGTTTAAACATCACATAAGGCACGCCGAGGGCCAAAGGCTTCTGGCATGCGTTATTGCGGTGATATCATAGGATTCAGATGAGTTTGCTCTCTCCACGGCTGCAACTGAAGGTCTCGCAGAAGCAGATTCTGACTCCGGGCCTGGTGCAGATGGTCACCGTCCTTCAGCTTAACCGGCTGGAATTGAAGGAGATGATCACCCAGGAAATCGTCAAAAACCCGGTTCTGGAAGAGGCTACCGAAGAACCCGGAGAAGAGATCACGCCGGAGGAATTGACCCCGCTGCTGGAGGCCGAGCAAGAGCACGTCACGGACCCGGCGGACCGGCAGATCCTGGAAATGGCGGTGCTGAGCGAGGCGAATACGCCGGACGGCTCAGCCGGCGACCTGGCAATCAACGGCAACCTGATGCCGGACGCGGAAGAGCGCGCCGCGGCAGGGCCCGAAGCCGACGCGCCGGTGACTTCCGATGCCTTGCTCGAGCCGCCGGCGGCCACGGACCCGTTCGACGAAATCGATTTTGGCTCCTTCTTCGACGACTACCTGGACCCGGGGTACAAGAGCCCGGCGGCGGAATCGGTGGAGAAGCCGTCGTTCGAGACGTTTCTTTCCGCGCCGATGACGCTGGGCGACCACCTGAGGTCGCAGTTGAGCGTGTGCGTGATTTCGACCGCGGTGCGGGACGCGGCGGAATCGATCATCGGGAACCTGGATGAAGACGGCTACCTGACGGCGTCGCTCGAAGAGATTGCAGCGGCCGGCGAGCACACCGCGGAGCAAGTGGAAGAGGCCTTGGGGGTGGTGCAGTCGCTCGATCCGGCGGGAGTGGGGGCGCGCAACGTCAGGGAGTGCCTGCTGCTGGAGATCGAGAGCGTCAACGGCAGGGGCGGAGTGGCGTGGCAGATTGTGTCGGACCATCTGCGGCTGATGGAGACGCGGCAGTACAAGGAGATCGCGCGGCTGCTGGGACGGCCGATGGAACACGTGGAAATTGCGGTCAAGATGATCCAGCACCTGAATCCGCGGCCGGGGCTGCGATATTCGGGCGCGGGAGCCCGCGTGGTGGAGCCGGACGTCTCTTTCATCAAAGACGGCGACGACTACATCATCCAGATGAACGACGAAGATGTTCCGCAACTGCGATTGAACGCGCAATACCGGAAAATGCTGGATCGCCAAAACGGCGCCACCAAGGAAGTTCGCGATTACGTGCGCGAGCGGTACACATCGGCCATCCAGTTGATGAAGAACATCGAGCAGCGCAAGCAGACCATTCTCAAGGTGTGCCAGGCGATTGTGCGGCGGCAGACGGAGTTTCTGAGTCACGGGCTGGACCACCTGAAGCCGATGATGATCAAGGAAGTGGCCGAAGAGGTAGGTGTGCACCCCTCGACCGTGAGCCGGGCGGTAGCGAGCAAGTACGTGCACACCCCGCAAGGCGTCTTCGAGTTGCGCTACTTCTTCTCGGAAGCGGTACAGGGGCCGTCGGGCGGTTCGACGCCGTTGCTGCTGCTGAAGCGCATGGTGAAGAGGATGATCGACGAGGAAGATCGCAGCAAACCCCTGACGGACGATCAGATCACCACGATGCTGCAAGGCCAGGGCATCAACGTGACGCGGCGGACCGTGGCAAAATACCGGGAGGACATGAAGATCCCGTCGACCCACCAGCGGCGGGTACGCGAGTAATAGCACATCCGGGATAGGGCGGACCTATGAAAATCACATACACAGGCAGGCAG
This sequence comes from Bryobacterales bacterium, assembly GCA_003152325.1. Classification (GTDB taxonomy): domain Bacteria; phylum Acidobacteriota; class Terriglobia; order Bryobacterales; family Bryobacteraceae; genus PALSA-129. The sequence continues at coordinate 36,897 of PLZX01000287.1, read as the reverse complement.
GTGGAACTGGCGCCAGCCGAATTGAAGAAGTTGGAAGCGCGATTTGCCAAGATCGGCAAGCTCTTGGACGGTAAGCGCGAATGCGAAGCACACGTGATTCTGTCGCTCGAACGGCATCTGCATCAAGCCGAGGCCACGGTACGGTATTTCAATCATCAGTTAGTAGGGCTGGGTTCGAGCGCGAATCTGTTTGAGGCGATTCATGCGGCGGCGGAGAAGCTCGAAAAGCAGGCCGTGAAGACGCGGACCAAGTGGCGGGACAACAAGCGGGAGCCCCGGAAAGCCGGTAGCGAAGCGCCGCCGCCGCGGCACGCAGCCCCGGAGCCAGAGCCAGAGCCGCAGCGCCTGATCTACCACGTGGAAAACCACAAGAAGCGCAAGCCCATGACCCTCGATGAAGCCGTGCTGCAAATGGACGATAAGCGCGACTATCTGGTCTATCGGGATGCCGAGACGGACCGGGTGGTGATGTTGGTGCGGCGTCGCGACGGCCATTTCGACCTGGTGGAGGCATAGCGCTCCAAGGATGAAACGGAAGCCCAGTGCGCCGGGGAAGGCACGGGAAGTCGTCGTCATCACGGGGCTGAGCGGGTCGGGCAAAGGTTCGGTCCTGAAAGTCCTCGAAGACCTGGGGTTCTACTCGGTGGACAACCTGCCGGTGGATTTGATTCCCAAGTTCGCCGAACTGGCGCGCGACAACGCCGGGATTGCGGCTGCGGCGCTGGTGGTAGACGTGCGGGAAGGCAAGGGGCTGAAGCGGTTTCCGCAGGTCTATGCGGCCATCCCTGCCAGCGTCAAGACCAGCCTGGTTTTTCTCGAAGCCGACGATTCCGCCATCGTACGCAGGTTCAGCGAAACACGGCGGCCACATCCACTGGGCGGCGACCACCCGATTACCGCAAGCATCCGCCGGGAACGCCGGCAACTGGCGCCCATCCGCGCCATGGCGGACCTGATCATTAACACCTCTAAGTTCACCGTGCACGAACTGCGCGACTTCATCAGGGAACGGTTCGGCGGCAAGAGCAGCGAATCCAAGTTGCGGGTCTACATCACGAGTTTCGGATACCGAAACGGAATTCCCTCGGAGAGCGACTTGGTCTTCGATGTCCGATTTTTGCCGAATCCGAATTACATTCCGCGGCTGAAGAAACTGACCGGGCTTAATCCGGCGGTCGCGCGTTATATCCGCTCTTTTCCACAGACTGTTGAGTTTGTTCAACGAGTATCCGATTTGTTGATCTACTTACTGCCGCACTACATCCGCGAGGGAAAGAGTTATCTGACCATAGCGTTTGGATGCACTGGTGGCCAGCATCGCTCGGTGATGATGGCTGAAGAAATCCAAAAGATCCTTGCTGAAGCAGGCTTTAACGTAAAAGTCGGCCATCGGGACATCCTGCAGGGAAATTCCTGAAATCGCTGTACTAACTCAACTTAGCTGCAACCTCGGTCCCACCATCAGACCTTCTTCCGCGCGTGGATCGCCACGCGATACTGGTTTTCGGAATTCAGGTTGATCAGAGCCGCAAAAGCGCGGCCCTGGTTGATGCCGATGGTGGCGGATTGCGAGACCGCGGAAACCTCCCAGCCGGCGGGCAGGACCACGGTGTTGCGCAGACCGTGCAGCGTGCGGTCGAATAGCAGGTCGCCCTTGTCGGCGCGGTAAGCCGCGTCTTTCAACGTCCCGGTGATCTTGAGGTGCGCGCTCTGTTTGTCGTCCACGATGGGGACTTCGAGCGGCACGCTGGTGTGTTGGCCCTGCCGAGTGGCTTCGAGCACCTTCGCGGTATCGAGGTCGGTCACCTTGAGGTCCTCTAAGGCGAGGTATTGCAGGGAATCGAGGCGTGCGCGCGGGCCTTTGCGGTAATCGCTGTAAATCTGTTCCACCTGCATGGTGTGAGTGTCGGGGTCGCCGAGCAAGTAGAGCGTCTTGATGTCGTCGAAGAACATGTCTTCGTAAGGGACGGGAGCGAAGGCGGCGGTGGTTTTGCGCGCGTGGATGGTGACCGGGTTGCTTTGCCCACTGGGGTTGGCGAAGGCCAGTTTGAGGCGGCCGTCGGGAAGCGTGTTGAGCTGAGCGGCGACGTTCGAAGAAGCGAAGGCGTAACCCTTGGGGAGAATCACGCCGAGGCGGTAGCCGGCCAGACTGCGGACCCAGACGATGTCTTCGCCGCGCATCATGTACGTGCGGGGATCTTTGTAGGTCTTATAGATCAGCACGCGGCCGATGCCGCCTTCCGGCACAGCGGCCGCCAGCGTGGCGCGGATGGCGTGGTTCTCCGGGTCGGCGCCCTGCTGCTGGTAGGTGAATTCCAGGGGCTTGCCGGTTCGCGGATCGTAGACCTGGATGTCGGAGCCTTCGCTGCCTCCACGGGTGGCGTTGACCAGTTCGGTGGAGCCGGCGCGGGCCTGCTCGGGAAGATAGCGGATGCGGAACTGTTCGGAGCCGGGTTCGAGAAGGGAGTACTCGGTATAAGCGTCCTGTGTAAAGAAGCGGGTGATCGGCTGAGCCGGCAAGAGCGGCGGCTCTGGCGCGGCGGCGGCATTGTTCACGCCGCGCTGCTGGCCGGAGAGCCAGCCGGGAATCAAGAGAAGAGNNGCGCGCAACGGCGTGGTATCTTCTTGTTGACATGCGAGTGGCCTTCTGTACAGCCGCCTTGTTGGCGCTGGCGTGCCTGCTGGTGCGCGCGGGTCGCGTGGGCCTGGCCGGGGACTACGTCGATCCGGTCGGCAAGCTCGGCGCGCAGGACGAATCGCTCTACGCACATAGCGCCATCCGCATGGCGCTGCAGGGCGAGTGGCTCACTCCCATGTTCATGGGCCGGTTCGGATTGTACAAGCCACCGCTGGTGGCGGCGGCGGCCGGGCTCTCGGCGCGGATTCTGGGGATCTCGCGGCTCGCGTTGCGGCTGCCGGGCGCCATCGCGGCGGCGCTGGCGGTGGGCCTGGTGTTCTGGTGGGGGGCCGAGCAACGCTCCTGGCAGGCGGGCGTCTGCGCGGCCGGCCTGTTGGTCTCAAACCACTTGTGGCATTCGCTCACCAGCATGTGTCTCACCGACGGATTGCTGGCGACATTCTATGTGGCGGCCATGTTCGCGCTGTTCGCGGACCCGTGGCTCGAATCCAAGTGGTCGCTGGGTCTATTCTCCGGCGCGGTGGCCGGCGCCATGCTGACGAAAAGCATCGCGGGCCTGCTCCCGCTGGGCGTGCTGGGGCTTTACTGGCTCTTCGCGCCGCGCAATCAGCGGCCCCGGTTGGGCCGCGTGGTGCTGGCGGGAACATTGGCCCTTGCGCTCGGGGCGCCGTGGTTTCTCTACCAGTTGGCGGCGCATGGGCGGTGGTTCCTCGCCGAACACATCAACGTGGAGATTCTCGGATTTGGAGCGGGCCAACCTCCACAAACTTCGCAGGAAAGCCACCTGGCGTTTTACACCTCGCGGATGGCGCTGTTGGATCCGGTGTTGACGGTGCTGGCGGTGTCGGCCTTGTTCGCGCTGTGGCAGGCGGTGCGCCGGCGCTCGGCCGCAGCCATTCTGCTCTTGCTGTGGCTGGCGCTGCCGTTGGCTGCGGCCTTCAAATGGCAATATCGCAATGTGGCCTACCTCTTGCCGGCCGTCCCGGCGATGGCCATTCTGGCGGGTGCTTACAATCCGCTCTGTTCCGGACGCTCGGCCAAGTGGATGATGACGCTGGTGGCCGCCGCGTTTGTGGCGAAGGCAGCCATGCCGCAGGCCACGTGGGGCTTGTGGTTCGGTCCGGGCACAAAGGTAGAGGCGTCGCGCGCGGAATCGGATTACTGCCAGCGCGGGCGCGGCAACGAACTGGTACTGGTGGACACCGAAGATGAAATGTACGCGGCGCTGTTGCCGCTTCCGGGCGTTCACTACGTGATGCAGGGCACGCCGCGGCCCGCCGATTACGGGATGGATTTTTCTTCCATGGGAATCATCCTGGACGCGCAACAGTTCGCGGACCTGGACCATTGGACGCCGGTTTTCCGGCAACGGCTGCGCGCATGGGGGCTCGATTCCAGCGAGCCTATCGGCACGGTAGTCTTCAAGCAGTCGATGGAGGAAGTGGCCCTGCTGATTCGCGCGCGTCCGGACAACGATTTTCTGCTGCCGGAGCGATACCGGGCCGTCGTAGCGGCCGCCGCCGCCGCATCGCACGACCTGGTTACGGTCTCGCCGGACCGGTTNNGCGGCCATCAGCGCGAGTGCCGAGAGCGCGGCCGACCAATAGAGGATGTACGGCACGAAGCGCATCTCGACCGTGTGATCCCCGGGCGGGAGTGCCAGGCCGCGGAAGGCCACGTCGGTCGAGTAAATCGGCGCGGGCGCGCCATCAATGGCGGCCTCCCAGCCGGGATACCAGGCATCGGCCGCAACCAGAAAAGAGGCGCCGGCGGAATGCGTCCGCAAGCGGACTCGGGATGGCTCATAGGAAACCACCGCGGCTTCACCGGCTGCCAGAGCGCCGGAAGGAAGATCCGCGGCGGCAGCCTCCACAATGGTGGTTTGGGCGGGATCGAAGCCCGCGGCGTGCAGCGCGCGGGCCGATTCCTCCAGGCCGGAGACGGCCTGAAGATGTGCGGCAAAGAAATACCGCGGTAGCGCGCGGCTGTTTTCGTAGAGCATGTATCCGGCGATGGTATCGATGGCGTGGAACTGTGCGGCGTCGACCGGGGTTCGCGAAACCAGATAGCGGACGTTGCCAAGGCCGATGGCGGGCGAGGCTGCATCCACCACCTGGTAGCATGTGCCCCAGCGGGCTCCCGGCGCAAAGGAGAGACGCCACTCAATCGCGCGTTCGGGTGCGAGCGGGTCGCAGCCGTTGGCGGTCGGGATTTCGAGGATGGGAGCGCTGCTCGACCAGGAGTAGGGAGCGTCGGCCATATCGAAGCGGGCCGCAGGCGTCGTGACAGAAGTGAGCGAGCGCAAGCGCGCGGCGAGCGGCGCGCTGCCATCGATGGAATCGTGCGTGATGCCGGGTTCGGCCTGGAGCGAAGCGGTGTTGAATGGCCGTCCGGAGCCGACCGCAATGAGATCGATCGCGATGATAACGGCGGCCGCCAGTTGCAGGCGCGGCCGCAAGAAACGGCTGGCGCCGAGTCCGGCGAGGACCGCCACGCCCAGTGCGAAAACCGGCAAGTTGAACTCGGGATGTATGCCGATGCGGATCGATACCGGCAGCGCGCCGAAGATGGCGCGACCGATGGGCGTGGAATCTCCCAGCATCCAGATGCCGGCGGCCAGGGTGAGCAGAGTGAAGGCGCCCGCGCGGCGATCGGGCTTCCACAGAGCGGCACAAAGGGCCAGCGCCAGGCCCGCCAGACTGCAATAGAGGTACAGAAACGTGGGGTCGGCGCCGGCGGGGCCGTGGAATTTCGAGAGGTCGAACACGTTCCAGTAATTCGGCTCGACCAGCGAATAGAGCGCCCCGAGTTTGATGCCGCCGCCGGCCTTGAGCCACTCGGCGCGGAATTTGGCGACGCTGTGGCGCGTGAGCTGGGCGGTGGGGATCACCTGCACCGCAGCCAGCAGGAGCGCCCACACCCAAGCCATCAGAACGTGAAGCGGCAGCGTGCGCCGCGCCAGACGGAACAGAGGCAACACCACGGCCAGCGCGAAGGCGGAGCCAAAAGCGGCCACAGCCACTTGTGGCAGGCCTGCCAGAACGGTCATCGCCAGCGCCAGGGAAAGCGTCACCAGCCAGCGCCAACGCAGGCCCTCCCGCAGTTCCCAACAGCACCACCACACCAGCGGCAGCCATGCCCCGCCCTGCATGGCGCCCATGTGTTCGGCCTGCGAAGCGAAGAAGCAGCCCAGTTGAAAAACGGTGGCTGACAGGAACGCGGCGGCGGGCGGCGCGCCCAGGCGGCGCAGCAGCGCGAAGGTGCACCAACCGGCGAAGCAGACCTGTGCGGCCACCGTCCAGGCCAGAAGGTGTGAAAGCGTATCCGGGCCAAACCAGTTGGAGGCGAGTGTGGCGCCGAGCACCGGGGGATAAAAAAGAGCCGTCTGAATATTGGCGTAGATCGGATTCCCGCAATACGTGTATGGGTCCCAGAGAGGCAACTGGCCGTGGCCCAGCGCGCCGGCGACGAAGGTGGCGAGGGGAAGATGGACGGCGCGGAAATCCCACGGGAAGACGAAGCCGCGCTCGAACAAAACGTGCCGGTAAAAGACCGCCACTTCCAGCATCAAGGCCAGAAAGTAAGCGGTATTCGAGCGCTCCACGGCGCGGTCGGAGTTCGGCACTGGAATGACTTATGGTATCGCGACGGAGAGGGCCCACCAGCGCGGGGAATGCATGGCGGCCTCGACCAGCATTAATATAATTTATATAGGTATCTACTTGCATTTGGAAAACTTGTAGGCTAGACTCAAATCTCAGTTCTTCGAATGCTGCAGATTACTCCAGTTCGGGCTGTTGGTCCTACTATCCTTCACACCGTTGGTATTCCTGTAGGCATTATTACCGGCCCCGCTTGACGGCCCGAAGGAACTGAGTTCCAAGGCCATCGGCGGGGAAAACGGCCCCTCCGATGGCCTTTTTTTATGGAATGAGGCAGAACACATGTCCACATTAATGAATGGCGCAAGAATGTTGCTGGAGTGCCTGGCACGGGAAGGCGTCGAGTGCATCTTCGGGTATCCCGGCGGGGTGACCTTACCTCTTTACGATGCGCTGTACGACCACCCGATCCGCCACGTCCTGGTGCGTCACGAAGAGAACGCGGCATTCGCAGCGGAGGGATATGCGCGGGCGACGGGCAAGGTAGGCGTATGCTGCGCCACATCCGGGCCAGGCGCCACCAACCTTACGACCGGCCTTGTGGACGCCATGATGGATTCGATTCCGATTGTTGCCATCACCGGGCAGGTGACCTCGAAGTTGATCGGCAGCGACGCGTTTCAAGAGGCCGACACCTTCGGCATCACACGCTCCTGCACCAAACACAATTACCTCGTGAAGCGCCTGGAAGACCTGGCACAGATTGTGCATGAAGCGTTCTACGTAGCGGCCACCGGGCGGCCCGGACCGGTGCTGGTGGACGTCACCAAAGATGTGCTGCAGGGCCAGGGCCATTACCAGCCGGTGACCGCCATTCATCTGCCGGGCTACAAGGTCTTCACGGAAGGCCACACTGGGCAGATCCGGCGCGCCGCGCAGATGATCCAGGAATCGGAAAGGCCGCTGGTCTATGCGGGCGGCGGAATTATCGCCGCGGGCGCGTCCGCCGAATTGCGCGAGTTTGTGGAAGGCATCGATGCGCCGGCGGTGAACACGCTGATGGGGCTGGGCGCGCTCCCGTCCGAACATCCGAATTTCATCAGCATGCCCGGCATGCACGGCAGTTACGCGGCCAACATGGCGATGACCGAGAGCGATGTGCTGATCGCCCTGGGGGTGCGCTTCGACGACCGGGTGACCGGCCGCCTGGCAGCATTCGCGCCGCACGCCAAGGTAATCCATGTGGACATCGACCCGGCAGAGATCGGCAAGAACCGCGCGCCCGACGTGCCGATTGTCGGCGACGTCAAACGCGTGCTGGCGAAATTGAATAAGCTTCTGGCGGAGACCCCGGAGGCCACCAGCGAGACCGTCACGGCGGCGCGGCGCGCCTGGTGGCGACGCGTCCGCGGCTGGAAGGAAGAACATCCGCTGCGCCCGGTGACCTCCGATACCGAAATCAAACCGCAGCACCTGATGGCGGAGATCGACCGCTTGAGCCGCGGCGAAGCGATTGTGGCCTCCGACGTGGGCCAGCACCAGATGTGGGCCGCCCAACTGGTGCGATTCAACGCACCGCGCCTGTGGCTGAATTCGGGCGGGCTGGGGTCCATGGGCTTCGGACTGCCCGCGGCCATCGGCGCGCAGTTCGCGCATCCCGGCAAGCTGGTGTTTGCGCTGGTGGGCGACGGTGGATTTCAAATGTCCATCCCCGAGCTCGGCACCATCGCCAGCAACGGCCTGCCCATCAAGATCATTGTGATGAACAACGGCTACCTGGGGATGGTGCGGCAATGGCAGGAGCTGTTTTACAACAACCGGCTGAGCGCCGTGGAGCTGGATTGTTTTCCGGACGCGGCCAAACTGGCCGGGGCGTACGGCTTCACGGGCAAAACCATCGAGAGGCCGCGCGAATTAAGGGCGGCGCTCGAAGAGGCGGTCTCGACCCAGGGGCCCTATCTGCTCAACGTGAAGGTTTCGCCGTCGGAGTGCGTGTACCCCATGGTGCCGGCCGGCGCAGCCATTCAGGAAATGGTGTTGGGGCCGCCGCAGCCGGTAACGGTGCCAACGCAATAGGGCGCATATATGATGCAGGTAATTTCCTTACTCCTCGAAAACAAGCCAGGTGCGCTGATGCGCGTGACCGGACTATTGACGCAGCGCGGGTACAACATCGAGAGCCTCACCGTGGCGCGAACCCTCGACCCGGAACTTTCGCGTATGACCATCGTGGTGGACGTCGACGCGACGCTGCGGCAACAGGTGATCAAGCAGATGAACCGGCTGATCAACGTGCTGCAGGCCACCGACCTGACGGACTCGCCCGCGGTAGTCCGGGAACTGGTGCTCGTGCGGATCCGCACCACCATGGAATCGCGCACCGCGGTTCTGAAGGAGGCCGAGATCTTTGGCGGGCGCGTGGTGGATTCCTCCACCGAGGGATACGCCATCGAAGCCACGGGCGACCCGGAGAAGTTGAACGAGTTTGTGGACGTGATGCGGAGTTACGGCGAGATCGAAGTGACCCGCTCGGGCGCGCTGGCAATCGGGCTGGAGGCCAAGAAACTGCGGCTGCAGCCACCCGTACCAACTAAAGCGGTCACGGCGCAGAAAGTATAAAAGAAGAGGGATACATGTCCAGACGGTTTTACGAAAAAGATGGAAATCTCGATTACTTGAACGGGCGCACGGTCGCCATTATCGGATACGGCTCCCAGGGCCACGCACACGCGTTGAACCTGCGGGATTCCGGCGTCGACGTGGTAGTGGGGCTGTATGAAGGCAGCAAGTCGCGCGCCAAGGCGGAAGCCGCCGGCCTCAAGGTATTGACAACGGCCGAGGCCGCAAAGGCAGCCGATGTCGTGATGATCCTGGTAGCCGACCACATTCAGGGCGATCTGTATCGGCAGGACATCGCGCCGCACCTCACGCCGGGGAAGACGCTGATGTTCGCGCACGGCTTCAACATTCATTTCAAGCAGATCGCCGCGCCCCCCGGAGTGGACGTTTCCATGGTGGCGCCTAAAGCGCCGGGCCATCGCGTGCGCGAGCTGTACACCGAAGGCGTTGGCGTGCCGGCGCTGGTGGCGGTCCATCAGAACGCGACCGGCGAAGCGCTCGAACGGGCCCTGGCGTATGCGCTGGCGCTCGGTTGCCTGAAGGCCGGCGTGATCGAAACCACCTTCCGCGAGGAAACCGAGAGCGATTTGTTCGGCGAGCAAGCCGTGCTGTGCGGCGGCGTGAGCGAACTGATCCGCGCGGGCTTTGAGACCCTGGTCGAGGCCGGATACGCCCCGGAAATCGCTTACTTCGAGTGCCTGCACGAGTTGAAGCTGATTGTCGACCTGATTCAGGAAGGCGGCCTGAGCTACATGCGGTATTCGGTTTCCGACACCGCCGAATACGGCGATTACACCCGCGGCCCACGCGTGGTGAATGAGCAGACTCGCGCCGAAATGCGCAAGATCCTGGCGGAAATTCAGGCCGGAGATTTCGCGCGGCAATGGATCGAAGAGAACAAGACAGGGCGGAAGAAGTTCCTGGCGGACCGCGAAGCGGCGCGCCATCAGCCCATCGAAGAAGTGGGCCGCGAGTTGCGCGGCATGATGACGTTTCTTAAAAAACGCAAGGAGGCAGGGGTGCCGCAGGGCGCCGAATAGCAGGTGCGGTCATGAAGATCTCTACGTTCGATACGACGCTGCGCGACGGCACGCAAGGGGAGTCCGTCTCATTCTCGGCGGAGGATAAGCTGCTCATTACGCAGAAGCTGGATGAGCTGGGCATTGACTACATTGAGGGCGGCTGGCCGGGGTCGAACCCCAAAGACAAGGAGTTCTTCCGCGCGGCGGCGGGCTTGAAGCTGAAGCACGCCCGGCTCACGGCATTCGGCTCCACGCGTTTCGCGAAGCATCGCGTGGAGGAAGACCGGAACGTGGCTTCGCTGGTGGAAGCCGGTACGCCAGCCGTATCGATCTTCGGCAAGACCTGGGACCTGCACGTGGAGCGGGCGCTGGCCGTTTCGCTCGACCTCAACCTCAAGCTGATTTCCGAGACCGTCCGGTTTCTGAAGGCTCACGGCAAGGAAGTGATCTACGACGCCGAACATTTCTTCGACGGCTACTTCGCCAACCGGGATTATGCGCTCCGCACCCTCGAAGCCGCACAGAAGGCCGGCGCGGACGTGCTCTGCCTGTGCGACACCAACGGCGGGACGCTGACCGGGCGCCTGGTGGAAGCCGTGGCGGACGTTCGCAAGCGGTTCGACGGGGTGATCGGCATCCACCCGCACAACGATTCGGAAATGGCAGTAGCCAATGCCATCGCGGCGGTGGAGGCCGGGGCCACACACGTGCAGGGCTGCCTGAACGGGTACGGGGAGCGGTGCGGCAACGCCAACCTGGCGTCGATCCTCGCCAACCTCGAGCTGAAACTGGGCCACACCACCATTGGCCCCGAAAAGCTGGCGGCCCTGGCGTCCGCCTGCCGGTTCATCGCGGAACTGGCCAACCTGCCGTTGCCCGGCAACCAGCCGTTTGTGGGCAAGAGCGCCTTCGCGCACAAGGGCGGCATCCATGTGAGCGCGGTGCTCAAAGACGCCTCCACCTATGAACACATCCGTCCCGAGGCGATCGGTAACCGGCAGCGCGTTCTGGTCAGCGACCAGTCGGGCCGCGGCAACATTTTCTACAAGCTGAAGCAGCACGGCCTGGCTGGGCGGTTGAGCGAAGAGGCGCGCCGCGAGCTGCTCGAAACCATCAAGCAGATGGAATACGAAGGCTATGAGCTGGAAGCGGCCGAAGGCAGCTTTGAGCTGCTGGTGCGCGATGCCCTGAATCCGGGCATGCAGTTCTTCGAAGTGGAGAGCTACGAAGTCTCGACGCGCAGCAGCGGCGAAGGCGCGGCCGCGGGCGGTTCGCACTCGACGGCCACGGTGACGCTGCGCGCGCAGGACGGCGTGCACTCGGCCACCGCCGCCGGCCACGGGCCGTTCCACGCCCTGCACCTCTGTTTGCGCAAGGGGCTCTCGAAGATGTATCCGCAAATCGCCAACGTGCGGCTCACCGACTACAAAGTGCGTGTGCTCGATTCCCGCAAGGGCACCGCGGCAAAGGTGCGCGTGCTCATCGAGTGGTCGGACCAGCGCGCCACCTGGGCCACCGTGGGCGTCTCCGACAACGTGATCGAAGCCAGTTGGAAAGCCCTGGTGGACGCCATCCGCCTGGAGTTAATGCGCCTCAGCGAAAAGGATCCCTCCGTGGAGCGGGACGTCGAAGATTACTGTTGGGGCGTCTGAACGCGCCTTCGCTACGCGTGGTTGGGCTGCACCAGAGGCCGGTGGCCGGCGATGCGGGCGTATTCGGGCGGCACCATCAGCGTGAGGGCGTCGGGCACGATGCGGATCTCCGCGGGCAGGCGGCCGGCGGACTCCCCGTCCACGTGCACGTAAACCGGGCGGCCGCCGGGGGTGGTGAGGATTACGCGGTCGGCGTGCAGCACGGTGACGCCGCGCATACCGCGCAGTCGATTCGAGACCATTCCGGCAAAATACTTCACGTAGCGCAGCGTGTTGCTGCCCTCGAACAGCACCACCTCAAAACTGTCATCGAAGAGCGTCACCGTGCGGGCGATTTCGAAATCGCCGCCGTAATTGCGGACCCTGCTCAATAGTGCGAAGGAACACTGCCGTTCGCGGCCGTCGATCTGCACTGCGAACTCCGTGAGGCGCCTGCCCAGGAGGCTCCATCCGGCCACCCAGTAAGCCAGCTTGCCGATGCGTGCTTTGAGCGGGGCGTTGATGTTGTAAACGATATGCGCGTCCAGACCGACGCCGGCCATCAGCAGGAAGTGGCGTTCCGTGCCGTTGCCGCAGGTGAGGCGGCCAATCGAGATGCGCTGCGGGCGGAATTCCGCCAGCCGGCTGGCCGTGTGCTCCAGGCGCCGGCTCAGCTTCATTTCCGTCGCCAGCACGTTGGCGGTGCCACCCGGAAGGATCGCCAGCGGCACGTTCGAGTGTGCCATGCCGCCGATCACCTCGTTGATGGTGCCGTCGCCGCCAGCCACTACAATGAGATCGGCGCCGCGGGCAATGTGGCTGCGCGCCATGGCGCCGGCGGTGTCCGGCCCGGTGGTGGGGGCGACTGTGATGGAATGCCCGTTCTGCTTCAGAATCTCGATGGCGGGGCGCAGCAGCGCGTCACCGCTTCGCTCGAACTTGCCCGCACGGGGATTGTAAATGAGGACGGTGTCCCTGAATTCGGTGATGGCGTTTTCTCCGGTATCCTCGTTAAATTATAGTTGAGGTGCCCATGAAAGATCCCGCCAAGGAGATCGCGGACCTGCGGCGCGTGTTGCGCCGCCACGAGCACCTGTACTATGTCCTCGATCAACCGCAAGTCACCGACGCCGAATATGACGCGCTGATGCGCAGGCTACGGGAATTGGAGGAGTTGCATCCCGAACTGGCCTCCGCTGATTCGCCCACCGGACGGGTCGGCGGCAAGCCGCGCGAAGGCTTCGTCAAAGTTCCGCACAGCTCCCTCATGCTGAGCCTGGACAATGCGCTGAACGAAGAGGAACTGCGCGCCTTCGACCGGCGCGTGACCGAGCTGCTCTCCGGCGCTACGTACCGCTACGTGGCAGAGCTGAAGATGGACGGACTCTCCATGGCGGCAATTTATCGCGACGGGCGCTTCACGCTGGCCGTCACGCGCGGCGATGGACAAGTGGGGGAGGACGTCACGGAGAACGCGCGCACCATCCACTCGCTGCCATTACAAGTGGATGGCGGCCCGGCGGCGTTCGAAGTGCGCGGCGAAACGGTCATGAACCGCCGCGCCTTCGAGCGTCTGAACAGGGAACGCGAGGACAAGGGCCTCTCGCGATTCGCCAACCCCCGCAACGCAGCGGCCGGATCCCTGCGTCTCCTCGAACCGCAGCTCACGGCCGCGCGGCGCCTCGATTACTACCCGTACTTTTTCCTGGTGGATGGTGCGCCGGCCAGGGAGAGCCACTGGGCCTCGCTCGAAGAGATGGTCCGCCTGGGCTTCAAGGTCAACCAGCACCGCCGGCTGTGCGAAAACGTGGACCAGGTGCTGGCCTATTGTGCGGAGTGGGAAGCGCGGCGCGAGCAGCTTCCTTATGAGATTGACGGCGTCGTGGTGAAAGTGGATTCGGTGGAGCAGCAGCGCCAACTGGGATTCACCGCCAAAGCGCCGCGCTGGGCCATCGCCTACAAGTATCCGGCGCGGCAGGCCAAGACCATCGTGCGGGCGATCGAGGTGCAGGTGGGACGCACCGGAGCCCTGACGCCGGTAGCTTTGTTGGAGCCGAAGGAGGTCGGCGGCGTCACGGTATCGCGTGCCACCCTGCATAACGAAGACGAAATCGCGCGTCTGGGCCTGCAGGTCGGAGATGAAGTGATCATTGAACGCAGCGGCGATGTGATTCCGAAAGTAGTGCGGGTCAGCGCCCAGGGTTCCGAGCGGAAGCCGTTCTACATGCCGGCNNGGGCATGGCGAAGGGCCTGGCGGACCTGTACGAGCTTACCCTGGCCGAGTTGGTCGGCCTGGAGCGGATGGGGCCGAAATCGGCCGCCAACATCCTACGCAACATCGTGAACTCGAAGAGCAATCCGCTGCCGCGGGTACTCGCCGCGATGGGCATCCGTTTCGTCGGAGAGCGCACCGCGGTCTTTCTGGCAGAGGCCTTCGGCAGCCTGGACGCGATTGCCGAGGCCTCCCCGGAGGACTTGCAGCGCGTCGAAGAGGTGGGCCCCAAGGTGGCCGAAAGCGTATACCAGTTCTTCCGCGAACCCCACAACCGCGACCTTGTCGAGCGCCTGCGCGCGGCCGGCCTGATGTTCACCCATGAATCCATGCGGCCGACAGACGGAGCGCTCCAGGGTCTGACGTTCGTGCTGACCGGTACGCTGCCGGCGCTGAGCCGCGAGGAAGCCAAAGACTTGATCGAGCGTGCCGGCGGCAAGGTGGCCGGGTCGATTAGCAGAAAGACCAGCTATCTGGTGGCGGGTGAGGACGCCGGATCCAAGCTGGCCAAGGCGCAGAGTCTGGGTGTGCGCATCCTGGACGAAATGCAACTGCTCGCCCTCATCAAAGCCGGCTGATCCGGCCACTCCCCTGCGCCCCTACTGGTCGTCCTTATTTGCCTTCATCATCTTGTTAATTCGTTTGAGACCGGTCCTGATCTCGTCCGTCGCTTCTGACATCTGGTTCGTATCGTAAATTACGCGGGGTGTCAGAAAGATGATCAGCTCAGTGCGTGTGTTGTCATAGGATTTCGAGCCAAAGAGCGCGCCGATAAGCGGAATCCGGTGCAACAGGGGGATGCCGCCGGAACTTTCCCCGCGCTTTTCCATGATGATGCCGCCGATCGCTACGGTGTCGCCATCCTGCACGGTAATTTGAGTGGAGACCGAACGGTTGGAGAAGGACGAGGATTGGACGCCCGCGTTCACCCCTATCGGAGGCGCCTCTGGAGCGCTCACCTGCTGGTTGATCACCATCGTAACGATGCCGCTGGAGTTGGCGCGGGCGAGGATGGAAAAGGTCACACCGGTGCTCGCGCTGCCGATCGTATTGGCGAACGGTGTTGTCCCACCGACGGTGACGCCGCCCACCGCGGATTGCGACGTTTCGACCGGGACCTGATCGCCGACATTCATGGTTGCCGGCACGCTGTCCGTCGCGATAATACTGGGCGCGGAGACAACCCGCGTCTTGGTGGTGTTCTCCGACAGGTTCAGCAAGGCAAAGAGTTGCTTGCTGTGCAAGACCAGTTCTCCCAGAGTGAGAGCCGCTCCGGCTGCACCCGCTTTCGCCGTCACGCCATTTACAAAACCAGTCGTGCCGCTCGATTGCAAAGCCGATTCCACGCCTGCCGAGAAAGACCCGGTCAGATCGACTTCGTAGATCTTGGCGTCGATCAGAATCTGCCTCGGCGCTACGTCCAACTGCCGCAGCAGGTCTTTGATCTGCTCAATCTCCTGTGCCGAGCCCTGGATGATCAAGGTGTTATCGAAAGGATTGGGAACCACATGCGGCATGCTGCCCTGGTTTGCCGCCGCCGGCGTGCTCCCCAGATAGCTGCCCGTCTGGTCCCGCCCCGCGGCGTTGACGGAGGCGCCCTGGGACTGGGTGGCCTGCGGATTGAAGATACCGTTGTTCTGACCCGAACCTCCGCCGCCACCGAAACCGCCATACCCGTTGCCGCCGTAGCCGCTCATCCCGCCGTTCATGCCCCCGTTCATGCCGCCGAAGCCCCCGCCGTTCATCGTCCCGTAGCCTCCGCCGCTCATCCCGATTCCGGCGGCAAACATGTTGCTGTTCATCTGTTGCGCCATGTTGACCAATGCAGTGATATTGCCCGTGTAGAGCGCCATGATGGCCATCGCTACCGTCTCGGCTCTGGCGTACTTGAGCCGGTAGACGTAGTTGCCCGTCTGCCCCGCCGTGATCTTCACCGGGATATCGAACTTCTCGATCCACTTCCTCACTTCCACAAAAATGCCCGGATTCGGCGCCACCGCGATGATCGTGTTGATGCGGTCTACTGGAACGAACTTCACGGCCGAGGAGCCTTTATCGGAGAGCGCGAAGGCCTTGAAGACAGTCTCCAGATCTTTGACCAACTCCGATGGCCGGCTGTTGGAGATTTCGAACAGGCGCACGCGCTGTCCGGCGAACGTGTCGGAATCGAACATCTCGATGAGTTGCATGGTGCGCTTCATGTTGCGCGCGTTGTCCTGCAGGATCAACAAATTGGCCGGATCGTACGTCGAATGGCTGGCCCCTTCGCCCAGAAACGGCGTGATCAGTGAATCGATTTCCTTGGCCGTGGTGTACTTCAGGAAAATCAGGTCGAGGATCATGCGCTCGTCGTCGGGCAGCGTTTTCGCGTCGATGTCTGTCATCGGCGGCATAGGCAGCGACGAGATTTTGTTGATGGGAACGACGCGGTACAGATCGCCCACCTGGACCATGGTGGCGCTGTTGACGCGCAGCACGGTCAGGAGCAGCGTCATCAAATCGACCGACTTCACTTCACCGTAAGTGTAAAGTGTTACCGAACCATGCGAGACCGCAGGATCGAGAATGTAGTTGATCTTGAGGCGCCGCGCCATGATGTCGATGAATTCCGTTAAAGAAACGTTGGAGATCATGTACATGGCGTCCATACCGGCTATGGGGACCGGGCTGGCGGCTGCCGGGGCGGGAGGAGTCTGGGGGGGAGCAGTCTGAGCGGGAGCAGTCTGGGCGGGAGCAGTCTGGGCCGGAGCCGTCTGGGCCGGAGGCTGCACGGGTGGGGTTTGTTGCTGCTGTTGTTGCTGCTTCTGTTGCTGCTGTTGCTGTTGCTGTTGTTGTTGTGGCCCGCTGAGGTCGCCCTGGCCAAAGGCGGCCGGCGCCGCGAGAGCAGCCAGGAGAAGCATGCAGCAGCATCTGAATTGATTCCGATCCGGCGATTTCATCTCGACACTCCAGAATTCCAAACTCATCATTTACCAACCGGCTCCCAGTGGCATTCGCTGCCGAACGGGTTGACCCTCACTGCTTTTCGATAGCCGTCCACGATGGCGCCATTGGGACTGCTGTCGCCAACCAGGCAGGGGCGGTTGGTGTTGCCGTTGTCCGCGCCAGGGCCCAGTTCGGAAAGCTTGGGCGCGGGCAGCGGAGCGGACGCCACTCCAGGCATGGGCGTGAGCCCGGAGCTCCCCACGAAATCCGCCGCGGAGCGCGGGCTGCCTTCCTGCTTGCTGATATCGTCAATGCGTTTGTGGATCACGCGGCCGTCCCATTCCAACGCGATTTCCTGCCGGTTGAAATCGAGCAGCTTGAACTCCCCGATCATCCCGCCCACGCGCACTCCCTCCTGCGCTCCCGAGCCGCTCTTGCTCATGATCGCGATGGGCCCATCGCCGATGTTCATCATGCCGTGAAAAGACGGCAGCGGCGGCGGATCCTTGAGCGGCGGCGGAGGAGGAGGAATCTCGATCGGCACATTCGGATTGCGCGACTGGTCAAAAAGGTCCTTCTGCGCCACGGTCTCGTAGGCGGAAGCCGTCACCGCCTGCGGCGCCGGTAGCGGCGAAAGGACCGGCGGCGGCAGCGGCGCAACCTTGTTGATCAGCGTCGCCGCTTCCCGCGCTTGCGCGGCAACGCGCCGTGCGTGGTACTGGAAGCCGGCGTAGATCAGCGCCGCTACCAGCAGCAGGTTGAGTGCGAGCAGTTTGCGGTTCAAAATGAGGCCAGTCCTTTCTTTTCCGGAACCAGCTTGCGAGGCACCACGCCGGAAAGCGTCAGCCGCACCTGGACGGTCTTGTTCTTGTCTCCGCGAGCCCCAATATAGATGCTTTCAGTCGCCAGAATCTCCGGTTGGTTGGCGATGGCCGCCAGGAAGTTTACCAACTGGTCGATGCCGCACGTGAAATCCTGGCCCACCGAGACCTGCCCGTAATCCTTGCCCAGAGGCTTGGGCTGCGGCAGAGTGTTGGCACCCCGCGCGTCGAAACCGTTGGCGCCGGCCGTCGCATGCAGCGTCTCCAGCAGATGGGCGCGTGCCTCCTCGGAAGTATCGGCCAGCACGATCCCCTTCTCCCGCGCCAATAACTCGGCCTTCACCTTTTCGAGCGCCTGCTCGCGGCCGGGTGCCGCGGCTGCCTTCTTGCGCAGAGCTTCGAGCCGCTTTTCCGCCACCGGAACGGAATCCACCGGCGCCACCGTCGGCGCTGTGCTGCTGCCGCTGAATACGCCGTAGCGCGCCAGCACGGCCACCAGCAGCACGGCGGCTACTCCGAACAGAATCGGTTTGCGATTTTGAGTCGAGACGTTCATGGGTTGGGATACTTCCGGGCAACGTGGATCTGGTAGTTTTCGCCGACGCCGCCGGCGACTTTGCTGCTCGCATCCAGCGTGGAGTTCTGGAACAACGGCGAAGAATCGAGGATCTTCACTAGCGAAGCGGCCTGCGGCGCTTCCCCGGCAAGCCGTGCCGAATCGTGATTCAGCGTGATGTTGTTGAACCAGGCGGGCGGCTCAACCAGCCGCGTCAGTTCGTTCAAAGCGTTGAGGTCGGCGCGCGTCTGGTTGCGGAATTGGTCGAGCAACTGGATCCGCGCGCGGTCCAGCCGGATCTCGGTGTCGAGCGCGTCGGCATGGCGGGCGATCGGCTCGAGCGCGCTGATCTCCGCCTGAAGCTTGTGCAGGTATTGCTGTTCGGTATAGTGCGCGTTCAGCAGCAGGCCGCCTCCCACCAACAGAACGGCGGCCCCCAGCACGATCGTCGGGATGAAGATGCCGCGCGCACTCCGTCGCCGTTGCTCGGGCGGCAGCACGTTGGCCGACGGCGCCAGCCAGGGACAAGCCCCCGCCAGCGCCGTGGCGTACGGCAGTGCGTTGCGGGAAAGATCGTTCTCCACCGGATTGACGGCCGGCTTGGGCAGCACGTCTTCCAGGTTGAAGGGCACCGTTTCCGGCGGCAACCGCAGCTCGGAGAGCGCCAGCGAAGCCGCGCGCGGCGCTGCCAAGTCGAATTCGGCCGAGAAGACCGGCCGGGTCTGGCTTTCGCCATACACTTCCACCGCTCCCGCGGCGGAACGGCTGAGCGCCACAAAACCCTGTGCAAGATGGCCCACACCGTTGAGCCGGACGGCCGCGTGCACCGCGGCGGCCGAAAACGTAAAACTGGAAACCAGAATGCCCGCTTCCGTAAACAACGAGATATAGCGTTCCATCTCGGTGCGGCGGACTATGCCTACCAGGATCGCGCCGTACGCCAGCGGCGACCAACCCCAGGAAACGTCCTCCTCGCCGTACGGGTGCAACGAATCCAACTGGAAGCGGATGGCGCCCTCGATGTCCTTCGTAGCCACGCCGGGGAGCGCCACCTGCCGTACGATCACCTCGCGGCGCGGCAGCAGCACCGTGGCGCTCAGGTGGCCCACGCCCCAGGACTTGAGAAACCCCGTGTACTCCGCGCCCCACTCCGCGGCCGGCCGCCCCGTGAAATTGTGGATCGTGAGCCGCCCCAATACCCGCACCCCTGAAGGACGCACCCGCGCCGCCACCACTTCCAAGTTGTCGCCGCTGATCTCGATGCCGACTCCCGACCCGAAGGCCAACAGCTTGCGCACATCCTTGTAAAGAGAGATTTCGATGGGCATGCGGGGTTCAATCGCTCCAGGCGGTGTCATACCACCGCAGGACGTGATAAGGCACCTCCGACCCCAGAGCCAGGTACTTGACCAGGGCGGCCGAAGTGCGCCTGAGATCGGAAAGCTTGCCGTCCGCCAGGCGCAGGCGCGCGGTGGCCCGGAACGTCACCATGCTGTTCCCTTCCACCCGCATACGGCCCGCGCCGGCGCCGGCGCCGCTCATCAGATCCCCCAGGTTGTCATGTTTGAACGGTGCATTGTTGCGCTGCGCGGCAATCGCCTGCGCGGTGTACAGCGGAATCCCAATGGCCGCCAGGACCGCCGCATCGGCCGTATTCACATCCACCGCACCATCCGATCCGTAGACCGAGAGGCAGTCGATCAGGCCCGAACGACGCGCCAGCCGCGACCCGGCTTCGCCGATCGCCGCGCCCGACGAGCCACCCGCCGCCGGGACGTAGGTTCCGTAGAAAATGTCGGGTGTGACGCCTTTCAACAAAAGTAATTCCTCAATCTCTCGAAAAGACGTATGGGAGGGGTGAAAAGACGAACTCAGACCCGAATAATAGCCGTCGAAACGGGTGCTGCCCGGCTGGCGCCAGTCCTCGATGGCCGCGGCGATTTCATCTGCCCGTCCCGGGTCCACTCCCAGCGCCATGATTAACTTCGTGAGATCTTCCACCGAGGCCTTGTTCACGTCCAGCTTGGCCGTCTCCGGGATGATGTCCACCCGCACGTTGCCGCTCGGAAAGACGTAGTCGACGGAGGTGGATCCCTCGGGGATCAGCTTGCTGTCCGGTGACATCGCGGACCACAGCAGTTCCATGGTGGCCCGTTGGATGCCCGCCGAAGCCAGATAACCGCACCGCAGGCCGTCCACCTCGGTGGAAGTGCGCTCGATTTCTCCCCTGACGGTGACGGAGAGGGAAAACGCGATCGCCGCCAGCGCCGCTGAAAGCCATAGCACAGCCAGCAGCCCGCTGCCCCGGCTGGAGCGTTTTGGGCGACGGCCAGACACCGCTTGCTTACGGGCGCAGCTCCGTTCCGAGCTAATTGGCATCTTCATATTTCTTCTCCGGATCGCGCCGAATATGGATCGGCGCCGTCACCGTGATCGGCTGGATCCGCGACGGGTCCGGGTGCAAAGGCGCCATTTCAATTCGGATCGCCTCCGGCCAACCCTTGGCGGCCCAAGTGGCAACCCAGGCCGGCGGCTTGCTCTGTAGCGCCGAGCCCGGGTAGTAATACGAGAAACGGCAATACGCCAGTTGGTCGGCCAGCACGAACGAGTGGTCCCCCGCAGCCACCGGCACAAAGCGCGGCAGCGGCGCCGCCGAAATCGAGTCATAGGTAATACCCGTACAGAAATGCGCCGCCCCCAGGTAGCCCGTGTAGAGGCTCTCGTTCACCACCAGTCGCACGCCTTCATTGTCCTCGCCGGGAATCACGAACAGCTCCAGCACCTGCGGCTCGCCGCGCCAGCCCTGTTGCAGCGAGAACGATGAAACCAGGCGTAATGCCGCCGGCTCCCCCTGGAAGAAAGCGACTTTGAAGCCATTGTCCACGGTGAAGGCGCCGCAGGCCGCGAGCACCGGAATCAGGCCTTCGAGTTCCTGGTGTAGAATATTCTGCGCACCGCTGATCTTGCGGATATCCATCAACTTGGCGTCGGTCTTGGAGAATGCCTGAAGCCCCACCCGGATCGCAATCGCCATGCCGAGCGAAAGCAGGCTGAGCAGCGTGATGGCGATGGTGATTTCGATCAGCGTCACGCCGGCCCGCGAAGAGTGTCTCATGGAATCCCCGGCTCGGAAGGATTGCTCGACAGGAACCGTGTGCGGAAGCCGTCCAGGGTAAAGGTCCGGCGCTGGTCGCCCTGCATCCACCAGATCTCCAGCTCGACGCGGTCCAGCACCGGCTGTCCCGCCACTGGATTCGGCGGCGTCTGCGAGGGAGAGACTCGCGATTGCCATCCAGCCGCCAGACCGCCAGTCTGCTGCGCATCGAACGAGCCGCTCCGCGACCCGGCCACCGTGCCGTCCACCAGCAGGAAGTCCATCTGCATCCGCGCCAACTGCACCACGCGCTCGTAGTCGCGCAGCCGGGCCGCGTTCCGCGTGGCCCCCGCAATGCCGGAAAGCAGCCCCACTACGGCGATCGCCATCACGGTGGAGGCTACAATCATCTCGAGCAGCGTGAATCCCCGCTTGCCGGTCATTTGTCTCCCACCTTGTCCACGTGCGGAAAGCCCGTCATGGGGTCCAGCCGCACGATGCGGCGCGTCCCGTGCCGGTTGGCGAGTTGCACCCCCATCGCGGGCGCGGTAGCCCCCGGTAACAGAAGAATGCGCCGCTCGCCGCCCGGGTCCCCGGACAACAGGTCCGGCAGCACACTCTCGATCATGACGCCGTCCGGCATTTTCAGATCGCGCGTAAAGCCGGGCTCGTTGGAATAGATCACGATGCGGTTTTCCTTCGGCAGGATCACCACTTCGATCGGCTGCTGCCGCCGCTCCACCCTGGTGACCGCCGCATTCAGAAAGCCCGCTACCGAACTGGTGGCCGTGGCCAGGCGCACACTGTCCAGGCCGGCGGAGATGGAAGGCGTCGTGACCCCTATGATCAGTCCCACGATGCACATCACCACCAGCATCTCCAGCAGCGTAATGCCGCGCCGTCCGCCGTTACTGGTTTTTCCAACTGACAATGTCGGCTTCAAATCCCTCTCCGCCCGGCTTGCCATCCTGACCAAGTGACACGATATCCGGATCGTCGCCGTGATCGCCCGGGAATTTATACAGGTACTCGTGGTTCCAGGGGTCCTTGGGAAGTTCCTGGGTGATATACGGGCCGGCCCATTGCTCCACATCGCCCGGCTTGGCGCGCAATGCCGCCAACCCCTGCTCTGTGGTGGGGTAAGTGCCCGTGTCCAGCTTGTAGGATGCCAGCGCAGTCAGAAAGCCGTGGATGTCGGCGCGCGCCTTGGTCACCTTGGCGGCGTCGGCGTGCTTCATCATGTTGGGGGCAACCAGCGCAGCGAACAGGGCGATGATGGTCATCACGACCAGCATTTCGATGAGCGTAATGCCGGCCTGTCCGCGGGTTCGTTTCCGTTTCGAGTATTGGTTCGTCATTGGATCGCCACGTCGTTAATGCTCGTAATTGCGAGCAGCATGCTGAGAATCAGGGTTCCTACCATAATGCCCATCACCAGAATCACGATGGGCTCAAAGACCGAAATGAAACGCTTGATGGCGGAGCGTGTGTCGCTTTCGTAAATGTCCGCCATGCGGGCAAACATGGTGTCGAGATGTCCGGTCTCTTCTCCCACCGTCAACAGGTGCGCCACCAGCGGCGGAAACACTCCGGCCTTGCGCACCGGCGCCGCGATGCCTTCTCCGCGCTTGACCCCCTGCGCCACGCCCGCCAGCGCCTCCGAAAGCGTCCTGTTGTTCAGGGTCGCAGCGGAAATGGCGAGCGATTGCACCAGCGGTACGGTGTTCGCCACCAGCGTGGCCATGGAGCGGGCGAAGCGTGAGGTTTCCGCCTTGAGCAGCGCGTCGCCTAACATCGGGATCTTGAGACGCGTCCCGTCCCACCACATCCGGCCGGTCACCGTCCGCGTGTAGATGCGGAACCCAATGATAAGCACCGCCAGCGCCGATGCCGCCATCCACCAATAAGTCTGCACAATGTGGCTGGCCTCCAGCATCATCATCGTGGGCACCGGGATCTTCAAATGCGAATCGCTGAAGATCGAGGAAAAACGCGGCACCACGAAGTTCAGCAGGATGAAAATGGAACCCAGACCGACCGCCGTCAGCAAGGCCGGATAGATCATCGAAGAGATGATGTAGTTGCGCAGGTCGTCGCGCGAACGCTCGAACTCCGACAGGCGCTCAAAGATGATCGCCAGTGAGCCCGAGGCTTCGCCCGCCCGCACCATGTTGATGTAGAGGTCCGAAAAATAATCCGGGTGAGTCCCCAGGCTCTCCGCCAGTGATTTGCCGCCCTTGAGCACCCGCAGGACGTCCAGCACAATCACCCGGAACGAATCCTGCTCCGTCAACTCCGCCGTGATGACGATCGCACGGTCGAGCGGAATCCCCGAGGTGAGCAGCGTGGAAAGCTCTTGCGTAAAAAAGAGAACGTTGCGCCGCTTCCGCGCTCCAAACGCCGGAAGCTTGAGCTCGAACGACGCCCCCTTCGGCGCCACCCCCACATACACCGGGATCAACCCCTGCTTCCGCAGTTCCCGCGCCACTACTTTTTCGTCGTCGCCAGACAAACTCCCGTTGCGCACCTTGCCGTCGGAAGCCACCGCGCGGAAGAAAAAGGTAGCCATTTAGAATTCCTGCGTCACGCGCATCACTTCGTCCACGGTCGTCGCGCCGTCGCGAATCTTCTTCCAGCCGTCCTCGCGAAGGTTCCGCATCCCGTTGCGGCGCGCGGCCTGCGTCAGCACGGAAGCGTCCGCGTTGCTCATGATGAGCCGGCGGATTTCGTCGTTGACGTCCATCATCTCGAAGATGCCCACGCGCGACGTGTATCCCAGGCCGTGGCACTCCGCGCAGCCCGCCCCGCGGTAGACCGGGATCTTCTGGCCGTCCGGCGCCAGGGCGGTTCCGGCCGGTTCCTTGCAATGTGTGCAGATCACGCGCACCAGACGTTGCGCCAGCACCGCCACCAGCGAAGAGACAATCAGGTAGTTATCGACCCCCATGTCGGCCAGCCGCGTAATCGCGCTCGGTGCGTCGTTGGTGTGCAAGGTGGAAAAAACCAGGTGGCCGGTCAGCGCCGCGCGGATCGCCACGTCGGCGGTCTCCCGGTCGCGGATTTCGCCCACCATAATTACGTCCGGATCCTGGCGTACAATGTGCCGCAGCCCCGCCGCAAACGTCAGGCCGATTTGCGGATTCACGTGGATCTGGTTGATCCCGTCCATCTGATATTCCACCGGATCTTCGATCGTAATGATCTTCTTGTCCGGCAGGTTGATCCGTTTGAGCGCCGAATAGAGCGTGGTTGACTTGCCGCTTCCGGTCGGCCCGGTCACCAGAAAGATGCCATGCGGCAGGCTGGTGAAGTGTTCCATGCGGGTCAGCATCCGGTCGTCGAAGCCCAAGCGGCGCAGGTCGTAGAAATCGCCCGATGACCGATCGAGCAGGCGCATCACCACGCTTTCGCCATACAGCGTCGGCAGCGTGGAAACGCGCAGATCCACTTCGCGGCCCAGGATTTTGATCTTGATGCGCCCGTCCTGCGGCAGCCGGCGCTCCGCGATGTTGAGCTTCGCCATCAATTTGAGGCGCGAAATGATGGCGGCCTTCAGTTCGCGCGGCGGCGTGTCCTGGTTGAACAGCACGCCATCGATGCGGAAGCGGATGCGGAATTCCTTCTCGAACGGCTCGATATGAATGTCGCTGGCCCGCTTTTCGATGGCATCCCCGATCATGGCGTTTACCAGCCGGATCACCGGAGCCTCGCTGGCCATATCGCGCAGGTGTTCCAGATCGGCCGTCGCCTGCTCGTCGCCGCCTTCCGCCAGGGTCTGCTGCTCGGCCTCGCCGTAGTGCTTCTCGATCGCGTCCAGGATTTCCTGTTCCGCGGCCAGAGCCGTACGGACCTCGAACCCGGAGAACGTGCGCACCGCCGCCACCGTTTCGAAGTCGAGCGGATCGGCCATCGCGATCGTCAGCGTGGAATCCTTCAGCTCAATGGGAAACGCGCGGCACTGGCGAAGAAATCGATGCGAAAGCCCGTCGATTTCCGGCGCCGCCGGCGGCGGGTTCTCCACCGTCACCAGGGGGATTTGAAGCTGATCGGAAAGCGCCGCCAGAACATCGCGCTGCGCGATCAGGCCCATATCGACGACAATCTTGCCGAGCTTATCGCCGCGCTCCCGCTGCAGTTCGAGCGCCCGCTCCAGATCCTCGGGCTCAATCTTCCCACGCTCGATCAGGATCTCACCCAGCCGCATCCCGCACGGCCCGGCTTCGCCCGGGCACCCCGTGGATTCGGATTCGGAAGGAGGAGGAATCGAAGCGGCCACTTATTGTAGTTCCGTCCTGATGTTGCCGCCCTGCCGGTCGGCCCGCATCACAATCTGTCCCGGCAACCCGCTGGTGTCTTCCCACGGCCGGTACATCAGCCGCACTCCCACCACAATCTGGTCCGTGCCCGACATGCTCTTGAGCGATGCCGACTGCGCCAGCGCCGTCACCATATCGCGCATCGTGCTCTGCAGCAGCGTCACGTGCGCCAGTTTGCGCTTGTGCACCAGCGCCTTTTGTTCCGGGCTGATGGTCGTCTGGAACAGGCCGATCGAGGGCGAATTGACCAGGTCCACGTCGCTCGTGAACACCGCCCCGAAGCCCGTGACATAGAGGCCACGCGTCCCGCCGAGCACTACGCACGGATCGGCGCCCCCGGTGGTCGTGATGCGGCCATCGATATCCTTTTCCAGCGCCGTAAGCGCGCGCAGCGCCACGGACGGCCGTTCGCTTCCCACGGTGGCGGTGGCCGGCTTGGCGGCCACCGACGAAGGAGGGGCAGAAGGAATCTGGATCTGGGCCCCCGCAGGCGCCAGAGCCACGGCAACAACTAATAGGAATGCGGCGTATCTCATCTCGGTCCTCCCTGTTCCACGGCCGGCGTCACATAGTCGCCGCTAGCCTGCTGCAATCTGTAATTCAGTTTCTGCAAGTATTCCGCTTGATTCTCGGCGATCAGCCGGGAGTTGTGCTCGGAATCGGCACGCTGCACCAGCTCGTGCACCAATTGCGTGGTCTTCTGCTCCTGCCGCGATTCGGCGGCGGAGACCGCCGCATGAATCCGCTGATCCACCTCGGCGCGGCTATATACGGCACCCGGCGAAAGCAGCGCGGGCGCCCCGTGCGTCAACCCGAACACCAGAATCGCAACCGAGAGCATCGCGGCGCCCGCGAAACCCAGCCGCGCGGGCGATCCCCAGAATGCCGCCCATCGCGATCGCTCGAACACCGGGTCGGAGACGAAGCCGATGCGCTGCGGGATTTCTTCCTCACGCAAGCAGCACAGCGCCGCCTCGGTCAACCGCAGGCGGTCCAGCTCTTCGCGGCAGCCGGAACAGTTTTGAACGTGCGTTTCCACCTGGCGCTGCTGCGGGTCAGTCAGCTCCTTGAGGAAGTAGTCTTTCAAATCGAATGGCGAACAATTCATGACACACCTCGTGCCGATATGGGAGCCAGGTCTGCCTTCAGGAGATCGAGCGCGGTATACAGCCGGGATTTTACCGTGGAAACCGGACATTCCAGGATCTCAGCCATCTCTTCGAACTTGAAGCCCTGGTAAATCTTCAGCACCACCGCCTCGCGCTGGTCCGGAGAAAGCCGGTCCAAAGCGCTCGCCACCGCCAAGCTGAGTTCGATCGGAAAGACCGACCTGCCACCCACCGCGATTCCCGCGCCGGTAGCCTCCGGTTCCAGGTTGTCCACGGCCGTCTCCGGCTTGTGCTTGCGGAACAGCGAGTAGGCCTCGTTGTGAGCGATCCGGTACAGCCATGGAGCGAAACGCCCCGCATCGTCCAGTTTGCGCAAGTTCTGATAGGCCTTCAAAAATACGTCCTGCGCCAGATCGAGAGCGTCTTCCCGGTTCCCCGTGATTCGCAGCAGGTAGTTATACACACGCTTCTCCCAGCGGGATACCAGGAGGTTGAAACTCTCCACGTTACCCCGGGCAGCCTGCTGAATCAGGTCGGTATCTTCGACCGCCCGAAAGATCAATTCTCTGGCTCCTTATCTCAAGACGCACTACGCCCGTAAAAAGTCGGACGGGATATATACCCAGTTTACAGGGATTTGCCGGCCAGCGGTCGCTGGGAAACCCCGCCAGGGGGAAAGTAAGCAGTCAACTACCCAAGCAAGCACTGCACGGGATCGTGGCGACGCCGCCGGGCGCTGTCGAATATAATTTGTACAGATGTCGATCCCTTCTGTTCTGGTAACTGGTTCGTGTGGCTTGATCGGGTCCGAGGTATCGGTCTTCTTCGCGCGCCAGGGGTTCCGCGTCGTCGGAATCGACGATAACCATCGAGCGATCTTCTTCGGTCCCGAAGGCGATACGAGCTGGGTGCTTGACCGGTTGCGCCGCGAAATCCCCGGCTACCGGCACGAAGCGCTCGATATCCGCGACCGCGACGGTGTGCTGGCACTGGTGGAAGAGCTGCGGCCCAGCCTGATCATCCACACCGCGGCACAGCCCTCGCACGATAGGGCGGCAGCCATTCCCTTTCTTGATTTTGAAGTGAACGCCCTGGGTACTCTGCACCTGCTCGAAGCGGCGCGGCGTTCGTGCCCGGAATCCCCGTTCATCCACATGTCTACCAATAAGGTGTACGGTGATCGCCCTAATACGATTCCGTTAGTGGAACTGGAGACACGCTGGGATTACGCCGATAAGGCATTTGAGAATGGGATTCCGGAGGAGTTCTCGATCGATCAATCGAAGCATTCTCTGTTCGGGGCCTCAAAAGTGGCCGGCGACATTATGGTGCAGGAATACGGGCTCTACTTCAATATGCCGACGTGTTGCCTGCGGGGCGGCTGCCTGACCGGTCCCAACCACTCGGGCGTGGAATTGCATGGCTTCCTCAGTTATTTGATTAAGTGCAACCTGGAAGGGCGCGAATACAAGGTCTACGGGTACAAGGGCAAGCAGGTGCGCGACAACATTCACTCCGAGGATGTGGCGCGGTTCATGTTCGAGTTCTGGAAGGCGCCGCGTGTGGCCCAGGTGTATAACCTGGGAGGCGGAAAGGGCAACGCCTGTTCTATTCTGGAGGCCTTTGGGAAGGCCGAAGCGGTGTCGGGGCGGCCTATGAAATGGCGCTACGTGGAAGAGAACCGCGTGGGCGACCATATTTGCTATTACAGCGATTTGCGCAAAATGAGAGCGCACTACCCGGCTTGGGACATCACCCGGCCCCTCGGCGGAATTTTCGAAGAAATTACCAGTGCGTGGATGGAACGGCTGGCGCACAAAGGGGTCTGATGAGAATCCTGATCACGGGAGTCTGCGGATTTGCGGGGAGCACGATTGCGCGCGCGCTGCTGGAGCGGCGCGAGGGCCTGACGATCTCCGGCATCGACAATCTGCACCGGCCCGGTTCGGAGACCAACCGCGTGCGATTACGCCAACTGGGCGTGAAGTTCATCCAGGGCGATATCCGCGCGGCCAGCGACGTGGAAGCCCTGCCGGCCGCGGATTGGGTGATCGATGCCGCCGCGAACCCGAGCGTACTGGCCGGCCTGCAGAGCGGTTTCAGCAGCCGGCAACTGTTCGAGCACAACCTGGGCAGCCTGGTGAATGTTCTGGAGTACTGCAAGGCACACAAGGCGGGGCTGCTGCTGCTCAGCAGCAGCCGGGTTTATTCCATCCCGGCGCTGGTAGGCCTGCCGCTCAAGCCGGGGAAGGACGCCTTCGAGTTGAATACCGAAGCCGATCTGCCGGCGGGTGTTTCCGCGCGCGGGATCGGCGTGGATTTTTCGACCCGCGCCCCGGTTTCGCTTTACGGCAGCACCAAGCTGGCGTCGGAAGCCGTGGCGCTCGAATACGGCGAAGCGTTCGGCTTTCCGGTGTGGATCAACCGGTGCGGCGTGCTCGCGGGGCCGGGCCAATTCGGCACGCCGGAACAGGGGATTTTCGCCTATTGGATCAACGCCCACCTGCGGCGCCGGCCGATGCGGTACCTGGGATTCAACGGCTCCGGCAAGCAGGTGCGGGACGCGCTGCACCCGCGCGATCTGGCGGCGTTGCTAGACGTGCAGATGCGCCAAACGCGCGCCGGCGGCCAGCGCATTTACGCCGCCGGAGGCGGCCCGCCAAACACCATGTCTCTGGCGCAATTGACGGCCTGGTGCGATGTGCGGTTCGGAGCGCACCCGGTGGAGGCCGATCCGCACGAACGGGCTTACGATATTCCCTGGGTCGTCATGGACAGCAGCGGCTGCGAGCGCCACTTCGGATGGCAGCCGGATACGCCGATCTCTACCGTGCTGGAAGAGATTGCCGCGCACGCCGAGAGCAATCCCGACTGGCTCGAACGGAGCGGAATGTGAGGGAAGGGCCGGAGCCGGCCGGCCAGGATCCGATCCAGCTCCTCTCCATCGTCATTCCCTGCCGCAATGAGGAAGGGGCCATCGCATCCACCGTTGAGCACCTCTACGTGGAACTGCGGCTGCATGAAGTGGAGCATGAAATCGTTCCGGTGGACGACGGCAGCACCGATTCCACCTGGGCCGTTCTCCAGGAACTGGCGACGCGCGTTCGCTCGTTACGGCCGGTTCAGAACAACGGCGAGCACGGTTTTGGCCGCGCCGTGGCCTGCGGGATCGATCACAGTCGTGGCGATGCCGTTGTGGTCATGATGGCCGACGAATCCGACGACTGCCGCGACGTGGTCCGCTATTGGGAATTGCTCAACCAGGGTTGGGATGCCGTGTTCGGCTCCCGGTTCGTGCGGGGCGGCGGAGTGATCGATTATCCGGCGCACAAACTGCTGCTCAACCGCATGGCCAATCTTTTCTTGCGGATGATCTTCCATGCGCCGCTGAACGACTTCACCAACGCCTTCAAAGCGTACCGGCGGCGCGCGCTGGACGGGTGCCGGCCGTTTCTCTCGCCGCACTTCAACCTCACCGTGGAACTGCCGCTCAAGGTCATCGTGCGCGGCTACTCCTGGACGGTGATGCCCATCACGTGGCGGAACCGGCGAAGCGGCATCTCGAAACTCAAGATCCGGGAGATGGGCAGCCGCTATTTATTCATTGCGCTCTATTGCTGGCTGGAGAAACACTTCAGCCGCGGGGATTACAAGAAGAGCGGCCCGGCGTAGGAAGGGTACGAACGGAAGTGTTCTCGCAAGGGACTGGGCAGCCGGAGCCGCGAACCTTGTGCCGTGAGGACCGAAGCCGGACGAACGAGGTGCTCTTCAGGGGCAAGTTTCTGAAAAGCCCACGTATCGGGAGCTTCTGGCGCGAGAACGGAATTTGCGACATCCCCGCCCCGTTCGGCGGGGTAGTTTACCCCAAACCCCACTTTTGTCCGGGCTACGGTCGGGGAACATAAGCAGGCGAGTCGGGTTTAAATAGTCTCGTGAGCTCCTTATATTGGCGACGGCGGCGACTTGGGTTATGCGCGGTTGTGCTTATCGGCATAGCGGGCCAACGTTGTGAGGCGGCTGACGACGAGCCCGCGCTTGCGACCACGATTTGCACGGTCATAAGGAAGCCGCTCCTGTTTGATGGCAAAAGAATCAGGTTCGCAGCGGAGTTCGTCAGCGACGGCATGGACAACAGTGTCCTCGTCGACCATCGCTGTAAGCTTGGGATTACGCCGTTTGATGCGCAGACACACCAGACCCAGTCCGAGTTGGATGCGCTCGATCACGCATTAGAAACTGGCATGGCGGGAACGCTCGACAAGAGGCTAACCGCGGTATTCGTCGGCGTGTTCGCATATCGGTCCGCCGCAAATAAGCAGCAACGAATACTGTATATTGAACGCGTTATAAACCTGAGGGTGCTGCCAAAACACCGCTAGCGTGCGGCGTTCGTTAGCCCGGCAATCGAGCTGGCTGACGATAGACAGGTTTTCCGGAAACTTGCAATGAGCCCTCACGCGAAGTTGTCGGTAGCGCTTCGCTCACGGCCCGGCACAACTCTCACCACATTACTAATCTCTCGTAGAATTAGAACAGTGCTGCGACTGCTCCTGCTATTGGGTTTCCTTTCCTGCCTGCACGCCCAAACCGGGGAGAATGTCTTGCTGGTGGTGAACCGGAAAGACCCGGTGTCGGTTCAGATCGGCGAGTATTACCGGTTGAAACGCGCCATTCCCGCGCGCAATGTCTGCACGCTCGATACCAGCCCCCAGGAAGAGATCGAGTGGAAGACCTACGTGGATCAGATCGAGACTCCGGTGGGCGCATGCCTGAAGAAGGCCGGTTTGGTGGAGAGCGCGCTCTACATTGCCACGACGCTGGGAGTGCCGCTCAAGATCGTAGGTTCGGAGGGAAAGATCACTGAGGCCGAGCAGGGTTCGGTGGATTCGGAACTAGCGCTGCTCTACGCCAAGCTCAAGGGTGTGAAATACCAGCGCAGGGGCGCGGTGCCGAATCCGCTCTTCGGAAAGCGCGACGTGCCGTTCCGGCACCCGCAGTTTCCGATTTACCTGGTGACCCGGCTGGCCGCGTACAGCTTCAACGACGTGAAGGGCATGATCGACCGGTCGCTCGAGGCGTCGAATCGCGGCAGGTTCGTGATCGATCTGCGCTCCGGCACGGATGAAGAGGGAGACGACTGGCTGCGCAACGCGGCGATTTTCCTCCCCGGCAGCCGCTTGATTCTGGACGAGACGAAGAACGTGTTGTACGGCCAGAAGGATGTGATCGGCTATGCCTCGTGGGGCTCGAACGACAAGAATCGCAAGCAGCGCTGGTTGGGCTTCCAATGGCTGCCCGGCGCGATTGCGACCGAGTTCGTTTCCACCAATGGGCGCACCATGAAGCAGCCGCCGGCTGACTGGAACTACCCCGCGTTTGAGGACCGGGCACACTTCTTCGTCGGCACGCATCAGGGAATGGCGGCTGATCTGATCCACGAGGGCGCCACGGGGGCGTCCGGCAACGTTTACGAACCTTTTCTGATTGGCTGCGCGCGCCCCGACCACTTGTTGCCGGCGTATTATGAAGGCCGCACCCTGGCGGAGAGCTACTACCTGGCGCTCCGGTTTCTGAGCTGGCAGGGAATCGTGCTGGGAGATCCGCTGTGTTCGTTGGGGAAGCCCTGAACCGTCAGTCCTTGGTTTCGGTGCCGTCGGCCTTCACCAACACCTCATGCTTCTTTCCACCCTTGTCGGTGTATGAGGCTTCGTAGAGCTTCTCAGTTGAGCCGGTGCGGGTCATGGCTTCGATGAGCGTGATCTTTCCGGTCCCAACCTTCTTCTCAATGGCAGCCTTCGCCGCCGCGGGGATGCTGTCCAGAGCGGTTTCGTCTTCCACTTCGGTGACGGCGCCTTTGGCATCCACCAGGAAGTCGCGGTGCTTGCCGTTGACCATGGTTTCGATTTCGTAGGTGAGCTTGCCCTTTTCGGTTTCGCTCGAGATGCCCTTGATCTCGGCGCCCTTGGTTTGATCCTGAACGGTCTTTTGGACCGCGGGAGGCAGATCCTTCATTTGCAACTTTTTCTCGGCTGCGGCCGCGACGCCGAGCAGGGCACTGATGGCAACACAGATCGTGAACGCTCGCATGGTGGAATCCTCCTAATCAAGATAAACGATCCAGTGTGAATAGACTGTGAATCGGCAGGGTTGGGCTGGCGCTGCTCCCATCCTGGGTGAAATCAACCATTTCAGGCCGGATTCACCGCTAATTCCCGGTCAAATGTGTTGATTCTCAACGGTCGGGCTCGTGGCAGGTTGATTGCTGGCATTCCTTCGGCCATGTTGCATCCGGGGTGCGTGAATTCCCGCTATACACCGGAGAAAAGGATGGTGTGCCTTGACCCAAGCCGCTATTGAGAAGCAATCCGAGTCCCTCCAGGCCCTGCCGGGAGACGACGTCAGACAGATCCTGTGGCGGTTCGCGGACCGCTACGACCTGCAGATGCTGGTGCAATCGGTGCGGGCGGTGGCCCGCGGGCCGGTGGCGCGGCTGGTGGCGGCGGGCGCCCGGAATACTCACGACTGGACGCCGGAGAAGCAGTCCCTGCTGGCGGCGTTCGACGAATCGGGGATTACCGGCGTGTTCATGGATCCGGCGCAGGGCGGATTCATCGAAGGGCCGAAGAACCTGGCGCTGGCGCTGGTGGCGTTTGAGCTGGCCTGGGTGGATGCGGGCGCGGCCACGGGCAGCCTGGCCGGATGCCTGGCGCTTTCGCCGATCCACGAGCGCGGCACGCCGGAACAGCGCGAGTACTACATGTCGAGGTGTGCGCCGCCGCTGCCGGGCGAAGATCGCCAGCCGTGGCGCGGCGCTTTCTGCCTGACGGAACCGATCCCCTATGTGGGGGTCGAGACCGGGATGCTGGGCGGGAAGGTGCGGGTAGCCGAATGGAAGGAAGGCGAGGAGCCTATGTTGCATGTGGAGAAGCGCGGCCGCTTCATCACCAACATGGGATTCGCCAATTTCGTGACGGCGGCGGTGGAATCGGACGATCCCCGGATCAAGGGCACCTGCATGGTGATCCTGGAGGAGACCGACCCGGGCACCTTCGATCGCGGCACGCCGACGCGAAAACTGGTGCACCAGCTCTCTTCGACGCGCGATCCGATTTTCAACTTGAAGGTGCCGGCCAGCCGCATTATTGGCGGGTACACCGTGAAGGATGGGATCATCGTGCCGCGGTACAACCACGGCGAGGTCATCGAAGCGGTCTTCCGCCGGACGCGCGTGACGGTAGCCATCATGACTTCGGCCAAGCTGCTCTCGGCGGTGGAGCCGGTGATCCGCTACGGACGCGGGCGCTTCCGCGGCGGCTCGATCGCGACACCGGGCTCGCCACGCTATGAATTGGGCTTGCAGCTCAAACAGGACGTGGTGCACCGGCTGGTGGACGTGTGGGCAACCGGCGAAGCCAGCGCGGCGCTGGGCTTCGAAGCCGCGCGGGTGTTCGACCTCCTGGACCCGCTGGAACGGAGGAAGGACGAGATCTTCGCTGCGCAAGGCATCGGCGGCGGATCGGCCATGATGAAGGCCATGCGGCTGGTGCAGAAGGACGCCATCGAATTTCTTCGCGGCAAGCGCCGCGACCTGCAGGACGACGTGCTGGTGCAATACGCGCTGCTCGATTCGGTGGCCAACGTGTTGTGCCCGGCATGCAAGCTGTGGAATACGGGGCACGGCGCGAGTACCATGCGGGAGGCCGTCAGCCTGATGGGCGGCTACGGCATCACCGAGGATTGCCCCGGATTCCTGGGGCACAAGTGGATGGATGCGCAGCTTGAGGCCACCTACGAAGGTCCCGAGGCGGTGCAGCGAAGGCAGCTCACCGTCACCATGACCGACGAGTTGTTCCTGACGCAATTTCGCGAATGGATCCGCGAGATGCGGATGATTGCCAACGACCGGCCGGGCACCGGCGCCTGCGCCCTGGCGACGGCCATGCAGATGTGGCTGTGGACACTCACCCACATGCTGAAATCCAAGGATGCCGATGGCGCCAAGCTGTACCAAAGCTCGCGCCAGGGCGCGACGTTCCCGCTGGCGGATGCGCTGTGCTGGCTGCTGGCCTCGCGATCGCAGATCCTGGACCTGCTGGAGCTGGAGAAGAACGGACAGACCAATCCGGCGCTGGCCGAGGCTTTGCCGGGCCTCGTCGGGTTCCTCGGCAACCTGTGCCATGTACAGGCGGCGCACGCGGCAGGTGAAGTGGGCCGCGTGTGCGCGGAGTTGGTGTTCGGCTACAACCGGCATCCGGCGTGGGATACGGAAGGCTGCGCCACCTGCTACCACAACGAAGATCTGGAAAGCATCGAAGGCCTGATTCCCGGGATTGCGAGCTTGGCGCGCGGGTACACGGACGTCATCGAAGCAGACGGTTCGCACACCGCCAAGGCCGGGCCGTGCGTGCGCTTTGAGGGGCTCGACCAGTTCTCGAGGATGCGGGTGCGGATGGACGGCTGCCTGACCGGTTCCCAACTGGCCAAGGATCGCGCCGCGGAGGCGCTGCAGAAAGTCATGATTCCGGAAGCCCTGGACTATCCGGTATGAGCGAACCCGCGACGGAGCGCCAGCGGATGGATGTGGACGTGGTGTGCGTCGGGTTTGGTCCGGCCACGGCCGGTTTCCTGACGGCGCTTTCGCGGCAACTGGTGAATCCCGACGGCTCGCCGGCGGTGGAGAGCCGCGTGGCGCCGGGCCTGCCTTTGCAGGTGATGTGCTACGAGCGGTCCGACGACATCAGCTTTGGAGTTTCCGGTGTGGTGACCAGGGCACGGGGAATCCGCGCGACGCTGCCGGATTTCGATCCCAGCCAGATTCCCATGGCCGCCGCGGTCTCTCAGGAGAAAGTGGTGTACCTGCTGGACCCCATCGGCGCCAGCCGGCGCTCGCTCCCGCTGCGGCTGGGCGACCGCGCGATCCGGGCGCTGCGCCTGCACCGGCACCATGGCGTGGAGTTGCCCTACGTCCCGCCATTCCTGCACAAGCAGGGCGGCCTCGTGATGTCGCTCGGGCAGTTCCTGCAGCACGTGGGAACGGAGCTGATGGGATCGGGCACGGTGCAGATCTGGCCGGGAATGCCGGTGGCGGAGGCGTTGCTCGATGAGAACGATGGCGGCGTCCACGGTGTGCGCCTGTGCGACCAGGGGGTGGACCGCAACGGTAATCCGGAAGCCAACTTCCTTCCCGGAATGGATATTCACGCGGCCTTGACGGTGGTAGCCGATGGACCGGTGGGCGCCGTGGGGCGGCAACTCGATCAGGAGATCGGGCTGCCGCCAGGCCACCATCAGCGCGAATGGGCGCTGGGCATGAAAATGGTGATCGACCTGCCGGCGAACACCGACCTGGAGCCCGGCACCGTCTTCCACACCTTCGGGTATCCGGAGCCCGAGATCTTCGGCTTCTTCTATGTGCATCCGGACCGCGTGGCCACGGTGGGGATCTTCGTGCCGTCGTGGTTCCACAGCCCCATGCGCACGTCGTACCGCTACTTGCAGCACTACCTGTTACACCCGTATTTGTGGCGCTACCTGGAAGGCGGCAAGCTGCGGAGCTGGGGCGCGAAATCGTTGCAGGAATCGGGGCGGCGCGGCGAGCCATTCCTGGCGGGTAATGGCTATGCCCGCATCGGTGAGGGGTCGGGCAGCACCAACGTGCTCACCGGTTCCGGCGTGGATGAGGCCTGGACCACCGGCACACAACTGGCCGAGGGCGTGCTCGAGTTGCTGCGGGAAGGCAGGCCGCTCACTGGCGAGAATCTGGAGAAGGCTTACGTGGCGCGGCGCCGCGCGAGTTGGGTGGAAGAGGAAGGCCGCGTGGCCGAGAAAGCGCGCGACGGATTCCACAAAGGCGTAGTGACGGGGCTAATAGGGATGGCGTTGGCCGGCTTCACCAAAGGCAAGCACTGGCTGCGCGGCGAGCCGCAACTGCTGCCAAGCCTGAAGGAATACTACCAGCGCAAGATTCCGGCGGACGAAGTGGAGCGGATCGTGGAAGGCTGCCACAACCGTGGCGTTTCCTGCCACGGCGCGTTGATGGAGCGGTGCGGATGGCCGGCCATTCCCTACGACGGCCAGTTGCTGATCACGCACCAGGACGCGCTGCTGGTAGGCGGCAAAGTGCAGGCGCCTGGCGGCTGTGCCGACCATGTGCGCTTCGTTTATCCGGATTTCTGCGAGCGCTGCGCGACAAAGATGTGCATCGAGATGTGTTCGGGGCAGGCGATTACGCCCGGTCCGGACGGCATCCCGCTCTTCGACCGCGAGAAGTGCGTGCACTGCGGCGCGTGTGT
>PLZX01000308.1 GCA_003152325.1 Bryobacterales bacterium | reverse complement strand
CAAAATCGCCGAAGGCTGCGACCACCCCTGCACCTTCTGCGTGATCCCGCTGTACCGCGGCAATTTCCGCAGCCGCCGCTTCGAATCGGTGGTCTCCGAGGCCACCCGTTTGTTCCAGCAAGGCGTGCGCGAGATCAACCTCATCGGGCAGGACACCACCTGCTACGGCGAAGACCTCGGGCTCTCCGACGCCCTCCCGCAATTGCTGGCGCGACTGGCCGCCATTGAAACGCCGCACGAAAAATGGATCCGCTTTCTCTACGCCTATCCCAATAAGGTGACCGAGCGCCTGCTCGATACCATCGCCGCGCACGCCGCCCTAACCAAATACATCGATATGCCGCTGCAACACGCCAGCGCCCGCATTCTCAAGCGCATGAAGCGCGGTTCCTCCGGCAGTCTGTTCCTGAAACTCGTCGAACGCATCCGCCGCACCATCCCGGGCGTAGCCATCCGCACCAGCATGATCGTAGGTTTCCCCGGCGAGACGGCCGAAGATTTCGACGAGCTCTGCCAGTTCGTCGAGGCCGCCAGGTTCGACAACCTGGGCGTCTTCGCCTATTCCGACGAAGATACCAGCGCGAGCTACGCTCTCGATGCCAAGGTCGACGGCCGCACCATCCACAATCGCCGCCGCCATCTGATGGCCCTCCAACGCAAAATCTCCCGCAGCCGCAACCGCGCCCTGGTGGACGCCCAAGTATCCGTGCTGGTCGAAGGGCCGTCGGAGGAGACCGACCTCCTCTGGCAGGGCCGCATGCCCACACAGGCGCCCGAGATCGACGGGGTAACACTGATCAACGATTTCGAAGGCGATGAGCCGCGCGCGGGCCAGATCCGCCTCCTTCGGATCACCGAAGCGCACGATTACGATGTGGTGGGGACGCTGCTGCCCGCCACCGAGGCGGCCCCGCGGGTCCTCCCGCAACTCGTACAGATCGGCATATGAATTGTCCCATCTGCAAAAAGCAAGTGAACCTCGGCGACCCCGACTTTCCGTTCTGTAGCGAGCGCTGCCGCGTCACCGATCTGGCCAATTGGGCCACCGGAAAATACGCCATCCCCGCTGAGCCGCTGGAGCCGGAACATCCGGAGACCGAAGATGACTAAAGGGGGCCCACACCCGCCCCTGACCCCCGCCATCCTCGTCGCCACCTGGTTCGGCTGCGGCTACAGTCCCAAGGCTCCCGGTACCGCCGGTTCGCTCGCCGCCTTGTTCATCGCCATCGCGCTCCACTATTACCTGGGCTTCACTCCCCTTCACTTTCTGCTGCTCGCCGCCATTCTCTTCCTTCCAGCCGTCTGGGCCGCCGGAGCGACCGCCCATGCCACCGGCATCGAAGACCCGCAATTCGTCGTCGTGGATGAAGTCATCGGCCAATGGATCGCCTTGGCCGGCGCGGCCAGGCTCAACTGGATCAGCTTTCTGGCGGCTTTCGCGCTCTTCCGCCTCTTCGACATCTTCAAGCCGCCGCCGGTGCGCCAACTGGAATCTCTGCCCGGCGGATGGGGCATCAACCTCGATGACGTGATGGCCGGCGTTTACGCAGCCCTTGTGTTATGGGTAGCCGCGCGATTTGATCTATATTGAGATTGAGGATGTCATTGCGGAAACAACCCGAAGCCCGTCCCCTTATCGCCCAGGTCAGCCCGGCAGCGGCCATTGCGGGCGGTGAGTTGCAGATCCGCGGCAAAGGGTTTGCCCAAGCCCAGCGGCCGCGCGTCACCATTGGCGATGTGGGAGCCACGGTAGTGATTGGTTCCGATTCCTTCGTCATCGCCCGCGTGCCGGAAGGCGCCTTCGCCGGCGGCCTGGTAATTGAAAACGGCGCGCATTCCAGTGAATCCTGGGCCTGCGATATCGGCGTTCTCATCGCCGAAAGCCTCCACCCGGTCTCCAACCCGGCCGTCGATTCCTTCGGCAACATCTACACCACCTTCAGCGGCGCCCGGGGCCAGAAGGTGGCCGTCGCGGTCTATAAGATCGATCTCAACCTGAACCTCAAGCCGTTCCTCAACGAACTGATGAACGCCACCGGCCTCGCCTTTGATGCCGCCGGCATGCTTTACGTCAGCAGCCGCTACGACGGCATGGTCTATCAGGTCACGCCTACCGGCAACATGTCCGTATTCGTGGAGGGCATGGGGGTTGCCACCGGAATGGCGTTCGACGGCCAGCAGAACCTCTACGTCGGTGACCGCGCCGGAACCATCTTCAAGATCAGTCCCGACCGTCAGATCTTCGTCTTCGCCACCCTGGAGCAATCCATGGCGGCCTACCACCTGGCGTTCGGCCCCGACGGCTACCTCTACGTCACCGGCCCCACTACTTCGAGCTACGATTGCGTCTACCGCATCTCCGACCACGGCGAGGTGGACGTTTTCTACCGCGGCCTCGGCCGGCCGCAAGGAATGGCCTTCGACGAAGACGGCCGCCTCTACGTCGCCGCTTCTCTCGCCGGCCGCAAAGGCGTTGTCTGTATCCATCCCGACCGCCAGGCCGAGCTTTTCCTCTCCGGCCCCGGTATCGTCGGGTTAGCCTTCACGCCGTCGCGTTCCATGATCGTCGCCACCACCAACGCGCTCTACCGCGTGGACGTCGGGATCAAAGGCCGGCTGCTGGTCTGATGGACGCCGAAATCATCGCAGTCGGCTCGGAAATGCTGACGGCCGAGCGAGTCGACACCAACTCTCTCTACCTCACCGGCGAATTGAACAATCTCGGGGTCGAAGTGGTCTTCAAGTGCGTCATCGGCGACCATC
>PLZX01000368.1 GCA_003152325.1 Bryobacterales bacterium | reverse complement strand
GTCAGTGGATCAGCCCTTCGCGGAGCGCGCGGGCAACGGCCTCCGATCGCGAATGCACGTGCAGCTTCTCGTAAATCGAGCGCAGGTGAAAGCTGACCGTGTGAACACTAATCCCCAGTTCCGCGGCCGCGGTTTTGTTCTGATGGCCCTGCGTCAGCAGCTTCAACAACCGCATTTCCTGCGGCGAGAGGCTTGGGGAGAACTCTTCAGGCGTTTGTGTCCTCCGGAACAATTCCACCACGCGAATGGCAACTTCCGGGGACATCACCGCGCCACCCTCTGCAATCTCCTTTACCGCCTCCAGCAACCGTGCGGGCGGCGTTTTCTTGAGAAGATATCCGCAGGCTCCGGCGCAAACCGCCTGAAAAATGCGGTCGTCGTCCTTATACACGGTCAGCAAAACGGGCGCGATCGCGGGGTAGCGCTCTCGCAGGATTCGAACGCCGTCGATGCCACTAAGCCCGGGAAGGCCGATATCGACCAGCGCGACGCGCGGCGGGTTAGCGCCGATTCCCTCCAGGGCCGCTTCCATCGAGGCATAGGCATGCCGGCACTCAAAGCGATTGGTGTTGTTGATGAGAAAGGAGAGACCTTCCCGCGTCTCCCTTTGGTCTTCGATGATCGCCACGCCGATGACTGGCGTTTGGGATTGGTCCACCGATATCACCTACCGACGTTTCAGTGTAAGGCATGGCGGGACGCAGGCCACCTGCACAAATGCGCAGGGGGATCAGAGGCCAGCCTTGGAAAAAGCGCCGTGGCGCATCGGAAGGTAAATCGCCACGCGACAGCCTTCGCCGGGCTTCGAAGTCAACTGCATGCGGCCGCCAAGGCTTTCCGCCCGCAGCCGCATGCCCGGAATTCCGCTGCCGCCCGTCCAGCCCGGCGGCTTTTCGGCCGGATTCAATCCGCTTCCGTTGTCTTCCACGGTGAGCACGATCTCCCGGTCCACCACCTTCAGCTCGGCCTGGACTGCCGTGCAGCCGGAGTGGCGGGCTGCGTTGTGCACGCACTCTTTAAACCAGAGGAAGAGCTGCCGCCGGGCTTGCAGACTCAGGGGCACGTTTTCTGCGGGCGTTTGAAACTCGAACGCGACCCCCTGCGACACGAGCAGATCGAGTGCAAACTCGCGCATCCGCCGGGTCAGTGAGTCCATGCCGTGCGGCTCAGAGCGGATGGACCAGACGATGTCGCCCATGGAATCCACCAGCTCGCGGGCCAGCGTGGCAACCCGTTCCAGCGGCTCGCCCGGCCGTCCCTGGCCATTGCCACTGACGCGCGCGACTTCAGTCAAGATGGCGATCTGCGAGAGGCTGGCGCCGATGTCATCGTGCAGATCGGTGGCGATGGCGGTCCGCATGCGCTCCAGGTCCACCATCTGCGTCACGCGGTAGCGGTGTGCGGCAAACACCAACGCAGCCGCCAGCGCCACGGCGAGACTCTCAAACCACCACCGTCTCCATACCGGCGGCAGCACGGTGAAATCGATCTCCGCCGGCAACGCGCTTTCCACGCCCTCGGAAGTCACGGCCTTCACCAAAAAGCGGTATTTTCCGCCGGCTAGAGCCGCGTAGTTGACCATGGGCTGGCTGCGCAGCGGGCTCCACTCGGAATCCGCTCCTTCCAGTTTGTACGAATAGCGGAGGACGTCTCCCGGCTCGTAATCCAGACCGACAAATTCCACTTGAAGCTGATTCTGCGACGGCTTCAACTCCAGTTGCGAGACCCGCGTCTCGCCGAGCTGAGATACCGGATAGGACGCACCGCCGATTCGCAAGTCCGTGATGAAAACGCGCGGATTGACAGGCGGACGATCGTCCGCGGGAATCAGCCTCGAAAGGCCCTGTTTGGTCGCAAACCAGAGCGAGCCCGAGCGGTCGCGGACTGCCGACGTGAATTCTCCATGCGCCAGGCCATCGGCGTTCGAAAAGTGCCGGATGTGGCCGGTCTTTGGGTCCAGGCGATCCACGCCTTTGGTTGTGCCGGCGTAAATGCGTCCCTGGCGGTCTTCCACGATGCAGTTAACGATGTCGCTCGCCATCCCGCGGGCCGAGTTATAGATCGCTACCCGCGGGCGCTCATCCCCGCTGTTCCCCACGCTGCCCAGGCCACCGCCGTTCGATCCGATCCACAGCCCGCCCTCGCCGGCAAGCAGCGCGAAGATGGCGCCTCCCGGCATGCCGCCACTCTGTTGGAAGTGCTGGAAACTGCGGCCATCGTAACGATACAAACCGCCCCTATACAGTCCCATCCAGATGTTTCCCTGCCGGTCTTCGGCAA
This sequence comes from Bryobacterales bacterium, assembly GCA_003152325.1. Lineage (GTDB taxonomy): Bacteria > Acidobacteriota > Terriglobia > Bryobacterales > Bryobacteraceae > PALSA-129. The sequence goes on along the minus strand of PLZX01000368.1, from coordinate 5,921 downwards.
AGGCGCTCACCAAGTCGTCGGGAGGGCTGCCGGGATTCCCAAGAGCCGGGAAGTGGAAAACCGTGTCTGTCCGCGGGTCCCATCGCATCAACTGGTCCCCCCGCTTGGACTGGGCGGAGGCCCAGATGCCGCCCTTGGAATCCTCGAAAATGCGGAAGATGTCATCATCGCGCGAATAGCAGATTCGCGGATTGCGGCCGTCCAGTTCCGCCGCTTTCATCGCGGGATACCGGCACAGCCCGTCCTTGGTCGCTGCCCACCATTCTCCGGTCCGGCCCTGTAGCAAGACTTGATTCCATCCCCAACTGGCACGGTCGCCATAGGGTTTCGGAGCCACACCGTGGAACCTCACTCCATCGAAGATTTCGACCGAACGATTCCACGGGTTCCCCGGCCCTGAGGTCACTGCCAAAAGTTCTCCGGCCTGGTCTTCGAACACCGAAAACACCCGGTCCGTTGGCAGACCGTCCTGCTCGCGATAGGTCGTGAATCCCAGGCGATCGATTCGCATCACGCCGGCGCCTTCGGTTCCGGCCCAGATGTTCCCGGCCTGATCTTCGGCCAGTGCAATAATGGTCCGGTCGCTCAATCCCTGCGCGCGGGTCAGGTTTTGGAAAACCGCCGGTTCGCCGGCGCCCAATCTGAGCCGGCTGATTCCCTGGGTTGTGCCCACCCAGAGGGTTCCGTCGGACGCTTCCGCCAGCGCCTTCACATCCCCGCCAACCAGGCCGGACTTCTCCGTATAGGCCTTCTCTACGCCCCAGTTGCCTGTCGCGCGCCGGCTGATCAGTGCCAGCCCGCCGCGAAGCGCCGCCCACAATCTCCCCTTGGAGTCCACCAACAACATCTCGGCCCAATTTCCAGGCAAACCGTCCTTCACGGTGAAGCTCTGCACGGTCCCGCTCTCTCGCAGCACGTAAATCCCGGTGGCCGTGCCGATCCACAGATCGCCGCCCCGGTCCTCCACGATGCTGCCGATTTCGTCTCCCGGCGGCAGGGGCAACTGTCTGCGGCGAAAGCCGCTCGCCACGTTCCATTCGAAGAGGCCTTTCTCGGTTGCGCACCAGATTTTGCCGCTCCGCGATTCCCGGAGGGCCGTCACGTAGTTTTGCGCGGCCTCCTGCTCCGGCGCATAGGTGGCAAACCGGGCGCCCTTGCCGGCGGGATTGATCCGCGAGATTCCGCGCCCCGTTCCCACAAAATAATCGCCGGCACGCGTTTCGATTAGCGTTGATACCATGCGGTTCGCTAACCCTTCGCCCACGCCGTAACTGACGAAATGGTACCCGTCGAACCGCGACAGGCCCTCCGGAGTGCAGAACCACAGGAACCCGCGCGAATCCGAGACGATGCAGTCAACGCGGTCCGCTGCCAAGCCGTCGGCGGTAGTGTAGGTCCGGATCGGCAGCAGCTCGCTTTTCAAGAAAGAGGGAAAAGCGCTCAAGACAATCAGAATCGCTCGCCATTTCATGGGGCCTCCGGCATGCAAAGATTTTAAACCTAACGCCGCAAGGTTGCGCGCGGACCTACACGAACGCGCGGGTTGTGGCGATCGAGTGGAGCGGTTATCATAGCCCGTGATTGGGAAAAGAGGAGGGGCAACATGCAACACTGCAAGCAAAGATCACTAGCTGCAACATCCATCGTGGCGGCGTACACCGCCCTAGCCCAAAGCAGCGTTTTGGCCGTGATTCTATTCGCCTTCCCTCTCGCGTCGTGGGCGAACCTGGTCACGAATGGAAGTTTTGAAGCATCGAGCAGCATTACGACCACGCCGACGGGATGGACCCAGATCGGTCTGACGCAAGGTGTATTTCCGTACTCCCTCGCCACAGGTATGCCGGTCTACGACGGTCTCAATTTCTACGACCTCGGAGGCTGGGCGAATCCGCAGCCGAACTCCGGCGACGGTATTCAGCAGACGGACCCGACAACTTCCGGGCTCCTGTATACCTTGAGCTTCGGTTTGTCGTCGGAGGGCGGAGGCGATCCGCCGGAAATTCTGAACGTACTCATCAACGGATCCGTGCTCGACAGTTATACACTGGTTGCCAGTGGTGATCCGTTTACCGGGCCATGGGTGACGGAGACACTGAACTTTACCGCTTCCTCATCTTCGACCATCGTTGCATTCACCGTCACGTCCACAATAGCGGGTTCAGGCAACGCCTGGCTCGGCAATAATGACCCTTTGCTTGACGGCATAACTTTGAACCCGCCATCTTCAGACGGCACCCCCGAGCCTGCAACCTGGGCCTTCGTCGCCGCAGGCATCGCCACGATGGCCGTCCGGAAGATGCAAGCGGGAAGACACTCATAATTAAGGATCCGTCGTTAATTCGTATCTGGAGCGTTCCCCTGAGCCAACTGCACCCGTGATGCATTGATCCGGTGGTCTTCGATCTCGTGCCGCTCGGTGCTGCCATCGGGTCCCGTGATCTCGTGGCTGTACGCCAACTGCGTCCCGTCCACCAAGCGCACCCGCTCCTCGATCACCAACTCGTGACCAGCGTGAAATCTGTGGGACTCGATGACCACGGCGTCGCCTTCCCAATGACTATTGGATTGGTGGCCGTGTTCAATCCGCCCGCCCGGCCCCATCCGGTAACTGCCACCGCCACCACCGCCGCCCGCTGTGCCAGGACGCATTGACTCTCGCATCCTCTGCATGTGCGCCTCGTTAATCGCGCGGACCTGTGGAGGTGCGGACGGCGGCCACGTCTGCAAATGTTCCAGTCCGCCCTCCTCCATGGCGATGGCAGCCTCCGGCAGGGTATCGACGAGTTCGTGGAGTCGTGACCGATCAGGCATGACTGACGTGTAATTCACCAGCGACGAGTTCTCGCACTGAGGATCGAGAAGCGGGTGAGTGTATACTTGGCCAAGCTGGGTTCGTAAAATTGAAATTCCGGTTATCGTTGTACCAGGAGGATTTGACACATGCCGATCAATCGCAAGTACGGTTGGGCTCCCGACCTGCCCGACCATCGTGACCACCTCTACTCGGCTCCGCAGCCGATACTCGCCACACTGCCGCCGAAGAAAGACCTTCGGTCCGGTTGTCCGCCGGTATATGATCAGGGCCAGCTCAGTAGTTGCACCGCCAACGCCATATCGGGAGCCATTCAATTCGAGCAGAAGAAACAAGGAACTAAGGTGTTCGCGCCCTCCCGGCTCTTCATCTACTACAACGAGAGAAGCACGGAGGGAACAGTCAATTCCGACGCTGGCGCGCAAATTCGCGATGGCGTGAAATCCGTTGCGAATCTCGGAGTCTGCCCGGAAACCGAGTGGCTTTATGACATCAATAAATTCGCCACCAAACCCGAGCCGAAATGCTACCTCGACGCAACGAAGTGCGAGGCTGTGGGGTACCAGCGGCTCGATTCCAGTAACCTGAACCAGTTGAAAGGTTGCATTGCCTCCGGTTTTCCGTTCGTCTTCGGTTTCACCGTCTATGCCGCGTTCGAAAGCCCGGAAGTGGCAAAAACAGGTGTGTTGAACGTGCCGGGCCCGAAAGAGAAATCTCAGGGAGGCCACGCCGTGCTAGCGGTGGGCTACGATGATGCGACGCAGCGCTTCACTGTGCGCAATTCATGGGGAAGGGATTGGGGGATCAAAGGCTACTTCACAATCCCCTATACATACCTGACCACGACGGACCTTGCCGATGACTTCTGGACGATTCGCATTCTGAAAGAGGCGTAGTCAGTGCGGCACAACCACCCGCAGAGTGAAGGATCGCGCCGGCCCTGGGCAGGTTTAAGGAAACCTCGTCGCCGGTCGTGAGCCGCCGCCACAGCCGAATCGGATTCGCGGTGCAGTTCGGGGCAGCAGTTCGGGGCAGCAATGGTGCTACCCTTGCGCCCAGTGCGACGTCCCCGTTGCGCCGCGAGCCTCGCCGACGGATTGTGGTCCTGTCCCCGCTGTGGGCATCTGTTTGAACCGTGCCACCACGCAACGCGTCTGGAGTTCGGCGGCACCGCCCTCGAAGTGCTCGTGAGGGTGATTCTGATGCTCGTTTCGATGCTACTCATCATTCCTTCAGCGTGGGCGTTCGCTTCGAATCTCGACTTCCTGGCTCGCCGCGGTTAGTTTCCCTTCGGTCCCCTCCGACACGACACTACGCAGACGGTATTTTCCGGGAGGTGCCACCAGCGTCAGTTTGGTATCCAGCCCGCTCGTGAGCCGGTTGAAGGTCTCCTCTTTCAACATAAATTCCGCCTGGCCTTCCTTACCCGCCACAAAAGCGGAGTGCTCGTCGAACAGGACGGCAATAAACGTGAGCTTTAGCATGCGCACGCCGGCGACAGTTGTGAATCGCAGGCGCTGCACATCCAAATGCAAGGTGACGCGCAATGCCGTCTCGCCGCCGGGTGTTTTGGCGGATACGGCGGCAACGCGGCTGGCGACATCATCGACGGTGCTCAACGACAAGACTTCCTTGTCAATCCGGCGCTCGGCAGCAGGAGGCACCGACGGTGAGATGGTGGCGTAATATCCGGGCCGCGCCTGCACCTCATGCTGGCCCGGTGTCTTCAACCGGATCTTCAGCTTGTGATACTTGCCGTCGGGAGCGCTGATCGGCGAGAAACCGAGGATATAGGAAACCCCGGGGACCAGGCCGAGTTCGCGGAATCCCAAATCGATGTCGTTATTGTTGTGGAAGAACAGACCGCCTGTGCTGGACGCAAGGATCGCCATGGCATCGTTACTTTCCCACTGTGTTCTCGTACCCAGGTTTTGCCGGTACTGCAGAGTTGCCATGGTCGGCACCGGGCCCTCCAAGCTCAGGTCCTGGGTATAAAGTCCCTTGGCATCGAGCGAATTGATTACCACCCCGGCGTGGAGCGCACGGTCGATGATGCTTTCCCGTTCTTCCTCCAAGGTGCGCGAGAGAAAGCCGGAGGATGCGAGCACGATTGCACGCCTGCCCGGCATTTCCGCCATATAATCCACGATTGCCTGGAGAGCATACAGCGTTCGCGCGGAGGAGTTGCGAATCTGTTCCCAAAGGGACCGCGCGAGCATCTCCACTCTGAGCGCGCAACCATTGACAGTCCCCGCCCTTCCGCTTCCGCCGGTCGCATTGCCTGCGCCCCTGCCTCTGCCAAGACTCGGACAGAATCCGCAACTCGCGGCTTCGTTGGTCTTGAGGGTCAGCAGCGAGGGATCCGGCATCCCGGCGAGCTCCATAACTTCCCAAGCAGTCAGATTCGGGCAACTGGGCAGATCAATATGAGTCCGGGCGAAATTCAAATGGTCAACGGCTTCGCTCAGCTTGGCGGGATCAGCCGTAAAGACTTGAACCAGGCCCTTCGACGTGAAAAAGATCCCCACCATGTCGTTGCTCTGCAGGCCGTGGGTGAGAAAGCGCTTGGCCGCAGTCCGTACGGGAACCAGATCGTCTGCTGTGAGGGTGAGATCGTCGAAGACCAGCCCGAGGAATCGCGGAGGGCCCGCCGGAAGGGGGGCCTGGGGCCCAGGTCTCGCCGTCGCCAGTGGCTCCCTGCCTGCAACCGTGGGCGACGGGCCTGGAACAGATCGACCCTCGGCGGAAAACGCCGTAATCGCCTGCTTCTTGCCCGAATCTTCGATAGCAAAATCGTCCTTCGTGAACCCGCCGACAGCGTGGCCATGGGTATCGCGGACCACCACACCGACTTCCACCAGACGGGCTTCCACCTTCACGGCCGGCATCGATGGGAGCCAATAAGGCCCGCTACTGAGCCGCAACTCGTTCGCTGGGATGCTCTGCTGCGCCGGCAGCATGGCGCCCATAGCGGCGAAGCAGAGAACGCGGCGGAATTGCATTGTCTATATCAAACCACGATTCCGTTTAAGAACGCTTCTTCGAGCCTGCTTTTCCATCTCAGTTGGGGAGCGGCCAAAAGGTCACGGAACGAGAGCTGGCGATATTG
>PLZX01000312.1 GCA_003152325.1 Bryobacterales bacterium | reverse complement strand
GGCGGCCTGCTCATCTCGCTGCCCGAGCCCGATGCCGCCTCACTCGAACGCGCCTTCGATGGCGCGTATCGCATCGGCCGCGTGTTGCCGCGTGGCCAGAAAGCCATCCACCTCGTATGACTCGAAACCCCATCATCGTCGCTCTCGATCTGGAATCGGCCGATAAGGCCCGCGCCCTCATCGAGCGCCTCGCCGGCCGCGTGAACTTCTACAAAATCGGTATGGAACTCTATGCCGGAGCCGGCGTGGCCTTCGTCCGCGAGCTGATTGACGAAGGCAAGGAAGTCTTTCTCGACCTCAAGCTGTACGACATTCCCGAAACCGTCCGGCGCGCCACCGTGCAGGTGGCCCGCACTGGCGTGCGATTCCTCACCGTCCACGCTGTGGGCTCGGTGATGCGCGCCGCCGTCGAAGGCCGCGGCGATTCCGGCCTGCAACTCCTCGGCGTCACGGTCCTGACCAGCTTCGGCCCCGAAGATCTCGAAGACCTGGGCGCCACTCAAACCATTCCCGAGTTGGTGGAGCACCGCGCGCGCAAAGCCGTGTCGCTGGGCATCGACGGCATCGTCGCCTCCCCGCTCGAAGCTGCCGCACTGCGCCAGGCCCTCGGCCCGAAGCCCATCTTAATCACGCCCGGTGTGCGATCTCACGGCGCCGCCTGGGGCGATCAGAAGCGGGTCGCCACCCCAGCCGAAGCCATGCGCGATGGAGCCGACTACCTGGTAATCGGCCGTCAGATCACGTGCGCCCCCGACCCCGCCGCCGAAGCCGCCCGCATCCTGGATGAGATCGGCGCCGCCTGGTTATCCGCGTAAGAATGCAACATCCGCACAAATGGTTCAGCCGGCATTTAGCGACGAGGAAATCATGAGACTACGACACAGCAGAGGCGCCTTGTCCGTAGCTTTGTTTTGCGGGCTGGCCCACGGTCAAACACTCGCCACTCAGCACGACAAGAGCAATGTGCTCGCCCATCCCGAGATCCAGGGCACGGTCTTGGAGTCCGGAACCACGCAGCCTCTCGTCGGCGCCGAAGTGTCGCTGTACTTTCTCGGTGAGGAGCGCCCGTCTATCCGGTATGGCATCGGCTCCCTCACCTCTACGAACACGGCCCAGACGGATGCCGCGGGCGCGTTCGCATTTTACCCGGAGAAACTCGGGTATTACACCGTCTCCGCAAAGAAAGAAGGTTACAGCGCACCGAGCCGGGGCGAAGGAAAGAGTATCATTGATGTCACGCTAACCACGGCGGAGCCGGCCGGCGAGGCGCGGCTTAGGCTCTCGCGCCCCGGCCAAGTCACCGGAGCCGTAGTGGACATGGTCACCGGGAAGCCGATCCCCAACCTGACGGTGTATGCGACCCGAATTACGAGGCAGGACGGTCGCATTCTCGTTGTTGCGGCCGTGCAGGCGAAGACGAATGCCGATGGCGAGTTCGTAGTATCGAATCTTACGCCTGGGGAATACCTGGTCAATATTCTCGCGCAAAAAACTGGACGCGAGCGGATCATTTCCGGGGCCTCGGCAGACGACTGGAGAGCCGTGGACGAAGACTACGAGGCCTCTTACTGGCCGGGAGGCCATGACCTGGAGACCGCAGTTCCGCTGGTCGTTGGATCGGGGCTGTCGGTAGATGCCGGTAAGGTGCATGTCCACAAGGTGCCGTATTACAGGCTGCATGTGCGCATACCTCCCGGGTCGTGCGGACCGGGAGACAAGATGCTGATCTACCAGCAAGTCCCCCGTAGGACGAGCATCATCGGAAGCGCGGCATGTGCCCCAGACCTGCTGATCACCGGATTCCCGCCTGGCTCTTACCGTCTCCTTCTTACCATGATCAAAGACGCTGCCGAGACACGCGAGACGGCTTCTGTCTCTTTTGTCGTCCAAGACAAAAACGTCGAGATCACGGCGCCGCTGGAGCGCGGCGTGACCGTCAATGTCACCGTCGCAGCCTTCGAGGAAGCGAAGACGCCGGACTTCGGCAAGCTGCGGGTCACCCTCAATCCCTTGAACGCTCTCCCTACAGGCGACCTTGTAACGCCCAGACCTGTGAACCCATCGGGAAAAGCGCAGTTCGTGGGTTTCCCGCTCGGAGGTTATCTGGTTACTGTTGGCGGACTCGGCGCTGGCGCTTACGTCAAGGAATTCCGCTATAACGGGCACCCATTACCCGATCAAATCCTGCCGCTGGGGGCTGCAATGGGCCAGGATCTGACAATCCTGATCGACGACAAGGTCGCCACAATCAGTGGCGTTGTAATGGATGGCGACCAGCCCGTGAGCGAGCCGCACGTGATTCTGGCGAAGTGGCCTCTTCCGGGCGGCGACTATCCCGATCCGCCGGTCCGCACCGCGGGCGACAAGAAAGGCAGGTTCGGGTTCACCGGCTTGGCCCCTGGCGAATACCGCGTTCTTGCCGTGCGATCTCGAGAGGAAGACGATGATCGCCTGCCCGGCACGCTGGAGCGTGCGCTGGAGGCGGCCAAGAAGGTCGAAGTCGGCCCAAACGCAGTTCAGAATGTTACAATTGACGTGATTAAACTACGCTAGGCCCCTGGCACGCTATAACAGGAGAACCGCTCCTCCCGGCACGTTCTGGTTTTTTCCGGAAGCCTCGCCGTAAACGGACGGAATGCCGGTGCGTCCTCCACTAGCACCACCTCCGGCTGGAGTGCGCGCATCGGAAGCTGCGAGGGGTCGAGCGGCCGTCCGTAGAACTCCACTACCCCCACTCGCTCGGTCTGGTCGTGCGTCAGCAGCGTCACCACGTTGGCGTCTTTGGAAACGATGCATAGCACGCGGTGTCCTTGGGCCGCCATGGCCGCCGCCATCTGGCCCATGGGCGTCGCCGCCGCTCCATAATACTCGGCCTGCTCCGCGCCGCTTGAAAAGTAAGAGTAGCCTTCCATCACCGCCACGGCCGCAATCACCAGCGGAACCACCGGCCGCAGCCACGGCAGCGCTTCCCTTGCAAAGCCGAAACCGAGCGCGGCCAGAACGAGGTAAATCGGCAGGATGATGAGCAGGCGCGTCAGACTGGGCCCTGCGATCCCCAGCAGCAGCGTCGCGGTGATCCACGCGGCCAGCAGAAACGCGGCCACCGGCTGGTCCAGCAGGCGCCTCGCGCGCCACAAGCCCACCAGCATCGCCACGGCCAGAACCAGGTGCACCGGATTCTCTCCGGCCGCCGTCAGCGCCGCGCTTACGCCGTCGGATTGATACGTCAATGAGCCCAGATTGCGATAGACGCTCGGGTAATACCACGGCAACAACGCGGTCCACACCACGTGAATCGCGCGATCGATTCCGCTGCCGGCCACCACGTAGCTGCCGCGCCCCAGAAACTCTCCCGGCCTTTGGAAAAAAAACAGCAGGTTGGGAATCGACGTCACCACCGCCCCCGCTACAATCGCGCCATAGCGCCAGAGCAGCGGCAGGCGCTCGCCCCGCTCGCGCAGCAGGCGGAATATCGCATATGCCAGGAAGGCGATCGGCAAAACGCGCGCCGAGGTGTATGCGTAAAGGCTCAGCCCCAGCACCGCGCCGCACAGAAACCCCGGCCCGCGGTCCTGCGGCCGCCGTTCCACGCGGTCGAGCAGCAGCGTAAAGGCCGCCAGAAAAAAGGGCGCTGTGATTGCCCGCAGCCCGCTCCGCGCATAGTGGAACAGCCACAGGGAAGCCGCCGCCGTGAGCAAGGGAACCCACGCCGGAACCGAATCCGTGATGCGCGCCGTCAATTTCCAGACCATCCAAATCGTCGCCAGCGCAAACGGCCAACAGGCCAGTTGCAGCGCCAGCGTGGTCGGGCCCATCACGTGCATCAGCGCCCCCAGGAGGTAAAGATACAGCGTCTCGGCGGAGTTGCCCACTGAAAAAGTGATGACTTCCCAGTGGCGCCCTTCCACCAGGTAAATACCGCGTAGCGCCTCCTGCGCCGCGTCGTTGTTGAGCCCCGGCGGCACTTGGTCGCGGGCATAGACCAGCGCCGCCGCCCACACCGCCAAAATCGCGCAGGCCATCCACACCGCTTTCTCCGGAAGTTTTTGGGGAGGAGCTCGCATTCTTTGAGTAAAACCACACTAGCATGTAGGCCTCCTGGCCTGTCTTCTCACTAGAATGGAAGAAGTGCTGAAACTCCCCGCCACCCTGCGAGCCCTGCAATATCGCAACTTCCAGCTCTTCTTCGCGGGCCAGCTCATTTCCCTGTGCGGCACCTGGATGCAGAATCTGGCGCAGGCCTGGCTGGTCTACCGCCTCACCGGGTCGCTGGTGCTCTTGGGCGGCATCGGATTCGCCGGGCAGATCCCACTCTTACTACTCTCCCCCGTCGCCGGCATCGTCGCCGATCGTTACAGCCGCCAGCGCGTGGTCATCGCTACCCAAACCGCCTCCATGCTGCTGGCCTTCGTGCTCGCGGCTCTCACCCTCACTAAAACCGTGCAGGTCTGGCATATTTTCGTGCTCTCGGCAGCGCTCGGCGTAGTCTTCTCCTTCGACATCCCCGCGCGCCAGTCCTTCATCGTGGAGATGGTCGGCAAGCCCGACCTCATGAACGCCATCGCGCTAAACTCTTCCATGTTCAATGCATCGCGTATTGTCGGCCCGGCCATCGCCGGCCTGCTGATCGCCGTCGTCGGCGAGGGCTGGTGCTTCTTCGCCAACGGCGCCAGCTACATCGCCGTGATCGCCGGCCTGCTGATGATGCGCGTCGAGCCCTTCAAACCCGCCCCACGGGAAGGCTCGCCGCTCAAGAACATTATCGAAGGCTTCCGTTTTGTGGTTCAGAATCCTCCCGTGCACTTGCTGCTGGCTCTGCTGGGTGTCGTCAGCCTGGCCGGCACGCCCTTCACCGTGCTCATGCCCGCCTTCGCCGACCGCATCCTCCACGGCGGCCCCAAGGCCCTGGGCTGGTTAATGGGGGCCACCGGCATCGGCGCGCTCGCGGCGGCGCTGATCCTGGCCAGCCGCCGCCACCTCGCAGGTCTCGGCCGCTGGGCCGCTATGGCCGCCACGAGCTTCAGCCTGTGGCTCATCGCTTTCTCCTTCTCGCACACCTTCTGGCTCTCCACCGCCATTCTGGTGCCCGTCGGTTTCTCCATGATGATCCAGATGGGCGCAACCAACACGCTCATCCAGAGCATGGTCCCCGACCGCCTCCGCGGCCGCGTGATGTCCATCTATGCCATGACGATGATGGGCATGGCGCCCTTTGGCTCCCTGGCCGTCGGCTTTGTGGCCGAGCATCTGGGCGCTCCGCGAGCCGTAGCCGCCGGTGGCGGAGTCTGTCTGGCCGCCGCCATCGTCTTCTGGACCCGTCTGCCGCGCATCCGTGAGAACGCCCGCCGCCTGATTCGAGCCCAGGATATGGGCGCTCAAAGCCTGGAAGCCGAGCCAGCCCGCGAGTAGCGAAATGGCCCTTCAGCAACTTGCCGGCGGCCAGCGGTGTTAGGGTTTATGTAGTGCGACTCCTGGCGTGGATCCTGTTGCCGGCCGCGGTGTGGGGACAGAACTGCAACCAGACGTCGGTCGGCTTCGTGCCCTTCGCGGATCCCTATCCGCCAGCGTATCAGGGCCAGACGGTATCGCTCTACCCAAGCGGAAATCAAGCGCCGGCAGCGTTCCAGACGTTGGGCTTGCAGCAAGCGGCGCTGATCCTGCCGCGCGATGCCGCGGGCAGCCCCGGCCCGGCCGGTAAGATCGTGCTGCTCTCCATCGGCATGTCGAACACCACGCTGGAATTCACGGCGTTTCTCCCGCTGGCGATGGCGGACGGCGCGCGCAACGCGGCGGTGCTGCCGGTGGATGGCGCGGTGAGCGGCGTAACCGCGGCGGCGATTGTCGCGCAGCCGGACCAGTATTGGCAGCAGGTTGAGACGCGCCTTCGAGCAGCCGGGGTCACCGACGCCCAGGTGCAGGCACTTTGGCTTAAGGAAGCTGACGCGGAACCCAGCCTGGCGTTCCCGAAAGATGCCCAGCAACTGCAATCGGAGCTGGCCACCATCGCACAGTTGTCGCGCGCGCGCTTCCCGAATCTCAAGATCATCTATTTTTCCAGCCGTATCTATGGCGGCTACGCCACCAGCACCCTGAACCCGGAGCCTTTCGCCTATCAGACGGGCTTCGCGGTGAAATGGCTCATCCAGCAGCAGATTGATGGCGACCCGGGACTCGACGTCGCATCGGGCAAATCTCCTTGGCTGACCTGGGGGCCGTATCTGTGGGCGGACGGGCTGACACCGCGCTTCGATGGCCTGACCTGGGCTTGCTCGGAGATGCAAGCGGACGGGACGCATCCCAGCCCCACAGGGCAACTCAAGGTGGCGCGCATGCTGCTGGACTTCTTTCACAGCGATGCGACGGCCAGAACGTGGTACCTGGCGCAGACATCGGCGGCGCCCGCTCCATCGATCGGGGCGGTAGTGAACTCGGCGGGATACGGATCCGCGCTGGCCACCGGATCGCTGGTCACCATCTTCGGGAGCAATCTGGCCGGCGCCGCGGCGCAAGCCCAGGCGTTTCCGCTACCGCGCGAACTGGCGGGCACCCGGGTGGATGTCGATGGCGTTCCGGCCCTGCTGTACTATGTCTCTCCCACGCAGATCAACTTCGTTCTTCCGGCGGAATTGGCGCAATCGGTGACGGTGGTGCGGGGCCAGACGGCCTCGGCCCCATCCAAGTTGTCGGTGGGGTTCTGGGGAGCGGGACTCTTCACGCTGGACGGTACACCCGGAGGGCCACTAGCCGCGGTGCACACCAACGGCACGGTCGTCTCGGCCACGAACCCCGCACGGCACGGGGAGACTATCGAGGTCTTCGGGACGGGATGGGGGATCGTGAATCCGCTGCTTATGATCCCGATCGCGGCGCCGCAGGTCTCCGTCGGCGGAGCGGCGGCAGGTTTTTCGTATGTCGGAGGAGCGCCAGGATTGCCGGGGGTCACGCAGATCAACGTGGTGGTGCCGGCCGATGCGCCAGCCGGAACCGTGGGCATCACGCTGCAGTTCCTCGGAACCATCAGCAACAAGGCAACCGTGGCGATCGCCGCGAATTGAGGTGTATAAATTCGGGTCCAGTCTACGGCATTCAGTTCGTTTGGCGGTGATGTGGCTCGGCCGTGGTTGGGTTCCCGCCGGCGGGGGCCTGGAATCTGGCGAAAGGGGCCATCGATATTTACGCTTTCCGTAAAACGGTTATACTCAAGGGGTGATCGAGTCCTTCCGCTGCCAGGATACCGAACGGTTGTTCCGGAGAGAGCGGGTTGCCCGTTTCGTGAACATCGAATCCGCTGCGCGCCGTCGTTTGGACGCGCTGCACGTCGCGGCAACTTTGCGCGATCTTCTGGCCCGGCCCAGCAACCGGCTCGAAGCCCTGAAAAGGGACCGGGTCGGACAACACAGCATCAGGATCAACGATCGGTACCGCGTCTGCTTTCGTTGGCACGAAGGAAACGCCTACAATGTCGAAATCGTGGATTACCACTAAGGAGGACCCATGCCCAAAAGACTGCCGCCCATTCACCCCGGAGAACATCTGAAAGAGTTTATGGACGACTTCGGCCTCACCATGAATCAGTTGGCCAAGGCGCTTCACGTCTCCCCCAACCGCATCACCGCCATCATCCACGGCACGCGCGGCATTACCGCGGAGACTGCCATGCGCCTGGCTCGTTACTTCGGAACGTCAGTCCAAATGTGGATGAATCTGCAGGCGCATTATGAAATGGAAGTCGCGCGGGATGAGTTTGAAGGCGCGATTCTCAAAGAGATTCAGCCGCGCCGGTCCGCAGCCGCATAGCTTGCCCTGTGCGTCGCGCGCCTCGGTGACGCAATCGGGAAAAGCCGCGATGAGCCTTCCGACATTCTCCGCGTTGAGGTCGGGGGTGCGTAAATTCGGGGTCCAGCCTGTCCATCAATAATTCCAGCGTTGCGGAACCTCACTTCCGCAGGTCATCTAAGGATTCCGATGCTGGATCGACGCCGGTCACCAGCAGATGATCCCGTGCACGTGTGCAGGCAACATAGAGCAACTGGCGTTCTGTGTTGTAAACCTCTTCGAGATCCGCGTCGTCCGCAACCGTTTCGATCCGTTCCTGCAGCGGAATCACTTCGTCGACGGACGCCATCACAACGACGGTGCGGAACTCCAAGCCCTTGGCCCGATGCATGGTGCTGATCGAAGTTCGGCCAGCCGTGGTTTCGACGTTGTCGTGGGACCGGCCTCCTGGCCGGTCGGCAAGGTGGGGCAGGATTCATCCTGCCAAGCCCGGCGCAGCCCACCCTGCCGCGTACCTGCCGCACACCGCAAACCAAAGCGGTAAACTGTTCATTCACGCAAGAGCGGGACTGTTGACCTTCCGCCACCAACCATCCCAATGCCAGCCAACACCAGCGACCTCGAAAAGCGACTCTGGGGCGCCGCCGATGAATTCCGCGCCAATTCCAAGTTGAAGTCTTCCGAGTACAGCGTCCCGGTGCTCGGCCTCATCTTCCTTCGCTACGCCGATCATAAGTTCACGCAAGCCAAAGCCAAGTTCACCAGCCAGGGAACCGGACGCCGCACCATCGGTAAGGCCGACTATCAGGCAAAGGGTGTTCTCTACCTGCGCGAAAGCGCCCGGTTTTCCGCTGGGCCAAGGGAAGAGCCTCTATCCGGAGAACTGAAGAGCACCCGCCCGCGAGGAACGAGCCTCTAACAAATTCGAGTGCAGTCCCTCAATTCCCTCAGGGTCACCGGAGCGGAACCAGGAGAGCACTGACTGCCTCAAAAACTCGCGCGGCGGTCCCCAGAGCCACCGTCGCCTCGCCTTCGCCCGGTTCGCGCGGCGCGTCCAAATAGCGGAACACCACGGCGTAGTCGGTTAGATCGGAAGCCGCCTGGAATAGAGGGAGCAAGGGACGGATTCAAGGCAGCGCACTGGCCCCCAAGTTCGTTCAGGTCGTGCGTCTTGCGGAAGGGAACGTCGTGAAAGGCGAGGAAAGCCTTGGCGGCCTTCTCCGCCGCCTGCTGGCTGTGGAAGACTGATCTGGATGGCTCCGCCGATGCCAGTAAGCGCGCCGCGTTGAGGTCCTTCCGGGCCTGGGCGAGCCACCGGCCAGCCTCATCACGCCGCAACGCTTCGGGTGTCATAAAGAACTTTTCCCTCTCGCGTGATGGTTGCGGGCAGGGATGCTTTCACATGGGCCGCGCGCATATCGAAGTCGCTGGCCGGCCATCGGACCACATCCGCGGCCGTGCCCACACCCCATAGAGCGCGATGCACACCTGGCCGGTAGAGATCCGCCGGGGCATCGTCCGGTAAGACCACGCAGAAGTCGAGATCGCTGTCCGCGCCGCCATCACCGCGGGCGGCGGAACCGAACAGATAGATCCGCTCCGGGTGATAGTAATCCACCAGACGACGCGTAATCTCGGCGATGGCTTGGTCCTGGGTCATCCACCTCTATTGTGCACTGAAACCCGGAGACGCGCGACGATTCTCCCTCCTGATTTCCACGTTGACGCCGCTCCTTCCCTACGCCATCCCTTCCCGCAACCGCCGCAAGGCGTCCTCACAGGCGGTGCACAATGGTGGGGGTCGACTTGCACGATGTCCCAAAGCCGATCCTCCCGGATGGCGTCGTACTCGTGACGCAAGCGGTTTCCGAGCGCTCTGATCTCCCGCCATGGCTGGCCCGGCACAAGCGACGGGGCCAGATTACCCAGTTTAGCCGCGGCTTCGCTGATCCGTTCGAGGCAGCGTTCAACCGCATCGTATGTTTTCTGGTCCTTCTCAAACCCTGTCACGTCCATACCGGCGACGTACCGTCGAATCGCTTGCGCGTTTTCGATGATGTCCTCCAGGCGGCGGGCGGGTTGGTCAGAAGGCAAGGGCTCGGTCCCGGTCGATCTCTGTTTGAAAACGTTTCTTGCGAACCGGTTCCTCGATGACATCCACCTTGCAGCCCAGAATGCCGGATAGACGCCCTTCCAGTTCGCTCAGGCGGCTGAAATAATTAAGTCCCGGCGCCGAGAAATTCTCGCCGAGGCGCACCGCCACATCCACATCGTGTGTGGAATCCTCCCCACGTGCCACTGAGCCGAACAGCGATACGCTCAACACACCAGCGGTGCGGAGCTCCTGTTCATGCGCCTGCAACGCGGCGATGACATGGTCGCGTTCCATGCAACCAATCTTGCATAACTCCTGCTCACAGGCAACCGCCTGAAGTTGCTACCACACCCCCAATAAGAGGTCAGCGGCATCCGTAGTTGCCTTCGGCTTGCAAGGGCACTTTCGGAAATGGCTTGAGGAGCGCCAGATTTCAACTTCTTTTCCCCTCAGAATCAATTATTTACCAGGAATCTCTTGTTCCAGGCGTCTGCTACTCTGAAGCCGGGTGGCAGCTTTCGCGAACGCGGCGCCTCTGAGCCGCTCGACGGACTATTGCTTTTCATCCCGCCTACCCTCAAAACCGCCGAAGCTTCGGCGATCCAAGGGACTCCTTATATGCAATCGGATCTTCCAACCAACGCCCTCGACATCAGCCACTCCGCCACTCGCCCGCCGGCCGCTCCTCTTTTTGCGAAACGAAGCCAATTTCAAATTCTCGCGGCTCACTTGAGCCCGCGCCACCCCGTTATACCAAACGAACCCAATCCCAAAAACGGACAGTGGCAAGGCTCCCTGGACGCCTGTCGGAGCCAAATAGAAAGT
>PLZX01000164.1:6882-7263 GCA_003152325.1 Bryobacterales bacterium | reverse complement strand
GAACGGCCCGAGCGCGTGGTTCTCATCATCATCGGCGCGCTCTTCGACCGCATGGCCGCCACCCTGTGGGTCATCGCCGTGCTCTCCAACCTCACCGTGGTGCATCGCATGATGTATACCTGGCAGGAATGCAAGAAGATGGAAGGCGCCCCCGCGCCCCACTGAGTGGAACAGGCATCCTGGCAGCCTCCTGGCCTGTCGCGCTTCGGATAAAATGTTTTCATTGCGTCGCATAATCACTGGCGTGTGCACTCTGGGTTTCGGCCTCGCCTGGGCGCAAGCCCCTCCCGCCGACACCGGCTACCTGCTGCGCGGCGGCACCGTCCACACCATTTCCGGACCGGTGATTGAGAACGGCTCCGTCCTCGTGCACAACGGGAA
>PLZX01000164.1:0-6870 GCA_003152325.1 Bryobacterales bacterium | reverse complement strand
ACCGCCGTGAATTCCTCGAGCGAGCAAATCCCCGCCGCGCGCTCGAACGGCGTCACCACCGCGATCGAAATGCCCGAAGGCGATTTGATTTCCGGACAAATGTCCATCGTCCATCTGGATGGATCGTCGAATGACGCCATGACCGTGGTCGCTTCCACGGCCATTCACCTGCGCTTCCCGGCGATTGTCACCATACCCGTGCCTCCTCACGAGACGGACGAAGAAGATGAGAATCCGTCCAAAGAGATCGAGCCCATTCCTTACGCTGATGCCAGGCGCGACTACGACCGGAAGATGCGCGCCCTCAATCAGTTTTTCGAGGAGGCCCGCCACTATCGGCAGGCCCGCATCGGAAAACCCGCCGCCACGCCCGTGAATCTGAAATACGAAGCTCTGCTCCCGGTCCTGGAGGGCACGACTCCCATGTTCGTCACCGCCGTTCGCGAGCGCGAGATTCGCGAAGCCATCCAATTCGCCAGGAAAGAAAAAATTAAAATCATTCTCGCCGACGCCTACGAAGCCTACAAAGTTCTGCCACTTCTGAAGTCGAGCAACACGCCCGTCGTGCTCGGCCCCACTCATACGCTGCCGCTCGATCCGGACGACCCGTACGACCGCTCCCACACTACTCCCGGCGACCTCTACCAAGCCGGCATCAGATTTTGCATTGCCACATTCAGTTCCAGGTCCTCGCGCAATCTCCCTTACGAAGCCGCTGCCGCCGTTCCCTACGGCCTGCCGATGGATGAAGCCTATAAAGCGGTGTCGCTGAACGTCGCGCAGATTTTCGGCGTTGCGAACCGCCTCGGTTCCATCGAGGAAGGCAAGACCGCCGACCTCATCGTAGTCGATGGCAATCCCATGGATGTCAGAACGAACGTCAATCTGATCTTCATCGACGGCAAACTGGTAAGCCTGGACACACGCCAAAAAGAGCTCTACGAAAAGTATCTGGGCCGTCAATAAATGAACGAGATCGGGATCTGAGCTTGCGCTAAATACACGAAAACCGCTCCCTCACGGTCGCGACTCCCATCGGAGCCGCAACCGTAAGGGAGCGGTCTGGCAAGACCTGAACGAACTTCTGAAACTACTAAACTACCGGGCGCGGCGGCGCATCACGCCCAAAGCAAGAAGGCCGATGCCAAACAGAGCAATACTGGCCGGCTCCGGAGCCGAACCGCCGGTCAGGGTCACGCCATTCGACAGTAGCCCGGAGTACCCCGGAAACGCCGGGTCTGCGTCGAAGAAGCTCAATGTGAAGCCGCTTCCATTGATGGAAGTCAAGCCGCCGAAAAAGGATTGTCTGTAAGCCTGATGTTCCCAACAACCGAGGGGCCCCGGCTGCGTGAAGCCGTTAGCCAGACCAGTGGCCGTCACGGTCTCGCCGTCGGTACAGGTAAACGCCGGATCAGCAGTGCCATAGCCCACGCTGTTCGAACTCGTATTGGCCAAACCGCCCGCTCCCACGGCGAAATCCCAAGCGGTGCCGCCAATGTAATTCTCGATCATCACGGTGCCCCCGCCCAGGAGATACGCCGTGACATCCGCCGTAGCGGTGCCTGCCGTGATCAGCGAATCGTTCTCGGTGCAGCACCCGGAACCCGCCTCGAAGTAAAGAGCTGCGTAGCTGCTGAGCGTACCGGCGGCCGCAACCGAGGTGAAAGTGTCGATCGTTATGCCGCTCCCTTGCGAAGTTATCCCGCCGACAGTACCATCGCCAATCACGGCAATGGGTAATCCCGAGGATCCGTCGAGAGCCTTCCACACCTGCGCCGTATAGGTGCAGGCGAAAGCGTTTCCTTCGGGGCAATGGAGTCCGATGGCGTCGCTCCCCTCCAAAATAACCGTGCCTGCCCGCGCCGCAGGGGCGCCGACCAGCGAAATGCCGAGCACCGAAACGGCGGCGACGGCGAGTCTAAAGTTCTTCATGTTCTGATGTCCTCCTCTAGTAACTCTGTGCATTGTACTGCTTGGAAAACAGAGTTCAAGCTTGTATAGAGGATATGGTCGCTAGCTTTGTTAGTCAAGTGGAAAGCGCCAAGAACTTGCGTAACGCACGCCAAAAAGTACTGGCAATCGGGAAGGTACTGGTACGCTTGTTCGCACTTCAAAGCAGCCGTTCCACCCTCCCAAGGCATCGCCCGCGCTCTAGTCTTCTACGAAAAACACCCGGGCCGCCAGTAAGTCCAGGTTGGCCGTTCAGTCGCCGGCGGACTTCTTGGCGTACCCCACGCTTTGAGCAAGGACGATCCGCTGCTCCGCGCGCAGGTTCAGCGCCTTGCCCAGATCCGCGCGATTCACCGACGCGCGCACCACCGTGCCCAGGCCTTCGGAAGCACAGAACAGATACACGTTCTGTGCAATGAACCCGGTGTCGGCGTTGGCCATAGCCAGCCTTGCCGCGTCGTCACCGCCCAACTTGGCGGTGTCGGCTATATAGATCAGATTGACCGGCGCATCGGCCGCGTACGCCTGGGTTCCGGCCAACTTGCGCATGTCGGTCTGCGCCACCGGCTTCAGCGCGTTCGCCTTGGCATCGTAGATGTAGGCTCCATCGGCCATGATCGCGTAGACGTCGATTTCCTGGTGGTTGGATGCCGAAGGCGCCGTGCGTCGGCCGTCCTCGCGGTTGATGCCCCAGGCAGCCCACAGAAGGTTTGAAAGCATCTGCTTGGAAAGCTGCTCCGGGCCAAAGTCGCGGACCGACTTCCGCTCTTTGAGAACCTGCATCAACGGCTTGCCGCCGCTGGTTTGAGGGGTTGGCAGCGCAACCGGCTTGAGTTCCTGGCCCCGGATCAGTCCCAGCGGAACCAGCAATAGAGCGATAAGAGACTTGGACATCTGATTCTCCATGTGCAGTATAGCTGATGGCTGCGGAGAGAGCGGCTGTGGGCCGCCGCGTCAGGGTTTAGCGGAGGCCTTCTAGTCTTCCAAAATCACGTGCGCCATCCCCATCTCAGCCGTGTGCGTAATGGAGAGCGCCACATTCCGGACGCCCAGCTTCGCCGCCACTTGCGCCGCCACGCCGTGAAACCGCAGAGTCGGTTTGCCCGAAGGCAGATTCGCCACTTCGAAATCCTGCCAGCGTACGCCGTGCCTCCAACCCGTCCCGATGGCTTTCATGCCGGCTTCTTTGGCCGCAAACCGCGCCGCGTAGCGCTCAAACTTATTGGCCTTCCGCTCGACGTAGGCGATCTCTGCAGGCGTATAAATCCGTCCGATAAAACGCGCCCCGAAACGCGCGATCGATTCGCGAATCCGCGGAACCTCGCACAGGTCGACGCCCGTACCGACGATCATTTCAACTCCGCCCCGGAGGTAGTAGTGGTCAGGCGTCCGTGCTTCACACCCTTGGTGCTGATCAGCGCATCGGCTACCTTCCGCACGTCCGCCGACTTGCCCCGCACCACCAGCACCTCCAGGCAATTGTCGTGGTCCAGGTGGACGTGCAGCGTGGAAAGAATCGCGCGGTGAAAATCGTGCTGGATCGANNTAACCGCGCTGCCCGATCAGGCGGTCGAACTTCTCCAGCAGACGCGTATCGATTGCTACGCCAATTCGGCTCAAACCACTCATGCGTACACATAGTAGCACCGGCGGGATTTGGCTCACCCGGTGGCACGTTTCTACCACTCGTGCTACCGTGGGGCGTAAGCGTGCACATCTACGACGGATTCCTTTCGACACCGGTCTGGGCGGCCATGGATGTGGCGGCGGCGCCCGCCGTCGGCTACATGGTGCGCCGGGCCCAACGCCAGTTCGAAGAGAGCCGCATCCCGCTGCTCGGTGTGATGGGCGCGTTTGTTTTCGCCGCCCAGATGATCAACTTCCCGGTGGGAATCGGAACCTCGGGCCACCTGGTAGGCGGCGCGCTGCTGGCCTGCACGCTGGGCCCCGCGGCCGCCGGCGTGGTGCTGTGCGCCATTATTGCCATTCANNCTTGTGGGGCGGCACCGCCTGGCGGAAATTCGCCATCTTCGCCGGCGGCGCACTTTCCGTCATGGTGAGCGCCATACTGGCGCTGGCAGAGTTGCTGATCTCGGGCGTGCCGATGTCGCGCTCCGTGGTGGGCGTCTCCCTGGCGCTGTTCCTGGTCTCCGCGCTGCTCGAAGGGGCCATCACGCTGGCCGTGATCCAGGCGCTCGAAGCCATCCAGCCGGGTTTCGTCCGCCAGCCCGCTGCCGGCCGCTCCTTCGCTCGCGGCGCGCTCGGACTCGCAGCCGTGGTGCTGGCCGCAGTGGGCTTCCTGTTTGCCTCCACCGCTCCCGACGGCATCGAATCCCTGGGACACACCACCGGAATGGACCACGTCCGCCGCCTCTTCACCACACCACTGGCCGGCTACCAACTGGCCCTGGCCGGCGAACCCTGGCTGCGCAAGACCGCCGCCGGCCTGGTGGGCATTGTCATCGTTTACGGCGCCTGCCTGCTGATCGGCCGCGGCGTCGCGCGCCGCAGGAGGGCCTGAATTGCATCACGTCGTGCTGGAACGCTGGAGCCGCGGCGCAAGCCCGCTGCATCGCCGCGANNCGCTCGCTTCCCCTGCTCGCAGGCGCATTTCTGCTGCTGCTCGCCGCCACACTGGTGTGGGCGCGCGTGCCGCTCGCGGCCGCCCTCCGGCGCGCCGCCCTGGTGTTGCCCTTCACCTTGCTCGCGGGCGCGGTCTGCTGGTTGGGCGGCGACCCAGCGCGCGCGCTGGGCTTGGTGCTGAAAAGCTATCTCTCCGCTCTGGCCGTGCTCACNNTTGCTGGTCGCGCAGTTCCTGTATCGCTACTTATTCGTGATCTCCGAAGAGGCCCAACACATGAGGAGTGCGGCCGCGTCGCGCGGATTCACGCGGCGGTCCGGCGGCTTTCGCGCCGCCGCGGGAGCCTTAGCGGTGCTGTTCGCGCGCTCCTATGCCCGCGCCGGGGATATTCACAACGCCATGCTGGCGCGCGCCTTCCCCGGCCGCTTTCATACCCTGGGCGCTCTCCGTTTCCGAACCGCCGACGCCGCCTTCCTGGCGCTCGCCGCGCTGTCGCCGGCCCTCATACGCGCCTCCATCGAGAGACTGGCCTGATGCCGCGCCTGATCGAAGTCCGCAACCTCCGCTTTCACTATGAGGACGGCACGCCTGCTCTCCGCGGCGTCGATTTCCACCTGGAAGCCGGCGAATCCGTGGCCCTGCTGGGCTCGAACGGAAGCGGCAAGACCACCTTCGTCATGCACCTCAATGGCCTGCTCTCCGGCGAGGGTAGCGTCGAGGTTTGCGGGCTGCCCGTCGAGAAGACCAATCTACCGGCCATCCGGCGCAAAATCGGCATGGTCTTCCAGGACTCCGAAAGCCAGCTCTTCATGCCCACCGTGCTGGAGGACGTGGCCTTTGGTCCCCTCAATCTCGGCATGACGCGCGAGGAGGCCGCCTCCGCCGCTCGCGCCGCGCTCGAAACCGTGAGCATGGCCGCCGCCATCCACCGGGCTCCCTACCACCTGAGCGCCGGCGAAAAGAAGCGAGTCGCCATTGCCGGAATCCTGGCGATGAACCCCGAAATCCTGGTGCTGGACGAACCTACTACTTTCCTCGATCCTCCCGGCCAGCGCGCGCTCGCCGAGTTGCTCGCTCGCTTGCCGCAGGCCAAAGTACTGGTGACGCACGATGCCGCGCTGGCGCGCTCTCTATGTACGCGCGCGGTGTTCTTTCAGGGCGGCCTGATTGCGGCCGAGGGTCCGGTCGAGGAAATCGTAAATCGTTTTGGCTGGGACTTCGCCGGGGAACCGAGTAAGTCGGCCCAGTGAGCGCCGCTCTAGCCTATTTGGTGTTTTCCGCCGCGCGCTTGTGGAACTCCGCCCACCGCTTCTTTTGCGCGGCGGCGATGCGTGCACGCGCGACGGCGCTCATCTTGCGCTTCACCGGCGCCTTCTCCTTGCTCCCGGCCGCTGCTGGTGCGCTCTTCCCTTTCAACTGCGCTCGAATCTCGCGCATCTTCTCTTCGATCTTATTCCGTTCTATCTCATAGCCGGCCAGCGCCATTTGTAGGGTCATCTGGTCCATCGTCTTTATTCCTCGTGCCATGTCTTCCTCTCAGCGGGATCATATAACATGATTAAGGATCGCGCCCGCACTTCTATCTTATAGTTAGCGGCCGATGATGTAAACCCTATGAGGCTGGTAATCCAAAGAGTAATAGAAGCCCGCGTCACTGTGAGCGATGATATCGTGGGGTCCATCCGGAAGGGGTTGTTGGTATTTCTGGGAATCTCCCGCGCCGATACCGCCGCCGACGCCGATCGCCTGCTGGAAAAACTCCTCACCCTGCGCATCTTCCCGGACGACGCCGGGAAGATGAACCGCAACGTCGCGGAGTCCGGCGGCGCGCTATTGATCGTTTCTCAATTCACGCTGTACGGAGACTGCCGCAAGGGACGCCGGCCCAGCTTCGACCAGGCCGCACCGCCCGAACAGGCGCAAGCCCTCTATCAGTATTTTGTGGAAGCTGCGCGTAGGGGTCCGGTTCCCGTGGAGACCGGCGTCTTCCAGGCCATGATGCAGGTTCACCTGATCAACAGCGGTCCCGTCACCATCCTCATCGATTCCGACGACCTGAAAAAATGAAGCCTCTTACTGCCGCCCGCTATACCTCTCGTACAACCGCACCTGTTTGTTGGACAAGGTGATCTCCTTGCCGTTGATGAACAGGTGCCGGATCTGGGTCCGCACGTCCATGGGGTCGCCGTCGGTGATCAGCAGATCGGCGTACTTGCCTTTTTCCACCGATCCTAACTTATCGCCCGCGCCCCAAATCTCCGCCGGGTTGATGGTGAGCGCTTTCAGCGCTTCGTCGTGAGGAAGTCCGTATGCTACCGCGGTCGCCGCCTGATACGGCA
>PLZX01000008.1 GCA_003152325.1 Bryobacterales bacterium | reverse complement strand
GGACATTTTAAACGAGGCTTGACAAGGTGCTACTCGGAGGACACAAACGAAGGCGGCTCGGTGTATACTGACGGGAACCTGGGAGGCCAAATCGGAAATCCGGGTTAGGGGGGGCTATGAAGATTCGGGTGAACGTTCTTTTGTCGACTCTGCTGGTAGTTTGCGCCGGGTTGCACGCACAGATCAACTCCACGTCAAGTCTGTCCGGAACCGTGCTGGATTCCTCGGGTGGGATAGTGCCCGCGGCCGCGGTTACGGTGGAAAACACTCAAACCGGAACGAACTTCAAGACGGTTACCGGAGCCAACGGCGGATTCACGGTGCCTTCACTGGCCGCCGGCACCTACTCGGTTGCGGTTGCGGCCAACGGGTTTAAGGAGGCGCGCGTCGCGAACATCGTGCTGGAGGTCGGCGTGCCAACCAATATTCAAGTAAAGCTTGAAGTTGGCCGGCAAGCGGAAACGGTTACCGTCGAGGCGGCCAGCGCCGTCCTTCAGACGCAGACGGCCACCGTCACCACTACGTTGGCCGGAAGGCAGATTAATTCCCTCCCGTTGGTTTCGCGCGAAGCGCTCGACTTGGTGTTGTTCCTGCCCGGGATCACCACGCCAGGCAGGCCGCGGACCTCCACCGTCGATGGAATGAGCAAGGCCGCGATCAACATCACCGTCGACGGCATCAACGTGCAGGACAATCAGGGCAAATCGACGGATGGCTTTTATACCTACGTGCGCCCACGCACCGACGCTGTGGAAGAGGTCACCGTTTCCACAGGGGCATCCGGGGCGGACAGTAGCGGAGAGGGTGCGGTGCAGATCAAATTCGTGACGCGCTCGGGCACCAATGAGTACCATGGCGCACTCTACGAGTACAATCGTACGCCCTGGCTCGCTGCGAACTACTGGTTCAACAACCGCAATCTGCCGCCTGATCCCACCACCGGAAAAGCGCCCAAGACCCGCGTACTGCTGAACCAGTTCGGCGGACGCCTGGGCGGGCCGATCCGGATCCCTCACATCTTCGACGGCAAGAACAAGGCGTTCTTCTTCATTAACTATGAAGAGTTTCGCTTGCCGGAAGAGGCGCTGCGAACGCGCAATGTTTTCTCGCCAGTCACTCAAGGGGGCGTGTTCCAGTACACCACCGCGGCGGGTGTGCAGCGTGTCAATCTGCTGAGCCTGGCGTCAGGCGCGGGGCAGGTATCAACCATCGATCCGACCGTAGGAAAGCTGCTTTCCGACATAGCAGCCACCACGCAGCAAGGCGGCATTGCCGCCTCTTCGGACCCAAACATCAACACCTTCAACTTCATCAATAAGGGCGGGCAGATCCGGCGCTTCAACACTCTGCGATTCGACTATCACCTGAATCCCAGGAACAGTTTCGAAATCTCCTGGAACTATCAGAAGCTCGGCTATACGGGGCAGGGAGTGGATTTCTTGAACAACTCAGACCCCGCATTTCCCGGTTTTCCCAACAAGGCAAGTATTCCGTCCATCCGTTTTTCCGGAGCGGCTGCATGGCGCTCCACTATCTCCTCGACCATCGTCAACGAGCTCCGCGCGGGACTCCAAGGCGGTACGATCGATTTCTTCCCGGAAGCCAATGCCGGCCAGTTCACCGGGCCCGTGGCGAACCAACAAGGCTTCAGCCTCGGCATCGCGGCCGGGGGCATCACAAGCGCCACCGTGGTGAACGGTCCGAACCGCCACAACACGCCGGTCAAACAGATCAACGACACGTTGAGCGTGGCCCGCAACGCGCACAGTCTTTCCTTCGGGTTCAGCTTCACCCAGGTGTCTTTTTGGAATAACAGCGTGCAGGCCGTTCCGACCGTCACCTTTGGCACCGACAGCACCGATCCCGCCTCCAGCCTCTTTACCGCAACAAACTTCCCAGGCGCTTCTTCCACCCAACTGACTGCTGCGAGCAACATCTATGCGGTCCTCACGGGACGCGTGACGGCCATCAGCGCCAACGCGAATCTCGGCGAGACCAGTGGCCAGTATGTCTACAATGGCCCGGTGGTGCAGCGCTTGCGCCAGAATGAGACCGGTGCGTTCGCGCAGGATACCTGGCGCGTCTCGCAGAACCTGACGGCAACCATGGGGGTCCGCTGGGAAGTGGAGTTTCCTTTTGTTCCGCTGAATAATCTCTATTCCAGTAGCTCCTATAGCGGTCTATTCGGCGTCTCCGGGACCGGAAACCTGTTCATGCCCGGAACTCTGACGGGCCAGACTACGCAGTTCGTTCCATTGAATTCCGGTCAGGCGGCCTACGGCACGCAGTGGAAGAACCTCGCGCCGTCCGTCGGCCTGGCATGGAATCCGAATGTGGATTCGAGTATTTTGCGCTGGATCCTCGGCAAGGGCGGCCATGGTGTGTTACGCGCCGGCTACTCGGTTTCCTACAACCGCGAAGGCATTGCCGCGTTGCAGGCGCTTTCGGGCAATCCCGGCGGAACCATCACGGCTTCGCGGAATCTGACGCTCGGCAACCTCGTTTCGGGCACCGGGTCCGACAGCTTGCCGCTGCTCTTGCGGCAAACCAGCCGGCTCGGTCCGCCCTCTTTCCCGGCCACCCCCACCTATCCGCTGACCGGCGCTATCACCGATTCCGTCAATGCCATCGATCCCAAACTCAAGATGCCCTACGTGCAGAGCTGGTCGTTCGGCATCCAACGCGAGATCAGTAGGAACACAGTGGTGGAAGTACGCTACATCGGCGATCACGCGTTGCGGCCCTGGACGACCCTGAACTACAACGAGACCAATATCCAGGAAAACGGATTCTTGAAGGAGTTCGAGGCTGCGCAGGCGAACCTGCTGGCCAACATCGCGGCCGGGCGCGGCAGCACCTTCAAATATGCAGGCGCGGGTACCGGAACGTCACCGTTACCCATCACGCTGGCGTATTTCAGCGGCGTGCCGGCTGGGCAGGCGGGTGATGCGACCAAATACAATTCTTCCTTGTTTTCCAATTCGACGTATGTAAATTCCCTGGCTGTCTACAACCCGACGCCGTTCTCGTTTGTCAGTAGCCTGACCGGCAACGCCACGCAGCGCGCCAGCGCCCTCGCCGCGGGATTGCCGTCGAATCTGTTCCTGGTCAACCCCGACAAGAGCCGGGCAAACCTGCTGACGAATTTCGGCGGCTCCACATACAATGCGGGCACCGTCGACATCCGCCGCCGCTTTTCGAAGGGGGTCCTCTTTGACCTGAACTACACCTTCACCAAAGCCATGCAAGGGCTGTTCGAGACCCTGCGCGAAGGGCCGGTGAAAGCGGTCAGCCCGTTCGGCATTACCCACGGTCTCAAAATGAACTGGATTTACGAACTTCCCATCGGCCACGGTCAGGCGCTGCTGGGCAGTGCGCACGG
>PLZX01000211.1 GCA_003152325.1 Bryobacterales bacterium | reverse complement strand
AGCCGGTTCTTGTACCGCACCCGGAAACGCCCGTCCTGCGGCACGCGCTTTTCGGCGATGTCCAGCTCGCTCATCACCTTGATGCGCGAAATGATGGTCGATTGCCAGTCCTTCGCGATCGGCGGCATGGCGTAATGCAGCACGCCGTCGATGCGGTACTTGATGGCCACTTCCTGGTCCCGCGATTCGATGTGGATGTCGCTCGCCCGCCGCTCCAGCGCGTTAAAGATGGTGGTGTCCACCAGCTTGATCACCGGCGCGATGTCGCTGTCGGTGGCCGTCAGCTTGTCGATCGAAAGCGTCTCGTCGGAATCGCCCTCTTCCCGCACCACGTCCAGCGCGAAACCTTCCGTCACTTCCTCCAGCACGCGCTGCGATTGCTCGGTCTTCTTCAATAACTCCGAAATCTGCGAGAGCGTCGCCACCTTCACTTTCAGTTGCTTGTTCAGCAGAATCGTCAGCTCGTCGATCAACGTCAGGTTGCGCGGATCGGAAAGCGCGATTTCGAGCGTCCCGTTCTCCGCCCGCATCGGCACAAAGTTGTACCGGAACATCAGGTCCACGGGAATCGACCGGAACAGGTCGTGGTCGATGGGGGTAACGCGCAGGTCCACGAACTCGCAGCGGTAGCGCGCCGCCATGCTTTTCGCCTGGTCTACTTCCACCGACGTCTCCGGCCCCAACGGCACCCTGTTCATCGTTGCCATACGCTACTCCCTCACCGGATCGTGTCCGCCAGCGAAAAAATCGGCAGATACAACGACACCAGCACGAATGCCACAAACGTTCCCATGATGAGCATGATCGCCGGCTCGATCAGCGACATCATCGCCTGCATCCGGGTGTTCACATCGTCTTCGAAAAATTCCGCCACGCTGTTCAGCATCTGCGGCAGCGCGCCGGTGGATTCGCCCACCTCGATCATGTCGATCGCCAGTCCCGGAAACAGTTTCAACGCCTTCAGCGACCCCGAGAGCGGCTGCCCTTCCCGCACGCTCTTGCCGGCCGTCTCCACCGCCCGCTGCAGCAGCGGCGCATTCAGCGAGTCCGCCGCCGTCTCCATCGCCTGCACCAGCGGAATGCCCCCGGTCAGCAGCGTGCTGAGGATGCGCGACAGTTGCGCCACCTGATATTTCAACCAGATGTCCCCCACCCCCGGTATTTTCAATTTGAACCGGTCGATGGCGGTCCGCGCCGATTCCCTCCGCGCCCACCACCGGAACCCCGCGATCCCCGCTACCACTACCACCCCTAAACCCACAATGTACGCCTGCGCCGCGTTCCCGATCGCGATCAGGAACCGCGTCGGTCCCGGCAGATCCGCATGGAAGCTGTCGTACAGCGTGGCGAACTTCGGAACCACGAACGTCACCAGAAACACCATCAACAGCACCACCAGCACCACCAGGATGCACGGGTACATCAGCGATACCATCACCTTTTTCCGGACCGCCAGCGAGACCTTCTGGTAGCTGACGTACCGGTCCATTACTTCCGTCAGGCTGCCGCTCTTTTCGCCCGCCATCACCGAGGTGACGTAGATTTTTGGAAATACGCCCTGCGCGCGGAAAGCTTCCGAGAGCAGCGTTCCGTTGCGCACTTCTTCGCGCACCGCCTTCACGTGCGGTCCCAGTTTCGGATCCGTCAGCCGGTCTGCCAGCAGGTCCAGCCCTTTCAGAATCGGCAGGCCCGCGCGAATCAGCGTCACAAATTGCTGGTTGAAGATGAGAAATTTCTCGAGGTTCAGCTTCTTGCGTCCGCCCAGAAGCCCCGTTGCCACCGCTTTCGCCTTGACGGAATAGATCAGAAAGCCCTGCGCCGAATAGCGGTCGCGCAGTTCCTTCTCGGAGGCCGCCGAGGCGATCTGCTGGTGCACCTGCCCGCGCCCGTCGGCATATTTCAGCACGAACTCGGCCATCGCTATCCCCCCGCCTCCACGATCTCCGCTCCTTTGGGCGCCTCGAAATGGAACAACTTCCCATCGATCGGCGGATTCAGTTTCTCCTGGTCAAAGGTGAAATCGTAGACTGCCTGGTCGGACCCCGTCGCCTTGACCTCGCGAATGCGTCCCTCCGGCGTCACCACAAACTCCACCGCCGAATACGGCAGATTGTCCGTTTTCGGTCCGGCCGTGATGCGCGTATCCGGCCCCTCCGGTTGCCCCGCGATGTTGCTGAACTCCTTGTCGAAGTGTAACTTACCCAAAAGAAAGGCCAGTGGTGCTCGCATGTCCCCCGATTCCGAAGGCGACGCCATCTTGTCCACCCGGTTATCCGCCGGAGTGTACATCCACATGTTCTTCCCGTCGCAGACGATCAGCTTCCCTTGGGGCGCCGTATACTCCCATCGCATGCGCCCCGGTTTGCGCAGCAGTAGCATCCCGCTCTCCCGCTTCCGGGCGTGCCCGACCGGTGTATAGTCTTCACGGAAAAGGACTTGTAGCGAATTAGCGTGGTTGTATCGGGCTTCGACGCTCTTCAACAGGGTGTCCAGTTTGGCGTCGCCGGCGAATGCCGGCACTGCTAGCAGGCCCACTATCAGACAAAAACGGCTCACATAGCTTCTGACGTGCCGGCTTCCCGAAACGTGTAGGCCTTAGAGCTTTAGTAGGACAGGCCCCGGCCTGTCGCTTTTCGCCTGACAAGGATCGGGCAGGCGGTGTCGCCTGCCCGATTCGTCTGCCGCTCCCGTGCTACTTAATCTGCACTGTCACACCCGACTGGCTGGTGTTGCCGCCAATCGTGAACGAAATGCTGTCCGCCTGGCTCGTTCGGATGCCCGTCGGGATCAGCACGTTGATTTGCATCACGCCGGAAACAATACCAAAGGCTTCCCCATAGTACGCCACGGTCGCCGGCAACTGGTCGATCAGCACCGAAGGCGGCCCAACCAGCGGCTTTACGGTGGTGGTGGAGGTCACGCTCCCCGTGACTGCCGAAGGAATGGACCCTTCGCCCGTCACATACATGACAAGAGTCCACCCCGGGCTGGCCGGATTGCTCCCGGAGTTAATCCCTTGGTAGTTCCCGCTCGCGTCGTATTGGTTCATGGCCGCCGTCCCGGTTCCAGAGCCATTCAAGCTGATGATCCCCGGAGCCGTCGTCGTCGTCTGCAGCACAAAAGCATTCGACGCCTGGGTCAGGTACACCACCTCAACCGACACACTGCCCCCGGCAGTCTGCACTTCGTACGGAACCACGGCATTGATCTGCGTCGCGCTGACGTAGAGGAGAGGCGCCAATATCCCTTGCGGGAGGAATTTCACCTGCACTCCGCCCATGGTCGTCGGAACGTTGGTGCAAGGGCTCGGGCAGTTAGCGCTGCTGAGCTGAACATACGGAGTCGGCCCGATCGGGTTAGAGGTGTTGGCGAAGATCGAAATGACCTCGCCCGGCGATACCGCGCCCGTCGCGTAGCTGGCCGCGTTGGTTACCTTGGTAATTGTGGGTATCGGCGCGCTCACGGCAAACGTTACGTTGACGATGGTGCTTCCCGTCGCCGTCCCCGTCCCCGAAATGGTGATCGAGCCGTTATAGGTCGGTCCCGGGTTCAGGCCCGTTGGATCGGCCGTCACCGTAATGTCGAACGTGCCCGTGTTCGGGGTGGTGCCCGCAGTGGCCGACAACTTCAGCCAGCCCGAGCTCGATGGCGTCGCAGTGAATGTCGCCGCCGCCCCTCCGCCGGAAACGTGCACCGTTTGCGTCGGCGGATTCGAACTTCCCACCGCGTAGCTGAACGAGAGCGTCGTCGGTGTCGCCGATATCACCGGCGCACCCAAAATCGTGAACTGCACGCTCACGACCACCGCCGTCCCGCCCGTCGGGCTGATCGTCAAAGTGGCCGAGTTCGGCGTAGACGACGCCGAGAGGCCGGTCGGATTCGCCGTCACCGTCAGCGTGTACGGCGTGGAGGCCGAACCAGCATTCGCTGTCAGCCAGCTCGCCGAGCTGGTCACCGTGAAAGGAGTCACCGCTGTGCCCGAAGCCGTATTCACAATCGACAAGGTCTGCGTGGGCGGATTGCTCCCCCCTTGCGTGAAGCTGAAACTCAGCGAGCCCGGCGATACCGTCACGTTGCCGCTCGTGCCGCCGCTCGAAGAGACAACCAGGCTCACGCTCACCGTCTGCGTGGCCGCTGCCGTCGTAAAGGTGAGCGTTCCGGTGCAGGTCGTGCCCGCCGCGATTCCGCTCTGGTTCGCCGAAACCGAGAAGTTCGAGTTGGACGGGCTGGCCGTGAAACTGCCCGAAGGCGCAATCGTCAGCCACGTCGTCGTGTTGCAACTCTGCTCCGACGCCGACACCGAAGCGGCCGTCTGGCCCGTCGCCGTCACCGTCAGAGTCTGCGCTGCCGGCAGAGTGCCGCTGGGCGTCGCATTGAATGTCATCCCCGACGTGCTCAGCGTCAACGGTCCCGTACTCGTCCCGCCATTCACCACGAATACCACCGGATACGAGAACGGGCTGTTGGGATAGGCTGCCGTCACCGTCACCGTTCCCGCATACGCGCCGGTCGCCAGACCCGAGGGGTTGGCGGTCAGCGTCATGGTGTTCCCCGTCGAAGTAGCCACCAGCCAGGTGGTCGTCGTGGTCACCGCAATCGAAGGAGTCGATCCCGGGGTCCCCGGGAAACCCGAATTGGTGTCGCTGAAAACAACCTGCGCCGATGCCGGATTGGCGCCGCCGCTATAGCTGAACAACGCTGAGGCCGGGCTGGCCAGCAGCACGTGGTTGCCCGCCGACGTTACCAGCAACGATACCGACACTTGCGTGTTCCCGCTCGGCGTCGTAACCGTGATGGTCGCCGTGTAGGGCGTCAAGGAAGGAGCCAGGCTGCCCGGCTGGATATCCACCAGGAGGGCCGCCGGACCCGAGCCGAACGTACCAAAGGTAGCCCCCGATGAGCCGCCGAACCGCAGCCAGTTGCTCCCGCCAGTCCCGTAGGACACGTTGCTGCTCCACTGCGTTCCGGACGCACCCGTAATCGTGATGGTCTGCGCCTCGCTGCCGCCCGACCACGCCGTGTTGTTAGCCTCCGTGGCGAAACTCAGTGAGGTCGGCACCACCGTGGAGGTCACCGAACCGCCACCACCGCCGCCGCCCGTGCTCTGGCCCACCGCCAGGGAAACCAGAATCGTCGTGTTCCCCGTCGGGTTGGAACTCGGCACCAGGATCGTGGTGCTGTAGATTGCCGCCGTCAATCCGCTCGGGTTCACCGTTACCGTGAACGTCTCCGTCCCCGTTCCAACGCCCGACAGTGAGCTCAAACTGAACCACCCGGGCGAGGACTGCGGCGCGGCCGTCCCCAGCGTAATGGGGGAGATGGCCGTCACCGTGAACTGTTGCGATTCCGTCGCCGTCGCGCCCGCCGATACTGCCGGGAAATTGTAGATCACGCCCGGCGTTACCGTCACTCCCGACGCCGCACCGGCGCTCACGTAAAGCGTGATATTGGCTGTCGCCGAGGATCCGGCGCCATCGTTCACCGTGATGGTGGCTGTGTACACCCCTGATCCGAGCGAGGTCACCGTCCCGTTGGGCTGCACCTGCAGACAGTTGGCGCTGAACGACTGGTTGGTCTGCGGGCTGATGGAGCTGTTATTCACCGTCAGCCAGTTTCCCCCGGAGCTCGTGCTGAAACTGTCGCTATAGTTCGTCACGCTCGTATTCGAATCGCGGATGTCAATGCATGACGGGCCTGGAACCGAGCCCGAGGCAATGTACTGAAAACTTCTGACCGCCACCGTACCGCTATCCAGGAGCAGGTTGCCCGAGCCACCACCGCCGCCGCCCGAGCCCGCCGTCACGGCGAACGACACCGTGACAATCAACGGCACTCCTATAGACGACGTCACCGTCACCTGGCTCGTGTATGTAGTTACGGTTAACCCCGTTGCGTTGGCCGTCACGTTCACCGTCGCCGTACCGCCCGCCCCAATCGATGTGGTCGATGTCGCATTCGTCGAAAGCCACGAATCGGTCACTGGAGGGATGGCGTTAAACGTAATCACCCCCGCCGTGTTGTTCTGGATCTGCAGCGCCAGCGTTTGCGAACTGCCTTGCGCCGCCGTCATCGTGAGCGTCCCCGGCGTGATCGTGATGTCGCCGTTGGTGATCGAGCCGGTGCCCCCGCCGCAACTGCTGTTATAAGCGTAGTTGACCGTGATCGTGACGGGTGCCTCCGTAGATGGGCTGCCCGGGGTCAACGTCACGTACGCCGTGTCGGTGGTGGGCGAAATGGTTCGCTCCATGCCAATCGTCAGGTTGATGCCTGCCGGTCCCGCGGTGGTACTAATGTCCGGTATCGTGTCGCTGAACCCGGCTCCGCCAACGGTCGGTCCCTGCTTGTCAGTCCTGGCGTGCAGCCATAGCCCGCTCGGGTCGCTGGGATTCAGGTACGTCACCGTAACCGTGACCGGGAACGCCGCACCGGTGCTCGTCAGCTTGAGGATCTGGAAATTGTTGCACGTTGCGTTGCTGATCTGGATCGTGTTGCTGGTCAGAGCCGGATTAATGACAATAACCGGCTGCGCGTCCGCGCAGATGGGCATCGCCAACAGCAGCGCAGCAGCGGCCACAAAGAGAACGGTTTTCTTGAGGGAATTGTATGCAGCGTCCATGATTTGCCTCGGTAGTTCGATGATAACAGACCACAAGCTCTGTTTACCAATAAATTGATTGGCTGGTCGGACGCGGCTGGACTTATCTTACCCTATTTTAGGATCTGAAACAAGTTACTGTAATCATCAGTCCATAAACCCACTTTTTTCTTGAACTGAATTTCTGCCGAGTTCTTCATTTCGACGTCGTCAAAACCCGTCTCGGGAGATGTCACCAGCACCCACGTGGCCCCAAAAATGTCCTGGGTATCGTCGTCATCGGTGTCCACCACGCGCGCCAGTTTGCCCAGCGCTCGCGCCTCCCCCGCCACTACCGGTTGCAGGTCCAGATACCGGTTGGATACGTGTACCGCCAGAATTCCATCCGTCTTGAGGTGGCGGAAATAGAGTTGCATGGCTTCTTTGGTAAGTAGGTGTACCGGAATCGCGTCGCTCGAAAATGCGTCCACCGCCAGCACGTCGAAATTCTCCGGCGCCTCCTTCTCCAGAGTGAGTCGCGCGTCGCCCATGGCAATGTCGAGTTTCGCCGCGCACATAGGTACGAAAAAGAACTGTCCCTTAGTGATGGGCGGTACCAAGGGATTGATTTCGTAATACCGGTAATAGTCGCCCAGCCGCCCGTAGGCCGCGATGGTCCCCGTTCCGAGGCCAATCACTCCCACTCGCATCGCCCCTTGCTTTTGTTTTTCCCGGATTGCGATCCCCACGCCCGTGTTAGGGCCGTAATACGTCGTCGGCAGGCGTCGCCTTGCGATATTCAGGTACTCCTCTCCGTGGTTGATCGTCCCATGCGTCAACGTGCGGACCGCCGTCATTTCGGTCTCCGGCCCCGTATCGCGCACTTTCAGAGCGCCGTAGAAATTGCGAACCATCACCCGCGCATCCCGGGCCTGTTCCCGAATCTGCATTCCCAGATACAGCGCCATCGCCACCGTCACGGCCGCTCCCAACCCCGGCAAAATCGCCCGCCACCCGGTAAACCACGGCGTCGCTTCCGCGTCCAGGCTCAACGCGAACAGCACCAGCACCGCGCATAACACCAGCCCCAGCGGCATTTCGTAGAACGAGCGGAAAATCCGCGGCGCGATCAACGCCACAAAGACCCCACCCAACGCGCCACCCGCCGAAATCGTCAGGTAGAAATGCGTCAGGTATTGCGGGTCCGGCTTCAGCCGCACCAGTTCCCCGTGCAGCACCATGCAGCACGTGAACATGCCCAGCCCGAACAGCAGCAGCATCCACCAGATCGGCATGTTTCCCGTGGTGTCCACCGTCAACCCGTACGCCATTCCGCCTAGCGCCACCGCCAGCAACTGTAAATAAGGATTCCGCCGGTACCACCCGCTCCCTTCAAAGCACAGGATAAAGCTCAACAGATAGAGACTTAGCGGCAGCACCCACAGCAGCGGAATCGCCGCCACGTTCTGCGAGAGGTGATTCGTGATTGCCAGCAGCAGCAGCGACGCGCAGGCCGGCAGCAGCAGCCACAGCGCGTACTGCCGCACCGTCGGTCTAGCCGCCGCGGGGGCTTCCGCATCAACCGCCGCCACCGCCGCATCTTCCGTGCCCGACCGGAGCGCCGTGAAGCCGCACAACAGGACGAAGACGCCGTACGTGATCGACCACATCGAGGCCTGCCGGTGCGTGCCGAACTGCGGCTCGAACAGCACCGGGTAGCTCAACAGCGCGAACATCGATCCGGCATTCGACAGCGCGTACAGCCGGTACGGCATCTGGCCGCGATGCTCCCGCGCATACCAGGCCTGCAGTAGCGGCCCGGTGGTCGAGAGCATGAAATACGGTAGTCCCACCGTGAGCGCCAGCAGACCGAGAATTCCCGCCGTCGGGTCTGCCCCTCCCGCCGGTTTGAGCCACGCCGCGGGGTAGATTGGAAACTTCAGAATCGCCACCACGCTCATCGCCAGCAGGCCGGCATGCAGGAACTTCTGCAACTGCGGCTCCAAATACCGCACCACCGCATGGGCGTATGTGTATCCCAGCAGCAGCACCATCTGGAAGAACAGCAGGCAGACCGTCCACACCGCCGCCGACCCGCCAAACCACGGCAGAATGATCTTGGCAATAATCGGTTGCACCTGGAACAGCAGAAAGGCGCTCACTACGGTAGTCAGTGCGTATAGCAACATGATGGATTTCGGCTCGTCCCCTCAGGCCCTTTACTTGTACGCCGCCACTCCCGTCACCCGCTCGCCGATCACCAGGGCGTGAATGTGGTCAGTTCCTTCGTAAGTCTTCACCGACTCCAGGTTGCACATGTGACGCATGATCGGATATTCGTCCGTGATCCCGTTGGCGCCCAGCAGGTCGCGGCTCAGCCGCGCGCATTCGAGCGCCATCGCCACATTGTTCCGCTTCAGCATCGAAATGTGCGCCGGCTCGATCTTCCCCTGGTCCTTCAACCGCCCGGCCTGCACCCCGAGCAACTGCCCTTTGGTGATTTCGGTGATCATCCACGCCAGCTTCTCCTGCACCAGTTGGTGCGAAGCGATCGGCCGGTCGTCGAACTGTTTGCGCAGAATGCTGTACTGCCGCGCGGTTTCGTAGCAGTCCATAGCCGCGCCCAGCACGCCCCATCCAATCCCGTAACGTGCCTGCGTCAGGCAGGAAAGCGGCGCCTTCAATCCCCGCGCCCCCGGCAGCCGGTCGCTTTCCTTCACCCGGCAATCCGCCAGCGACAGGCTCGAAGTCACCGACGCCCGCATCGACCACTTCCCATGAATGTCCGACGATGTGAATCCCGGCGTCCCGCGCTCCACCAGAAACCCGTAGACGCCTTCCTCGCCCCGCGCCCACACTACCGCGATATCAGCCTGCGTGCCGTTGGTGATCCAGGTCTTCTCGCCGTTGAGCACCCAGCCGTCGCCGTCGCGCCGCGCGCGCGTCCGCATGCCGCCGGGATTCGATCCAAAGTCCGGCTCCGTCAGCCCGAAGCAACCCACCGCCTGGCCGCTTTGCAGCCGTGGCAGCCACTTCTGCTTTTGCTCCTCGGAGCCATAAGTGAAGATGGGGTACATCACCAGTGCACCCTGCACGGAAACAAAACTGCGGATGCCGGAATCGACGCGTTCCAGTTCCTGCATGATAAGCCCGTATTCCACGTTGCTCATCCCCGCGCAGCCGTACCCTTCCAGGTTGGCGCCGTAGAATCCCAGCTCCGCCATCTCCGGTATCAACTCGGCCGGAAAGCGCGCGTCCCGGTAGCAATCCCGGATCAGCGGCGCGATCCGTTCTTCGGCAAACCGCCTCGCCGTCTGCCGCACCATCAACTCCTCTTCGCTGAACAGGGAGTCGATGCAAAAATAGTCTACGCCTCGAAAAGCCATATCGGTTCCCCTTATTTGAACACATAGAAAAACCGGGGACCGCGCCACCGTCGCCGGTGGTGCTGGTCCCCGGTTTTCGAGACCCCTGATTTCTACCGCACCGCCCTTACGGATACAACCCGCGGATCCGGCAAGCGTCCGCCACGCGCCCGACGCCCAGCATATTGGCCGCCAGCCGCATGTTGACCTTCTTGTCGAGGTGGATCTTCAGCACGTCGTTGAACGAACGCACCATGATCTTTTCCAGCTTCGCGTTCACGTCGTTCTCGTCCCAAAACAGGTGGTTTTCGTCCTGCACCCATTCGAAGTACGATACCGTCACGCCGCCCGCATTGCACAGAATGTCCGGAATCAGGAATACGCCCTTCTTGTCGAGCATACGATCCGCTTCCGGAGTGACCGGCCCGTTGGCCGCTTCCGAAATGATCTTCGCTTTGACCGCTCCGGCATTCTCTTCCGTGATCGCGTTCTCGAGCGCCGCTGGAATCAGTACGTCAACCTGCAACGCCAGCAATTCGTCCGGCCGGATGCTGTCCGCGCCTGGGAACCCAACCACCGAACCAGTGACTTCCTTGAACTTCATCACCGCCGGAATATCAAGGCCGCGCGAGCTGTGGATGCAGCCCTTCGTATCGCTGCACGCCAGCACCTTCGCGCCCGCTTCGTGGAACAGTTGGGCAGCGATCCCTCCGGCATTGCCGAAGCCCTGCACCGCCACCGTCGCTCCCTTCATCGGGATCTTCAGTTGCTCCATGGCGCCGCGCGTCGTATAGTAACAGCCGCGCGCCGTCGCTTCGTTGCGTCCCAGCGAACCGCCCAGGCTGATCGGCTTGCCCGTCACCACGCCCATCACCGGATACCCCTTCATCATGCTGTAGGTGTCCATGATCCAGGCCATGATCTGCGGCGTCGTATAGACGTCCGGCGCCGGAATGTCCTTCTCCGGTCCGATGAGCGGCAGAATCGCGCTGGCATAGCGCCGTGTCATCCGCTCCAACTCGCCCATCGACATGGATTTCGGGTTGCAGGTAATGCCGCCTTTGCCGCCGCCGTAGGGAATGTTCACCACGGCGCACTTCCATGTCATCCACGTCGCCAATGCTTTTACTTCGTCGCGCGTGACGTTGGGATGGTAACGGATGCCACCCTTCGCCGGGCCGCGCTGCGTGCTGTGCTGCACGCGGTAGCCCTCAAAACGGACGATCTTGCCGTCGTCCATACGGACCGGAACGCTCACCGTGAGCTCGCGTTCCGGATACTTGATCATGGCTCGCACGTTCTCTTCGAGTTCCAGCGCGTTTGCCGCCAGATCGAAATTCTCCAGTGCGACTGCGTATGCGTTCATTTCAACTTTTGCGGTTGCAGGCATGATCAACCTCTCTGGTTCTTCCGGTTCTCGGAGGGCCCTGGGTATTCCAGAGCCCCCACAACTTCGTCCTGCTCTTGCCCTAGACGAGACCCTGCGCCAGCATGGCTTCGGCCACCTTGGAGAAGCCGGCGATGTTTGCGCCCATCACATAGTCGCCCGCAGCCCCGTACTCCTTGGATGTTTCATGAGCCGCGTCGTGGATCGAGGTCATGATGTGCTTCAGCTTCTCATCGACTTCTTCGCGCGTCCAGGAAGTACGCATCGAGTTTTGCTCCATCTCGAGACCCGAGGTGGCCACGCCGCCGGCGTTTGCCGCTTTGCCGGGACCGTAGAGGATTTTCGCCGCTTGAAAGACTTCCACGCCTTCGGGCGTCGTCGGCATATTGGCGCCTTCGCCCACCACGTAGCAGCCGTTCTTGACCAGCATCTTGGCGTCCTCGCCGCTGATTTCGTTCTGAGTCGCGCTCGGGAAGGCGCACTGCGCCGGTATGCTCCAGGGCTTCATACCCGGGAAGAACTCGGCCTTCGGGAACTTCTTCGCATACTCTTTGATGCGGCCGCGCCGGTTGTTCTTCAGATCCATGGCCCAGGCCAGCTTCTCCGCGTTGATTCCAGCCTGATCGTAAATCGTGCCTTCGGAGTCGGAGAGAGTGACGCACTTGGCGCCGAGTTGGTTGAGCTTCTCCACCGTGTACTGCGCCACATTGCCCGACCCGGAAACCAGGCAGGTCTTGTTCTTGAAATTCTCGCCGCGCGTGTGCAACATGCGTTCGGAGAAATACACGCAGCCATATCCCGTGGCTTCGGGCCGGATGAGCGATCCGCCCCAGGTAAGACCTTTGCCCGTCAGCACGCCCGTGAATTCGTTCCGGATGCGCTTGTACTGGCCGAACAGGAACCCAATCTCGCGTCCGCCCACGCCAATATCGCCAGCCGGGACGTCCGTGTCCGGGCCGATGTGCCGGACCAGTTCCGTCATGAAGCTCTGGCAGAAGCGCATCACCTCGGAGTCCGACTTCCCTTTGGGATCGAAGTCCGATCCTCCCTTGCCGCCTCCCATGGGCAGCGTTGTGAGCGAGTTCTTGAGAACCTGCTCGAAGCCCAGGAACTTCAGGATGCCGAGGTTAACACTCGGGTGGAATCGCAATCCGCCTTTGTACGGACCGATCGCACTGGAAAACTCAATGCGGTACCCGCGGTTGACCTGAACCTTGCCCTTGTCATCCTGCCAGGGCACGCGGAACATGATGACACGTTCCGGCTCCACTAAACGGTCGAGGATTCGCGCTTCGACGTATTCCGGATGCCGGTCCAACGCCGGCGTGATAGACCGAAAGACTTCAGTCACGGCTTGCAGAAATTCCGGTTCGCCTGCATTCCGCCTCTTGACGGTCTCGAAGACTTGGTCTACATGTGTTGCTGCGTATGCTACTGTGCTCACGTAAAGCTCCTTTTATTAAGTACTAAAACTGCCGAGGCATTGCTCATCGAAACCCGGCCTGACAGGTCCGCCTCGTCGCCCTGGTGCCTGCCGCCCAGCCCCTTGTCGATCTCATGCAGCCACTGGCTCGCAGTTCGACGTTCCCCGCAGATGCTCTTCGCTCTGCTCACAAGCGTTCTGATCGCCGTTGCGGTTGCCAACATGGCCAACCTCTCTTGGAGATTCGGACTAGGAAATCCTCTACACCCGAATCATAGTCCCCATCACGCACCACGTCAACGGGGTGGTGTCTGAATCGTTTGAAAGGTTCCTCCGCCTCGGGCAATTACATGGATATGTTGAACCAATTTCGTCCCTGCAGCTCGCTACTCAGCCTCGCGCTTCTCGCCGCCCCGCTAGCCGTCGCGGCCGACAATCTGCGCATCTCGGGCCCCTTTACCCACGACAATCTCTCGATATTCCTGATTCACGGCACCCGCCCGGATGCCGCCGCCGGAAAACTCCTCACGCTTCACGAAGCCATGGATACCAAGAAGGTTATGGTCTATGAGACCGGCACGGTGAATGAGCTTTCCATCGAGAACCGGTCCTCCCAGGACGTGTACATCCAGTCCGGGGACATCGTCAAGGGCGGCCGCCAGGATCGCGTCCTCACCACCGACCTCATCCTGCCCGCGCACTCCGGCAAACTCCCCATCGCATCCTTCTGTGTGGAGCAGGGCCGCTGGACCAGGCGCGGCAACGAGCCCGCCGAACAGTTCGGCTCATCCGACAAAGTGGTGGCTTTCAAAAGCCTCAAGATGGCCGTACACGAACCAAACGCCCAGGTGCAAGTGTGGAATGAAGTGGCCAACGCACGCCAGTCGCTGGCGGAAACCGTTACCGTCACTGGCGCCGCTGCTGCTCCACCCCCCATGCCCCGCTCCACCAGCATGCAAATGGCGCTTGAAAGCAAACCCGTGGTGGACGCTACCGCCGCCTACATCAAAGATCTCGCCAAGATCATCGACGGCCAGAACGACGTCGTGGGCTTCGTCTATGCCGTCAACGGTGAAATCAACAGCGGCGATGTTTATGCCTCGAACGACCTATTCCGCCGCATGTGGCCGATGCTTCTGCAATCGAGCGCCACCGAAGCCCTGGCGGAACGCACCAAAACCGCCGGTGCCGCAATGCCCGACCTGGCTACCGTGAAGAGCCTCCTCGCCGACGCTGACCGCGGCAAGGAATCCTCGAAGCAGACCAATGGCCGTCTGTCGATCACCAGGAGAGAATCGCCGAAAACGCTGCTCTTCGAAACCCGCGACCCGAATCAGCCCGGCGACTGGATCCACAAGAGTTACGTCGTCAAATAAGGCGGGCTGAAGAGTCCTCAGCTACTCAAGACCATCGGTGGCCGGGGCCGGCTTCGTCGGGATTCATAGTACAATCGACCCTGTTTCTTGAAAGGCACTATGAACCCGAAGCCGTCCACCAGCCGCCGCCGCTGGCTGGGATTTGCCGCCTCGCTCAGCGCCGGTCTCACCGCGTGCAAGAGCTCGAAGCCCGCAGCCGACGCCGGTCCCAGCCTGCTCGGTAAGCCCATCCGCCCGTACGGCGAGCGCTCCCCTTTCGAAACCGCCGCGCGTACCCTGGCTGACGACCGCTTCCCCGAAACGTCCAACAGCTACACCCCGCTCCAGGACTCCTACGGCATCCTCACTCCGTCTTCGCTGCACTACGAGCGCCACCACTCCGGTGTCCCGAGCCTCGATCCCGCCCGGCACCAACTCCTCATCCACGGCCTGGTCGATCGCCCGCTCATCTTTTCCCTGGACGACCTCAAGCGTCTGCCTTCCCA
Source organism: Bryobacterales bacterium (assembly GCA_003152325.1). Lineage (GTDB taxonomy): Bacteria > Acidobacteriota > Terriglobia > Bryobacterales > Bryobacteraceae > PALSA-129. The sequence goes on along the minus strand of PLZX01000211.1, from coordinate 28,912 downwards.
GTCGCGCATCTATTTCATAGAGTGTTCCGGCAATAGCAATGGCGAATGGAGCCAAAAGTCCGGGCTCAACGCCGCGCGCAGTCACGGCTTGGCCAGTTGCAGCGAATGGACCGGCGTGCCGCTCTCGCTCCTGCTCGCCGAAGCCGGCATTCGGAAGCCGGCCCAATGGCTGATCGCCGAAGGCGCCGACGCGTGCAAGATGCAGCGCAGTCTCCCGCTCGAAAAAGCCATGAAAGACACCTTGGTCGCCTGGGGCCAGAATGGCGAACCGCTCCGCCCGGAGCAGGGTTATCCGCTGCGCCTCGTAGTCCCCGGTTGGGAGGGCAACATCAGCGTCAAATGGCTGCGCCGCCTCAAGGCCACGGAACAACCTTATATGTCGCGCGATGAAACCTCCAAATACACTGACCTCATGACCGACGGCACCGCCCGAATCTTCACCTTCACCATGGAAGCCAAGTCGGTCATCACATTCCCTTCCGGCGGCCAGAAGTTGAATGGTCCCGGTCCGTACCAAATCACGGGCCTCGCCTGGAGCGGCCGCGGCCGCATCGAGCGCGTCGAAGTCTCCACCGATGGAGGCACAACCTGGCGCGCCGCCACACTCCAGGAGCCACGCCTGCCCATCGCCTTCACGCGTTTCCACTTGCCCTGGGACTGGAACGGCTCCGCCGCCGCGCTCCAATCCCGCGCCCTCGACGAAACCGGCTACCTGCAGCCCACCCACGAGGCCCTTATCGCCGCCCGCGGCGCCAACTCGCTTTACCACTACAACGGCATCAAAACGTGGCAGGTCTGGCGGAATGGGACGGTGACCAATGCGTAGCCTCGCTATCCTCCTCGCCATGGCCGCGCTCTTCACGCAATCGCCGCGCTACGGCGTTGGCCGTACCCCTACGTCCGACGAAATTCGCCAATGGGACATCAGCGTCGCCCCCGATGGCACCGGCCTCCCGCCCGGCAGCGGCACTGCCGCCGCGGCCAAAGAGATCTACACCAACCGTTGCGCCAAGTGTCACGGCTCCGAAGGCCAGGGCCGCGACAGTGTCCCATTGGCCGGCGGCCAAGGCACGCTGGCCAGCCCCAAGCCGCTCAAGACCGTGGGCAGTTACTGGCCCTACGCCACCACCATCTGGGATTACATCAACCGCGCCATGCCCTTCGACAGGCCCGGCACGCTGACCCACGACCAGGTCTATTCGCTGACCGCCTACCTGCTTTTCCGCAACGGCATCATCTCCGAAACAACCGTGGTCGACGCCGCCAGTCTCCCCAAAATCCAGATGCCCAATCGCCGCGGCTTCGTCCCCGACCCTCGCCCCGACGTGACCAGGGGATCGCCGGAACATTGATGCCTAGACATCAATTTCCTATCCCGATATGATGTCTCTATGCGGACCACTCTCACCATCGAGCCGGATGTCGCACAAAAGCTCAAACAACGGATAGCCAAAACCGGCCTGTCCCTCAAGGAAACCGTCAATAACGCCCTCCGCGCCGGACTCGCCGGGACCCCACGGAAGTCCCGGATCCCCCGCTTCCGGGTCGAACCCCACGCCTCCGGCTTCTTCCCGGGCATCGACCGCGACCGCATGAATCAGCTCGCCGACCAACTGGAAGCCGAAGCTGTCCTGCAAAAGCTGTCGCGCTAAACGTATGCTGATTCCCGACGTCAACATCCTGATCTATGCTTACGACTCCACCGCACCGCAGCATGCCGCGGCGCGCACCTGGTGGGAATCTACTCTCGGCGGAGAGCGGCCCGTGGCGCTACCGTGGGCCAGTCTCCTCGGTTTCATTCGCATCATGACGCACCCCGCCATCCAGCAGCGGCCCATGCGCGTCTCCGATTGTGTCCGCCGCGTGCGGACGTGGCTCGAGCACCCCCGCGTCGAAATCCTCAATCCCGGCGACCAACACGCCGAGATCCTGTTCCGCTTCCTCACCCACCTCGGCACCGCCGGCAACCTCACCACCGACGCCCACTTGGCCGCACTTGCCGTCGAGTATCAGGCCGAACTGGTTTCCACCGACGCGGATTTCGCCCGCTTCCCCGGCCTCCGCTGGTTCAACCCCTTACGGCCGCACGGACGCAAATAGCCCGATTTGAATTCTTCCGAGATTCCCTAGCCCACTTGCCCACTATCTCTCTAAAGTGATACTGCGAACGCTCATCCCATTGATGCTTGCCCAGATGGCCTTCGCCCAGGCTCCCGACCCAGCCTACGAGCCCCTCACCCGCGCCTATGAACAGCTCCGCGCCCACGTTTACGACGCCGCTATTTCCAACTTTCAAAAGGCCATCGAGCTCGCTCCCGAGCGCGCCTCCATCCACAAAGACCTGGCCTACACGTACCTCAAGATTGGCGAAAACGAACTGGCCCGCGAACAGTTCCGCGCGGCTATGGAGATGGAACCGGCCGATGCCCAGGTGGCCATGGAGTTCGCCTTCCTGGCCTACGAAACCAAGCTTCAGGCCGAGGCCCGGCGCATCTTCGACCGAATCCGCAAGAAAGGCAACCCTACCGCCGAGCAGGCCTTCCAGAAAATCGACGCCCCGCTAGCCGCCGGCATCGAGCGTTGGAAAAGCGCCATCGCCATGGGCGCCGATAACTTCAGCGCCCACTTCGAGCTCGCCACCCTCGCCGAGCAGCGCGACGAGCTCGCGCTAGCCGCCGAACACTACGAAAAGGCTTGGCGCCTGCTCCCCGATCGCCGCTCGGTCCTGGTCGATCTCGGTCGCGTCTGGAAAGCCATGGGCCGCACCGAAGATGCAACCGCGGCGTTGCTGGCCGCCTCCCGCGGCGGCGAGCCCCGCGCTGCCGAGCTCGCCCGCGAGCTTCTCCCCGACCGCTATCCGTTCGTCCCCGAGTTTCAGGCCGCCCTCCAGCTCGACCCGGCCAACATCGAACTGCGACGCGAACTGGCCTACCTGCTGCTCCGCATGGAACGCCAGGCCGAAGCCGAAGAGCAATTCCGCGCCATCACCGAAGCGGCCCCGGACGACCTGCTGGCCGCCACCCAACTCGGCTTCCTGCTATACGGCCGCGGCGCCCGCGATGCCGCCATGCCATTGTTCGAGCGCGTCCTCGCCGGCCCGGACGACGATCTTGCCAACCGCATTCGCGCCGTCCTCCGCATGCCCCAGGTCCTGCGCGCCCGCCCCTCGCCGCAGCCCTCTTCGATCGATGCCAAAGTCATGGCCGAACGCAGCATGAAGGCCGGGTACATGAAGGACGCCCTCAAATACCTGCAGGTGGCTCACGAAGCCGACCCCGGCGATTTCGAAGTCATGCTCAAACTCGGATGGGCTTACAACGTCATGCACCAGGACCGCTTGGCGCTTCCATGGTTCGGTCTGGCCCGCCGCAGTCCGGACCCGCAGGTCGCCTCCGAGGCCACCCAGGCCTGGCGCAACCTCGAGGGCGCCGCGCGCGTTTTCCGCACCACCGCCTGGATCTACCCTCTCTTCTCCACCCGCTGGCACGACTTTTTCTCGTACGGCCAGGTCAAAACCGAATTCCGAGCCCGCTCGTTCCTGCATCCCTATCTTTCCGTGCGCTTCATCGGCGATACCCGCCTCACCATCGGCGCCGCAGCTCCCCAATACCTGTCCGAAAGCTCCTTTATTGCGGGAGCCGGCGTCCGCACCGTTCCCTGGCACAACCTCACCGGCTGGTTTGAGGCCGGCTCGGCCATGAGCTACGTCACCGGCCATATGCTCCCCGATTACCGCGGTGGCGCCTCCGGCCAGTGGCACAAGCTGCCGGAATCCGCCGGCTGGTTCGTCGATACCAGCCTCGATGCTCTCTTCATCAGCCGCTTCGACAACGATTTCCTGGTCTACGGCCAATCCCGCCTGGGCTACGCTCTCAGCCACTACACACAGCTCTACTGGAACGCCAATATCACCGGCGACATCAAGCGCCAATACTGGGCCGATTTCGTCGAGACCGGTCCCGGCATCCGCCTTTCCGCCGCCTTCTTACCCCGCTCCATGTGGGTATCGTTCAACTTCCTGCGGGGCGCCTATCTCACCAATACCGCCAACCCCCGCCGCCCCAACTTCACCGACTTTCGGCTCGGACTCTGGTATGCCTACACCACTCGTTAAGCGCTGCGCCATCCTCGGCGGCCTGCTGCTCTGTGCGGCTTCCCTCAGCGCTGCCGCGCTCCCCTACTTCGCGGTCCTCTCCGACGACGCCGGCGCCTGGCCGGATATCCTCTCTTCCATCGGCCTGATCCGGCAGCCGGCTTCCGTCTCGCACGTCTTCGTGGCCCGCACCGGAGCGCCTGCGTCGTCGGAGTGGAATGGCCGCGTCGAGCAAGGCGCCATCCTGATCCTTGAAGGCGAATCGTCGCTCGCTGAGATGTTCGGCTTCAAGCGCGGCTCGGACAGTGTCCGCGTCACCAGCCTCGCCGACGTTCACCGCCCCACCCTTCCCATCGTGTGGGAAAAGGGCCTCGAGCTCCCGGTCTTCGACCTCCCCGTAGGCGTGCAAGTCTTCACGCGGGCGCGTTGGAACGGCGCTCCCATGGCCGCGGGCCTGCGCCGCGGCGCGGGCGCGGTCCTCTGGATCGCCGTCCCGCCCGGCGATCACGGCTACGAGCGCTTCCCCTATCTGCTCGAGGCCCTATGCGATCTCGGCATGGACCCGCCCTTCCGCTCCTCGCGTCTCTGGGCTTTCTTCGATTCCGCCTACCGCTCGCGCATTGACTTCGATTACTTCGCCGCGCGCTGGCGCCGCTCCGGCATCTCCGCCCTGCACGTCGCCGCCTGGCATTTCTATGAGCCAGACCCCGAACAGGACGCCTACCTCGCCAAGCTCATCGAAGCCTGTCACCGCGAAGGCATTCTGGTATACGCCTGGCTCGAACTTCCCCACGTCAGTGAGAAGTTCTGGAACGACCACCCGGAGTGGCGCGAGAGAACCGCCGTTCTCCAGGATGCCCAGCTCGACTGGCGCAAGCTGATGAACCTCACCAATCGCGATTGCTTCCGCGCCGTTTCCACCGGCGTCCAGCAGTTGGCCGCCCGCTTCGATTGGGATGGCGTCAACCTGGCCGAGCTGTATTTCGAATCGCTCGAAGGCATAGGCAACGCGTCTCGCTTCACCCCCATGAACGACGACGTGCGGGCCCTGTTCCGGCAGGAGGGCGGCTTCGACCCCATAGAGCTTTTCTCCACCCGTAAAGACCCGGCTTCCCGCACGGCGTTCCTCGAATTCCGCGCCTCCCTCGCCCGCAAGATGCAGGAGGAGTGGCTCGGCGAAATGGAAAAGGCCCGCCGCGCGAAACCCCACCTCGATCTCGTCCTCACGCACGTCGACGATCGCTTCGACCCCGGCATGCGCGATGCTATTGGCGCCGACGCCGCGCGCGTGCTTCCGCTGCTCGACAGCCACACTTTCACCTTCCTCATCGAGGACCCCGCCACGGTCTGGAACCTCGGCCCGCAACGCTACCCGGCCATTGCCGAACGCTACCGTCCGCTCACTCCCCACCGCGAAAAACTAGCAATCGACCTGAATATCGTCGATCGCTACCAAAATGTTTATCCTACCAAGCAGCAGACCGGCACCGAGCTCTTCCAGCTCGTGCACCAGGCCGCCGCCAGCTTTGAGCGCGTCGCTCTCTATTTCGAGAACTCGCTGCTTCCGCCCGATCTGAACCTGCTGCCGTCCGCCGCCGCTGCCGTCACCCGCGTTGAGAAGGTGGGGCCGAAGACGGTGGTCGATTCGGTCCTGGGAGCCGGTGTGCCCTGGAAGGGACCCGCGATGGTGGATGGCGCGCCTTGGCCGGTGGCCGATGGCGAAACTGTCTGGCTCCCTGCCGGTGCGCACAGCCTCGAACCCACCGCCGGCGCGCCTGGCCCGCATTTGCTGCGCCTCACTGCCGACCTGGAATCGGCTCGCGCCGTGGACCCGACCACCATCGAATTCTCCTATCAATCGACCGCCCGCGCCATCGCCATCCTCGATCGCGTGCCGCTCAAACTCCAGATCGATGGCTCGGGCGAACCGCTCCAATCGGCCGGCCCTAAGACAATTTTCCTGCCCCGCGGCCAACACTTCGTCACGATCATCACCGGTAACCAGTGACTTTGCCCGCCGGTTGAGCTAGGATGTCGAATGGCTTATGACGGATGTCGCGTTGCAGACCGGAGCTCCCGAGATACCCGATAAGCTCTATTTCAAAATCGGTGAAGTGAGCGAACTCCTGGGCGTCGAGCCCTATGTTCTGCGCTACTGGGAGACCGAGTTTCCGGTGCTTTCTCCCAAGAAATCAGGCACCGGCCATCGTCTCTACCGCCGCAAGGATGTCGAACTGCTGCTGCGCATCAAGCATCTGCTTCGCGACAAACGCTTCACCATCGAAGGTGCGCGGCAGTCGCTGCAGGCCGAAGCGCGTGCCCCCAAGCCACCGCGCGCCGCAAAACAAGCTCAACAGGAATTGTTTTCCGACGACCCGTTACCCGAAATACGCAGAGAGCTGGCTGAGATCCTGCGACTCCTGAAATAGGAGCGCGGCTTACTTCGGCTCGCCCACAATCGTGTCGTAGATGCGGTCGAGATCTTCCGACGAGTAGTATTCAATCTCGATCTTGCCGCCTTTGCGCTTCTCGGTGATGCGCACGCGAGTCCCCAGCACGCGCTCCATCTCCTGGATCGCGGCCTTCACGTTGGGATCGATCTGCACTTCATCCACGTGCTTCGGCTGGCGGTCCGCCATCATTTTTTGGGTGGTCCGCTCCGTCTGGCGCACCGACCATTCCTGCGCCACGGCCTTCTCCGCAACTTCCCGCTGCAACACCGCCGTTGGGAGAGTCAGCAGGCAGCGCGCGTGTCCGGCAGTGAGACGCTTCTCCGCCACCAGTTGCTGCAGGTCTTCGGGAAGCTGCAGGAGCCTCAAGAAATTAATGACGGTAGTTCGATCTTTGCCGGTCCGCTGGCCGATCTGTTCCGGGTTGAGCGAGAACTCAGTCGACAGCGTCGAGAAGGCGATCGCCGTGTCAATCGGGTTGAGATCCTCGCGCTGGATATTCTCAATCAGGCTGACTTCGAGCAACCGCTCGTCCGGAATCTCCCGCACGGTGACCGGAACCTGCTCGACTCCCGCCAACTTCGCCGCGCGCCACCGCCGTTCACCCGCAACCAATTGATAGCGGCTGCCCGCCTGGCGTACCACCAGCGGTTGGATGATGCCATTGGTGCGGATCGATTGCGCCAGTTCCGCCAAGCGCTCCGCTTGGAAGATCCGCCGCGGTTGCAGCGGATTCGGATCGATGGAGTGGATTGGGACGGTGTGTGCCGCTAGTTCCGTGACCGGTCCGGTGTGGGGAACTGGAACCGGCTGCGGCCGCGTCGGGAGCAGCGTCCCCAAGCCTCTACCGAGCGCCCTACGTGGATTGTCGGGTTTGTTCATGGTCCAAAATCTCTTTCGCTAGCTTGATGTAGCTCTCCGCGCCCCTTGATCGGGGATCATACGCCAGAATGGGCTTGCCGAAGCTCGGCGCTTCGGCAAGGCGTATACTCCGCGGAATCACGGTCTTGAATACCAGTTCGCCGAAGAACTCCGTCAAGTCGGCGGCCACCTGCCGGGTGAGGTTGTTTCGGTCGTCGAACAGCGTCAGCAGGATTCCCTCAACCGAGAGCGGGTGCTCGAAGCCCTGGCGGATCCGTTCGATCGTGTCCATCAGCTCCGAAATGCCTTCCAGTGCGAAGAATTCGCATTGAATCGGGACCAACACCGAATCGGCCGCAATCAGCGCATTGAGCGTAAGCAGATCGAGCGCCGGCGGGCAATCGATCAGAATATAGCGGTAGTCTTCCCGAATCGCCGCCATCCGTTCTCGCAGACGGAATTCGCGATTTGGTAGATCCACTAGCTCCAGATTGGCTCCAACCAGATTCTTATCTGCGGAAATCAGGTGAAGCCCCTCGAACTCAGTCGCCACTATCGCATCTTTGGCAGCCACGTCCGCCAGAAGAACATGGTAAAGGCTAGGCCGGTTGGGGTCTTTGGTAACGCCAAGTCCCGTGGTGGCATTGCCTTGCGGGTCCGAATCGATCACAAGTACCCGGAAGTCGTTGGCCGCTAAGGCTGCCGCCAGATTAATGGCGGTAGTGGTCTTTCCAACGCCACCTTTTTGGTTCGTAATGGCAAATACTCGGCTCAATCGGCCATACTAGCATGGTTGCCGTTTCACGTGAAACAAGAGGTCTCCGGTGTTTCCTCTGAAGTACACGTCACTTTGCTGTTTCACGTGAAACTGCAACTCCGGTCCGTAGAAACCTCTGCTTCCCCCCTGGCAGGGGGACGGCGGCTTCCCAAACGAACCCAATTTCCGCTGNNCTGACGGCCCGGGAGATCACACGGTCAAATCGTTCCGTCACCTCTTCGGCCCGCTTCGCCAGGACCCGAATGTTAGGCTGCTTCCGCGAACTTTCCCGCAGAAAGACTGCTTTTCGTTGGTGGGACTCAATCAGGGTCACCTGACAATCCGGACGCAGCACCGCCACGGGAAAACCGGGGAAACCAGCCCCCGAGCCAATGTCTGCGATCTTCCAAACACCCGGTGGCAGCCGCATTCCCAGGAAGAGCGACTCGCCGTAGTGGCGCTGGATCGCCTCTTCCCGATTGCGGATCGAAGTCAGGTTTAGCTTCTGATTCCAACGCAGCAGCATTTCCAGATGCGCCTCGAGCGCGCTTTCCTGCTCCGCCGACAATGCGAACTCAGCAAACACGGTCCAGGCTCAGGTAGACATCCAGAATGGCGATGGCCGCCGGCGTCACACCGGGGATACGCGCCGCCTGGCCCAACGTCTCCGGGCGGACGCGCTCCAATTTGTCCTGCACTTCGCGCGACAGGCCCGGGATCCCGCCAAACCCAAAGGCCGCGGGAATCGGCCGCCGTTCGGCGTCCTTCATTCGTTCCATCTGCCGCTCCTGCTGCGCGATATATCCGCTATACTTGGCCTCGGTCTCCACCGTCGCCAGCACCCCCCGCACCGGTTCCTCGCCCAGAATCTCACGTACCCAGCCGGAGATTTCCGCAATCGTTGCTTCCGGCCGTTTCAGCCACTGTCCGTTGCGGTGCTGCTCCAGCGCCTTCGTCAGCCGCTCTTTCTGCTGCAGTTTGCAGTTCAGGATCTCCCACCGCTCGTCCGTCACCAGGCCGGCGCGGCGCCCCACGGGGGTCAAACGCGAGTCGGCGTTATCGATACGGAGGTGTAGCCGGAATTCCGCGCGCGAGGTGAACATGCGGTATGGCTCATCCGCGCCCTTCGTAACCAGATCGTCAATCAGTATGCCTGTGTAGCCCTCGGTGCGGCCGATGATTACCGGCTCTTTGCCGCTCAATCGGCACGCGGCGTTGATGCCCGCCACCAACCCCTGGCAGCCGGCTTCTTCGTAGCCCGACGTCCCGTTGATCTGGCCAGCCAGATACAGCCCCGCAATCGACTTCACCTCCAGAGTGTGATCCAGTTCTCGCGGGTCGATGGCATCATACTCAATGGCGTAACCGGGCCGGATCATCTCGGCCTGTTCCAGCCCGGGAATCGAAGCCACCATGGCGGCCTGCACGTCGATGGGCATGCTGGTCGACATCCCATTCACATAGATCTCGTTGGTGTCGAAGCCTTCCGGTTCTAGAAAAATCTGGTGACGGGCCTTGTCTGGGAATTTGACGATCTTGTCCTCGATCGACGGGCAATACCGCGGTCCCACCCCCTCGATCTGACCGCTATAGAGCGGCGAACGCGGAATGGCTTCCTGCAAGATGCGGCGCGTGGCCTCGGTCGTGTAGCCGATGTGGCACTCGATCTGCGGCCTGTCGATGCGCGCCGTGAGGAAGGAAAACGGCGTCGGATTGGCGTCGCCGGGCTGCGGCTCGAATTGTGCCCAGTCGATCGTCCGGCGGTCCAACCGCGGCGGAGTCCCGGTCTTGAAGCGAGCCCATTGCAATCCCAGCGTGCGCAGTTGATCGCCGAGCAGTTGCGAGGGCGCTTCGCCATTGCGCCCGCAACCGTATTGCATTTCGCCGACGTGCGCGAGGCCGTTCAAAAAAGTTCCGGTCGTCACGATCACCGCGCCGGCCTCAATGTTGCGTCCGTCGCGCAGGCACACGCCATGGGCGCGCCGGCCGTCGATGGCCAGCGCCGCCACTTCGGCNNCGGCTGGTGTTCAGCAGGCGGAACTGGATGCCCACGGCATCGGCCACTTCCCCCATCAGTCCGCCCAGCGCGTCGATCTCCCGCACCAGGTGGCCCTTGGCAATTCCCCCAATCGCCGGATTGCACGACATCTGCGCGATGAGGTCCAGGTTCATCGTGACCATGGCGGTGCGCAGGCCCATGCGCGCGCAGGCCCGCGCCGCCTCGCATCCCGCGTGACCCGCACCTACAACAACTACGTCGTACTTCTCCTGCATTGTTATGATTGTAGCGAAATGAGAATCCTGGTCCTGGGAAGCGGCGGGCGGGAGCACGCCCTCGCATGGAAGTTGGCTCAGTCGAAGGGTGTCGAGGTCTTCGCGTCGCCGGGCAATCCGGGGATCGCGCGCGTCGCCACGTGCCTGCCGGCCGGTGGGTCATTCCTGAGCCTGGCGGAGGAGATCGACGCCGCGCTGACGGTGGTCGGGCCTGAGGCGCCGCTGGTGGCCGGAGTGGTGGATGAGTTCCGCGCGCGCGGCCGCAAGATCGTTGGTCCGGATGCACAGGCCGCGCAGCTCGAGGGTAGTAAAGTTTTCGCAAAGAACTTTTTCTTGCAAAGTAACATTCCGACGGCCGCGTTCGTGACCGTGGACAGTCCGGCCGAAGCGCGCCGTTCCCTCGACGGTTTCGGCTTTCCGGTAGTCCTGAAGGCCGACGGCCTGGCTGCCGGGAAGGGCGTCGTCATCGCTCACAGTCGCGCCGAAGCGGAGACGGCTCTCCAGACTCTCACCGGCCGCTTGGTCATCGAAGAATTCCTGCGCGGTCAGGAAGTCAGCTTCATCGCCTTGTGCGACGGCCGCAATGTCGTTCCGCTGGCCCCCGCCCAGGATCACAAAGCCGTCTTCGATGGCGATACCGGTCCCAACACCGGCGGCATGGGCGCGTACTGCGACGGCGCCATCCTCACCGAGCTAGAGACGCGTGAAATCCTCGACCGCGTGATTTACCCCACCGTGGAGCGCACCCGGTTCACCGGATTCCTCTATGCCGGTATGATGATGACCGAAGCCGGCCCGAAGGTGCTCGAGTTCAACGTCCGCTTGGGCGACCCGGAAACCCAGCCCCTGATGCACCGCATGGCTTCCGACTTCGTGCCGGCTCTGATGGCCGCGGCCACCGGCTCGCTCGCTGGCGTGAAACTCGAATGGCGGCGCGGTCCCAGCCTCTGCGTGGTTCTGGCTTCGGGCGGTTATCCGGGCTCCTACGAAACCGGCAAGCCCATCCATGGTGTGGAAACAGCCGAAGCCACCGGCGCCACGGTCTTTCACGCCGGCACCCGTACGGGAAATGCCGGCCTCGAGACATCCGGCGGACGCGTGCTGGGCGTGACCGCCGGCGGCGACGATCTTCCCACCGCCATCGCGCGCACCTATCGAGCCGTGGAGCCCATCGGCTTCGAGGGAATGCACTACCGCCGCGACATCGGCCGCAAAGGCCTGCAGTCGCCGATTAGCAGAGGGCAGCCATGAGAGCTCCGCGCGCCGTGGAGTGCAGCGGGTCGCTCGACACCCGGACTTCCGACAGGCGCAGCGGAAATTCATTAGCGCTGAGCGTCTTGTTGAACTTCTCCAGGAAGCCCTTGGGCATCGCGCTGCCGCCGCTCAGTACCAGCGGAACCGATTGTTCCAGCTTCGGCAACTTCTGCGACGACGAAATCTGGTTGCGCAGCGTAGTAATGAGATTCGTGATCATCTCCTGGTAGTAAACGGTCAGCGCGTTCTGCACACGGTCCGTGGAAAACCCGTTGAGTGCGAAGGCCTGTTCCTTGAGGACCCGCAGGCGGTTGGCGCGATCGCCGGTAACGTCGGCCGAATTCGCATCGATGAAATCGCCGGCTTTGGGCGCGCTAAAGCTGATTACGGGCACTGAGAGCACCGCCAGTGCCACGTTGCACAGCCCGCTGCCGCAGGAAACGCCGATTCCGCTGTAGTTCGAACCCGCCAGTTCGCCGTAAACCACCGCCAGACCCTCTTCGATGGGCGTTGCCTGATAGCCCAATTCCACCAGAATCTGCTGGATTGACGCTGAGTGGTACGTAATTGCGCTGTCCAGGCTCTCACCCGGCGCCGGCACGCTGAAGAAAACCTTCTGGCCCGGCGCGCTAGCCTTCCCCACCAGCCTCGTGATGATGCTTCGCACCACCGCCAGGCTGTGCGGCTCCTGCGGATTCAGCACGCCGTTCTTCATCGGCCGCCGCATCTCCACATGGAAGACTTCCGCGAACTTCTCCGCGTCATTGCCCACCACCACCAACTCCGTTCCCTGGACTTCGTGGAAAACTTCCTGCTGCCGCAGAAGGTCTTCCGCCAGCTTCGAGTGGGGCAACGCCAAGAACGCATTGAGTTGGGTGTGGTATTCGTATTTCTTGTCCTTCGCCGCTCGCGCCACCACGATGCGGCTGGTGCCGACGTCCAGTCCGATTGGTTGGGTGTACTCCTGTTCGACGTTGTTCACGACTCTCTCCTTATTCCATGTGGGCACTTACGCGGCGAACTCTTTCCGCCACGCGCCTCGTTCCCGAAAACCAGTCTTTTCCGGCGACGGCCGTTTGTGACCGGCCGTTCCTCGCGAACGACTGCCGGATTCGCAAACTTGATCCAAATATCGGCGCCTGGCGGAATTTACATTAGGAGTCCGCCATTTTTTTCTCGAATCAGAGAAATATTGTTCGTATGCCCTAAAACTTTTCGCCCATCCCGACGAATACTTAGGCATGACAACGCGAGCGCATCGGAGACTATCCCCCGAAGTGCTGGTGGCTCGAGTCGCAGCCATGATCGGGGATCCGGTCTTGCGGCTGCGATTCTTAAAAGTGTTGAGGCCGCCAGCCAGAAAGCACCAGCACCGGCTCCGCCTCCGATTCTGGACGGTATCGTCCGCGCTTCTATTGGCAGCGATGGTCTTCTTTCTGGCGAAACACGCGGCGGGTAAGTCCAAAGCCCCACCAGCCGCGGTCATCCGGGAGGAGTTGCCGGTAATCCGGGAGGTCGCTAAGCCGGCATCCGTCTGGCAAGTGGAGAAAGCGCCCGGGTGGGAAGTCTACAGCAACGGCCTGCGCATCGATACGCGGTTTGAGGTGGCCAACCATCCCAGATCCTATCTGGCTTTCCCCAACAGCGGGGCAGGCTCCCCTTTACCCGTTCGGCGATCCATGCCTGTTGGTATCGTTTTCCATACCACGGAGAGTCCCCAGGCCTCTTTTGATGCTCGGGAAACTCCCCTTCTCAAGCAATTGGGTGAATCGCTTCTCGAATACGTCCGCCGCAAGGGTGCGTATCATTATCTGATTGACCGGTTCGGCCGGGTTTATCGCGTAGTCGCCGAATCCGATGCGGCCAACCACGCCGGCTATTCGGTATGGGCCGACGACCAGTGGCTATATTTGAACCTGAACGAGAGCTTCCTCGGAGTATCGTTCGAAGCCCAAACGCCGGGCGGCCAGAGCGCCGAGGCGGTCAGTCCGGCGCAAATCCGCTCTGGCGGCATGCTTACGGAGATGCTGCGCAGCATTTACCAGATTTCCGCCGGGAACTGTGTCACACACGCCCAGGTCTCCGTGAACCCTTCCAACATGCGGATGGGCTATCACACCGACTGGGCCACCGGTTTTCCCTTCGCTGCACTCGGCTTGCCTGATAACTATGTGCGCGCTCTGCCTTCGCTCTGGATCTTTGGCTTCGAATACGATCCGGGGCTTTATGATTCGCCGGATAGGCGCATCTCCGTGGGTGTTAGCCTGGCTCAACAGGATTTTCTGCGGGCTGCCGCGGCGGCCGGTCTTCAGCCCGAAGCCTATCGCAAGATGCAGCAACAACGCTACCGGCAGTATTTGGCCGAGGTGCGCGGTGGCGGTCCGGGACAGAGTGAGGAAGGAGACAAGTAGGCTAAGACTCGTCACAACCCGCAGGGGCAGTAGTGGTACACGCTCCGGCCACTGACCGTTGCCGCGGAAAGCGAATTGAGATACATCTTGGCTATGCGGGCCTCCAAAATGGAGTCCCTGCGAAGGAGGAACGCTTCGTGTACCGCGCCTACATCTGTTTGCTGCTGGCGCTGGTGGTCGCCGCAAGTTGCCTGCTGCAGTACTGGGGCGCCAGGTTGCTTGCCTCCTTGGCCTCGTCCCGGCAGAACCGCGTTGCCATCGCCTCGCTCTCGCTCGGCGCGCTCGCGCTTGCGGTTTTCCGGGACAACCTTGTGGTTACCAATTGGCTGGTCCTCTCGGCCGCTTTGTTCGCGGGAACCCTCCTGAGCCGTCAGATACGCTCCATGGGCGCCCTGGTGACGTTCCTGACCGTCGGTGCCATCGCAGACCTGATCTCCACGCAGGTTGGACCCTCCCGGTGGCTCGCCAACGCGGCTCAGCACGCCAATGGTTTGGCGCTGATCCACTTTCTAGCCGTCTCGATCCGGCTGAAAGGGAAGCTTGTCCCGGTCATTGGTGTGAGCGACCTGATGTTCTTCACGGTCTGTGCAGGTACCCTGAGAGGTTTGGGCCGGCCGGAGACTCCGGTGTTGCTCGTACCCCTTGTGGGGATTCTGTCGGCGCTGGGGGTGGGCCTCTTCGCCGGCTTCACGCCCGCGCTCCCGTTCCTCGCCGCAGCCGTGATCCTGTACGCCTACGCCTCACCTTCCACGCAACCGGACCCGTGCCGCGGTTAGGAACGCTTCCGTGTTCTCGCCGCCACGGTACAATGAAGCTACCAGTGGGGACGTAGCTCAGTTGGATAGAGCGGCCGCCTCCTAAGCGACAGGTCGGCAGTTCGAATCTGCCCGTCCCTACCACTTCTCCGCCGCAAGTCCCCGTGTTCAATCGCCTCGGGCTCGCATATCGAAAAGGAGAAGCCTACTCTGAAAGCGAGCAACCCGGATGTGCGCAATCGCACGAGATCTCTACCTCTCCTTTCGCATCCTCGCAGCGCTGGCTGCAGTACGTTTGGTTGTCTGACACGATGCACCGGCAGGCCGGATGCGCACATTTGTTTTGCTCAACGGTAGCCATGATGATTATTTGTCCTTCCTATCAGCCGGGGATAGGGACCCTCCTGCGCAAGGACAGCTTCAATCCGCGCATGTAATCCTAGGGTCCCGCAGCGCCCATTACTTCACTTGCCCCGGCCCTTCTCGTAGCCGGCCTCGTACGCTTTCTGGTCTTCGTCCTTTTTGAAGTGCCTCTTCTTGCTGTGGTCCCGGTTGTGCGCATGGTCGTCTTGGCCTTCGCGCATACCTTGCTGGTATGTTTTGTTCTTCGAATAGTCCTGGTCTTGGTCCTGGAAAGGAGCCCCGGCAGCCTGTATGGTGGCTCCGCCAATACCCATACCCACGGCTACGGCCACAACCCAGACACAATGTCTTAAATTCGTTCTCATAAGAATCGTCCCCTCATCTTTCGTCCTGCAAGAGGCACGGCCATGGCCATTCAGCGGGTTGCGTCCCGAGTTACACCTGCCAAGCGGAACACCCTCCGGCCGCAACGTGAAGCGGCGAGCCACTAACCATATATGGTCATGTGACCGGGTATGGTCAGGCCTCCAATTGCCCTCTTTCCCCGTCGCCGCTGGTCCACCGAGTGTGCGACATGGAGGTGGACCATCAAGGGCCCCGGCACGGTGGCCGCCCGCCTGGCGACTACTTCGGTAGTGGTCGGTCCGCCCCCACCGGGACTCCCTAGCAAATTCAGGCCGCGCGAGTAAGCCGCGCGAGTAAAATGAAGAGGTACCTCGTTTTCAGATAGCCTCCCCCCAGGCTAGGAGCCAGACGCCAATCATGCCCTTCGTCCACTTGCACTGCCACACGGATTATTCCCTCCTCGATGGGGCGTGCGAAATCGATCAGCTCATGAAGATCACGGCCGAACAGAAAATGCCGGCCGTCGCCATGACCGATCACGGCAACCTCTTCGGCGCGGTGCAGTTCTATAACGCCGCCAGGCATGCCGGCGTGCATCCCGTCATCGGCTGCGAAGTGTACGTCTCGCAAAAGGGGCACAAGACCCGCTCCGATACCGATCGCTACAACCACCTCGTGCTCTTGTGCGAAAACCAGGAAGGCTATCGCAACCTCATCAACCTGGTCTCCACCGCCTATCTCGACGGCTTCTATTACAAGCCCCGCATCGATATGGATCTGCTCAACCAGCACTCCAAAGGGCTCATCGGCCTGTCCGCGTGCCTGCGCGGCCACATTCCGGAGACCATTCTTTCCGACAAGTACGACGATGCCAAGCGCCTGGCTCTCTCCTACGCCGACATCTTCGGCCGCAAGAATTTCTTTCTCGAGATCCAGAACCATCACCTCGAGCAGGACAAACGATTGACTCCGGAACTCAACCGCCTCTCGCACGAGACCGGGTTGCCGCTCGTGGCCACCAACGATTCTCACTACCTGCGCAAGGAAGATGCGCGGGCGCATGAGATTCTGCTCTGTGTGCAGACCGGGAAGAACATGAGCGACCCCAACCGCATGCGGTGGAACACGCCGGATTTCTACCTCAAAACGCGCGACGAAATGATGGAGCTGTTCGGCGAATTGGAGGACGCGGTCGATCGCACCTGGGAAATCGCCCAGCGCTGCCACGTCGAGCTCGAAAAGGTCAAGGAGCCCTTCCCCAAGTTCGACGTCCCGCCCGAACACTCCACCGACACCTACTTCGAGTACGTGGCGCGCCAGGGATTCGAAAAGCGCCGCGGCCGCCTCGAAGCCATGCGCGCCAAGGGCGCCCTTAAGTGCGACCTCGCGGAATACGCCGAGCGCCTGGATCGCGAAATCAAAGTGATCCAGAACATGAAGTTCTCCGGCTACTTCCTGGTGGTGTGGGACTTCATCCGCTACGCCAAGGACCATGGCATTCCGGTTGGCCCCGGCCGCGGCTCCGCCGCCGGCAGCCTGGTCAGCTATGCCATGCAGATCACCGATATCGATCCGCTCCAGTACGGCCTCCTGTTCGAACGCTTCCTTAATCCCGAGCGCGTCAGCTTCCCCGATGTCGACGTCGATTTCTGCATGAACCGCCGCGGCGAAGTCATCCATTACGTCACCGAAAAATACGGCCGCGAGCAGGTGGCCCAGATCATCACCTTCAACACCCTGGGCGCACGCGCCGCCATCAAGGACGTGGGCCGCGTCCTCGACGTACCCTTCGCCGAGGTGGAGCGCCTCACCAAAATGGTGCCCAACGTCCTCAACATCAAACTCAAAGACGCCATGGAGCAGGAGCCTGGCTTCGGCGAGGCCGCTAAGAAAGATCCGCGCGTCGATGAGGTGCTCAAGGTGGCGCTGCGCCTCGAAGGCCTGGCGCGCAACTGCTCGGTCCACGCCGCCGGCGTGGTCATCTCCCCGCAACCGCTCAGGGAACTGGTGCCGCTCTACAAGACCAACCGCGACGAAATTGTCACGCAGTACGACATGAACGGCCTCGACAAACTGCAACTCCTCAAGATGGACTTCCTGGGCCTCACCACCCTCACGCTCATCCAGGACGCCCTGCGGCTCATCGAGAAGCGCCACGGCGTTGTGATCGTTCCGGAAGATCTGCCGCTCGACGACAAAGCCACTTATGAAGTCTTCTGCAAGGCTTTTACGAGCGGCGTGTTTCAGTTCGAATCGAGCGGCATGCGCGACATCCTGCGGCGCTATCAACCCAGCCGTCTCGAAGATCTCACCGCTCTCAACGCGCTCTACCGCCCCGGCCCCATCCAGGGCGGCATGGTCGACGACTTCATCGAGCGCAAGTGGGGTCGCCGCGCCGTGCAATACGATTTGCCGGAGTTGAAGGAGTTGCTGGAAGAGACCTACGGCGTCATCGTCTACCAGGAACAGGTGATGCAGATCTCCAACCGCCTGGCCGGTTACTCTCTGGGGGAAGCCGACGTGCTGCGCCGCGCCATGGGCAAAAAGAAGCCCGAGGAGATGGCCAAGCAGCGCGAGCACTTCATTCAGGGCGCGGTGGCGCGCGGCCTTCCGCAGAAGAAGGTCGAGAAGATCTTCGACCTCATGGAGCAGTTCGCCGGTTATGGTTTCAACAAGTCGCACTCCGCCGCCTATGCCTATCTGGCCTTCGTCACGGCGTATCTCAAAGCGCACTATCCGGTCGATTTCATGGCGGCGCTGCTCACCTCGGAAACCGGCAACACCGCCAAGGTGGTGAAGTACATCAATGAATGCCGCGAAATGGGCATCACCATTCTGCCGCCCGACGTCAACCACAGCGACTGGAGTTTCACGCCCGATGGTCAGGCCATCCGCTTCGGGTTGGGCGCCGTCAAGAACCTGGGCCAATCGGCTGTCGAGGCCATTGGACGCGCTCGCGAGGAATTAAAGACCTTCCGCTCGCTCGACCAGTTCTGCGAAAAGGTCGATATGGGCGCGGTGAACCACCGCATGCTCGAAAGCCTGATTCGCGCCGGAGCCATGGATTCGCTCGCCGGCACGCGCAGCCAGAAAATCGCCGCGCTCGATAGCGCCATGGAATCCGGCCAGCGCGCCTGGCGCGATCGCGAAAGCGGCCAGGGCGGCCTCTTCGGCGAAGTAATGGAAGAGCACCCCGACGCGCCGCTTCCCAACGTGCCCGACTTCACCGACAAGGAAAAACTGGCCGGCGAAAAAGAGATGCTGGGCTTCTGGGTCACCGGCCATCCACTCGACCGCTATGAAGAGAAGATCGCCGAGCTCTCCACCCACGACACTTCCACGCTCGAGGGCCTGAACAAGGGAGTGGAAGTGAAGCTGTGCGGCGTCTTGACGGGCATCACGCGCAAACGCAACCGGGAGGGCAAACCGTGGGCCGTCATGATGCTGGAAGACCGCAGCGGCTCGGTGGAAGCCCTGGTCTTCGCCACCAGTTACGAACGCCTGGCGCCCGAAGTGATGGAAGACCAGGTGGTGCTGGTCACGGCGCTGGCGCTACCGGAAGAGAACGGCCCACCCAAGATTTCGGTGCAAAACATTGTCCCGCTCGACAATGCCCGCGTGGATTTCGCTGCGGTGATCTCCATTCGCGTCTGGCTGGGACGCAACGGCGGCGTGGACCGCGCCAAGGCGCTCGAAGAGCTATTCCAGCGCAAGCCCGGCGATACCCAGGTGCGCCTTCGGTTGGAAGCGCCGCGGGATTTCTCGGTGCTGCTGGACGTCCCGGCGAAAGTCCGCCCCGACAAAGAATTCCGCGCCCAGGTGGAAGCCATCTGCGGGGCGGAATCGATTGAGCGCGTGGCCGGCTAACTTTTTCGCTCCTGGCCCAACTTCAGCCACTGCGCGCGCAGCCGAATGTCCTTCTGCATCCGCCTCAGGTACTGCGATTCCGAGCCGCGCGGTTTGGCCGGCGGCAAAATGCCGCGCTGCAGTTTCTGCGCTAGCGTGCGGATGCGGAAATGGTCCCAATCGCCGCTTTCCGTGCCGGGCATTTCGTACAGGATGTAGCCTTCCGCCAGCCGTTCCAAGGTTCGGCGCGAGCTGCGGTAGCCGGGCGTTTGGCGCATGCGGCTCTCTTCGCGCTCCACCAGGCCCGCTACTTGCGGGTTGGTCGCCCGGAAGCCCAGCTTGCGGTAAAACCAAAACGCGCCGGAATCCACCGCCTCGGAATTCTCGTGGCCAATTTGATAGGGATCCACCGAAAAACACGTCACACCCAGCACCTGGCGGAACAGGCGCAGCAGGCGCGCGTAGATCCACGCCGATTCGCCCTCGCGGAACGTGTAGTACAGGTTGAAGCCAACCTCGGCGCGCTCGAACAGCGAGAGCAACTCGACGTATCCGGCCGGCACGCCATTCTTGAAGAACATGCCGCCGTGATACGCGCGCAACGGCAGGCGCCACTCCGGCGGCACACCGAAGAAATAGATATCGACGCCGCGGCCGGCGGCGGCGTGGAAGACTCGCGTTTCTTCCGGATGGCTGAAGCCGTAGAGCTCGCGGTAGCGCATCGCGGAAGTATCCAGAATGAGGTCCAGGATGCGGCGCGCTTCGGGCCGCGCGAGGCGCCGGATGGGAAGCGGGGCGGCATGCAACTCCTGCGCCAGCGAAACGTCGCTGCGGCGCAACAGCGGTTCACTGTGGAGGTACAGGCTGCGCACTGGAATCCGCAGGCGCGAACGCGACGCGCGCGAAGCGCCCATCCGCCAGGTGAGCGGCACCTGCATGGATTCGAATAGTTCGGCGTTCGCGCGATTGAGCAGCCACGCGAGGTCGCTCGAGCCGCGGCCGTGCGCTTGCGCGATCCACTCCTGGAATGGCACATGCGCTTCCACCGGGTAGTCTTCCTTGAGCATCGGCAGAAAACGGCACACCACATTTCCCATGCGGTCCGGTTCGTCGTAGCGGTCCCAGGCGATCTCGACCGCCCGTGGATATCGCGCCGCCAGGCGCCGCGCCACTTCATAGCTGAATACCGCCGTCAGCGATGTGCCCGCGATGCCCGATACTTCCGGATCTTCGAACGGTTCCATGTCGTCGCCAATGCGGTCCGCGAACGAGAAGAGGATCTCATCCGCCAGCCGCGCCACTTCGCTGCTGCGAGGGTATGCACGCAGGAACAACAAGGTTTCGTGCAGGCGGATGAGCGATGGAGCGTCGCGAAAACGGCGCCTGGCAATCTGGGCCAATAGCCGCTCCAGTTGGCCATCGCCGGCCGGGCCGAAGCGGCTCTTCCACAGGTCCAAACGATCCAGCAAGTCCCGTGACATTCTCCTGAGCTTACCGCACCCTAAACGCCTTCTAAGGCCACCGCCTCTGTGTACGCCACCTTCTGCCGCAGCGCTTTCAGCGGCTGGTATTCGGGATCCACCTGCAGCGCCAGGATGGACTGCATGTCCGGGAAGCGAAACAGCACCAGGCGGCTGGGACGCCAATCGCCTTCGAGCACTTCGCACGCGCCGCCGCGCGCCAGGTACTCCCCGCCGTACTTGCGAATCAGCCCGGGCACCTGTGCTTTGTAGGCTTCGTACGCGAGCGGGTCCTTCACTTCCAGGTTGACGATCATGTAGGCGGACATAATCTATTCATAACGCAATGCGATCAGCGGATCGACTCGCGAGGCGCGGCGCGCGGGAATGTACGATGCCACCAGGGTCACGCCGATCAGGGCCGCCGCCATGGCGATGAACGTGACAGCGTCCACCGCGCTGACGCCGAACAGCATCCCCGTGAGGAAGCGCGTCAAAGCCCAAGCCCCGATGGCGCCGATGGCCGTGCCGGCCAGTGCGATGCGCAAACCGCCGGCGCCAATGAGCCGGACTACATCGCGCGGTTGCGCGCCCAGTGCCATGCGGATGCCGATCTCATTGGTGCGCTGCGTGACGGCGTAAGAGATCACGCCGTAAATTCCCAGCGCCGCCAGAATCAGCGATAGCCCGGAAAACATCGAGAGCAGCAGAGTCAGAAAGCGCGGGCGCGCCCGCGCGCTCGACATCACATCTTGCATCGAGCGGAGTTGGGAAATCGGCAAAGCGCGATCGAGTGTGCGGATTTCCTGGCGGACCGCGCCGGCTATCGCCAGGGGATCGCCGTGCGTGCGCAGCAGCAGGAAGGCCTGGCGCGTGCCGCCCGCCTGGGCAAACGGGATGTAGAGCTCGGTGCCCGTGGTGCGGTCGAGTCCGCCGTTCTTCACGTCGGCCACTACGCCGACAATCGTGCTCCACGGCGGCTCATTGTCGGCAGCGTAAACCTTGACGCGGTGACCGATGGCACTTTCGCGGGGCCAATACATCTTGGCCATGGTCTCATTGACGGCCACCACCAGCGGTGCGTTCGGGCCGTCGTTGTCATTGACGAAGCGCCCTTCGAGGAGACGAATCCCCATGGTGTCGGTATAGTGGCCGCCTACGAAATTCCAATAGTCGATGTTTTGGATGGGGCCGCCGGGCACGGGGACGAAACCTTCGATGGGAGTGTCGTTGGCGTTGATGGGCCGCGCCGGCGGCAACCCGTCTGCCACGGCGACCGAAGCCACGCCCGGCAAGGCGCTCGCGCGCGCGGTGAGCGTCTGCCAAAAGCCGATAATGGATGCCGGCTCGCGATAGGCGGTGCGGGGCAGAGAAAGCCGCATAGTGAGCACGTGATCGGGGTTGACGCCGGCATGCACTTCCTGGAGTTTCCAGAAGGCCTTGACCATGAGGCCGGCCCCGATGAGCAGCACCAGCGCGAGGGCCAACTCGCTCGAAACCAGCACCGCGCGGAACCGATTGGCGACCACCGAGCTGGTGGTTCGGCCGGCGGCTGCTTTGAGGACATCGTGGAGGTGGCCGGGGCGCGTATGGATGATGGGCGCCAGGCCGAAGGCCACGCCGGTGACCACTGAGACGGCCAGGGCGAACAGCAGCACCTGCCAATCGATGGTGATCTCAGAGACGCGCGGGATGCTGCCGGCGTTGGTCGAAACCAGCAGGCGCAGACCACCAAGCGCCAACAGTAGTCCGAGGCCCGCACCGGCGAGCGAGAGCAGAATGCCTTCGACGACGAACTGCTGGAGCAGCCTGCCCAGGCCAGCGCCGATGGCGGCTCGCACGGCGATCTCGCGGCGCCGCGCTTCCGAGCGCGCCAGCAGCAGGTTGGCGACGTTGACGCACGCGATCAGCAGCACAAACCCAACCGCGCCGAGCAACACCTGCATGGCGCGGCGCACCGAGTGGACCACTTCATCCTGGAAACCGGCGAGCACGATCGGGTGGAACTTCGGATCGAAGGGGTGATCTTTGCGGGCCACGGTTTCGCTGGAATG
Organism: Bryobacterales bacterium; assembly: GCA_003152325.1. Taxonomy (GTDB): domain Bacteria; phylum Acidobacteriota; class Terriglobia; order Bryobacterales; family Bryobacteraceae; genus PALSA-129. Next base: position 5,989 of record PLZX01000211.1, on the reverse strand, counting down.
TTTGACGTAGCGATCCATTTCGCCCTGTGCCTGGGCGAACGTGTAGCCGGGGCGCAGCCGGCCCAATACGTTGAAGTTGTGGCCGCCACGGCCGCCGGGGTTGGCGGGATCGAGCTGGATGGGCACCCACAGTTCGGGCGGATCGAGCTCACCGGGAGGGAAAGCGAATCCGGGCGGCATGACGCCAACCACAGTGCACTGGTTGCCGTTCAGCCGGATGTCGCGTTCGAGGATGCCGCGATCGCCTCCATACGCGCGCTGCCAAAGATCGTACGAGATGACTGCGGTGAGCGGTATCCCAGGGTGGTCGTCAGCGGGAGACAGAGGACGTCCCAGGAGAGGCCCCACACCGAGCATGGGGATGAGGCCGCCGCTCACGAAGGAGGCTGTGGCGCGCACGGGATCGGCCGTGCCGGCGAGATTCACCCCGCGATTGGCCCAGGTCTCGATGTCGTCAAACGAGGTGATGTCGCGTTTGAGATCGAGGTATTCGGGGCCGGAGACCCAGAAGTGGCGCAAGCCGCCATTGGGGAACGTGGGGAACTCGGTGAAGATGCGCAGCAGCCTTGCGGACTGCGCGTAAGGCAATGGGCGCAAGAGCACGGCGTTAACCACGCTGAAGATGGCGGTAGTGGCGCCGGTTCCGAGAGCCAGACACAACACGGCGACCGCGGTGAAGCCGGGGTTCTTAGCGAACATTCGGGCGCCGTAACGGACGTTTTGCAGAAGCACGGTGGTTAGACGCCGGGGAGACGATTTGGTTGGATCAGCCTTCCACTTTCCCGACCAGGATGATGGCGATCGGCAGGCTTCCCACTTTCACCTTCAGCGCCCAGTCACTGTCGCCTTCTTTGGCGACTGCTGGAAGAGCGCCTGCGCCCGGCACTTCGAGCGAGAGAACGGCGGGATGGGGAGTTCCAACGCCTTTGATGCTGGCATCCACCAGCGCGTCAAAGGAAGGCGCTGCGATGGGGTCGGCATCAGTCGAAAGAGGGGTGAGCACGGCGAAATCACGTTGCGGCGCCACCCCCTGGTGCGAGCCATCCACGGGATAGGTGGTATAGCGCAGCGTGTAGACGCCGGCTTTCACGGTCTGACCGCGGCGGTCATAGCCCGCAGCGGGGAAACGCAGGATGCCAAGAAGCGTTCCCTGCGCCACAGGCAGCACGATGGTATCGTCGGCTGGCTTGGCGCCGGCGGGAATCGACTTACGAAACCAGATTTCGCACCACGCTCCGGCCGGCCCAATCACCCGATAGCCGCCGGTATCGATGACTGCGGCATATGCGGCGGGCAAGCCGGGAGCGGGCGTGGAGATGGTTTCCAATTTGTAGTCCTGTGCATTCGCAACGACTGCCAGCATCAGGGAAGAGAAGATAAGGAAGAGAGGCTTCATGATGACGATGGGCGGGAAGAAAAATCTGGAGCGGGAGACCGGATTCGAACCGGCGACATCGACCTTGGCAAGGTCGCACTCTACCAACTGAGTTACTCCCGCTCGATGGAAACTTTTATTTTCCTCCAAGAACAAACCCGGTGTCAAACGTTGTGGCAAAGTCATTGATCTGAAACAAGTTATAAACTTGTGGGAAACGTATTTCCATGTGGTAGACTACTTTTCGTCGGTTGGATGGCAGATTCCGGCGACAGGGCGCAGGCAGGGTGGATCCCGCCGGCAATTCTTTCTAGACAAAGCATAACTGACGGTTCCGCACTTTTGTGGAAAACAGTGTGGAAATCCAGCGGGCGTGGTGTGTAAGACCAATGAATGCATGGGACCAGATTCGGAATTATCTACAGTTGAAGGTCAGCGCAGAGAACTACAACAATTGGCTGAAAGGTACCTCATTCGCCGGTCTGGACGGCACGACGCTATTCGTTACCGTCCCGGATCGCGAAACGCGTGCTTGGCTGGAACGTGAGTTTCCGTCGATGGTACGCAGCGCCATTCAAGAACTGTCGTTGCCGGTGAAACACGTTACATATGAGGCCGAACCGCCCCGCGGCCCCATGAACCAGGCCGCAGCTACAGTGGAGAACAGCGACGCGGAATCGGCCGCTGGTTCCTTGAACCCCAAGTTTACGTTCGATACTTTCGTAGTGGGGGCGTGCAACCAATTCGCTCACGCGGCCGCGCGCTCCGTGGCCACCAACCCTTCGCGCAGCTATAATCCGCTGTTTCTCTACGGCGGCGTGGGCATGGGAAAGACACACCTGATGCATGCCATCGGGCGTGAGTTGATGGACAAGCATGGCTCAATGCGCATCATCTACACATCGAGTGAGCGCTTTATGAATGAGATGATCGCCTGCATCCGCACCGAGCGCATGCAGCAGTTTCACCAGCGCTATCGGGAAGCGGACGTGCTGCTGGTGGACGATATCCAGATTCTCGGCACCAAAGAACGCACGCAGGAGGAGTTCTTTCACACCTTTAACGAACTGCACGATCATCAGAAGCAGATCGTCATCTCGAGCGATTCGCCGCCCAAAGAGATTCCCGGTTTGCTCGAGCGTTTGCGGTCGCGTTTCGAGTGGGGGTTAATGGCCGATATTCAGGCTCCCGATCTGGAAACCAAGATGGCCATCCTTGACAAAAAAGCCGAGGCTGAGAATGTCCATCTGCCGGACGATGTGCGCTCCTTCATGGCTTCCAAGACTAAATCCAACGTGCGCGAACTGGAGGGGGCACTGGTCAAATTGATGGCTTATTCCTCGCTCACGGGGATGCCCATCAATCTGCACATGGCCCAGCAAGTCTTGAAGCATTTGGTTCATGTGCAGGACCGCCGGGTGACCATGGATTCCATCCAGAAAGCAGTAGCCGAGCATTTCCAGATCAAGCCTTCGCAGCTCAAAGAAAAGAGCAATACGAAGAAGATTGTGTACCCACGGCAGGTGGCGATGTACCTGGTGAAAGAACTGACCAGCGCCTCTTTACCTGAAATTGGCAGGGCCTTCGGAGGGAAGCATCACACGACCGTCATCCACTCCGTAAACAAAATCGAAAAGGAACGTCATATTGATCCTGAATTGAACAGGATACTACACAGGCTAATGGACTCATTACAATGATGTTATTGTAATTATCCACAGGTTGGTTCAAACAAGCTTGATGGAAAATGTGCAAAATTAGGTTACAGAGCTGCTTTTGAAGATGTTTGCACCTCTCGAATCACAACTTCCAGTAGCCAAAAGTAGTTGAATTTAGTATAATTTAGAGTGTCTTCAACAGTTTACACAGGCCCTATGAATGCGGTTCTGATAGTGAGTATTTCAAGACAGTCTCAATAGTATAGGAGCTGAGCCGTATGGAGTTCACCGTCAGCAAAGCCGATCTGGTACGGGAACTGAGTTTGTCGCAGGGAGTGGTGGAAAAGAAGACCACCATCCCGATTCTCTCGAATGTTCTGCTGGAAGCCTCCGGCGAGCGCATCACGCTCACCGCCACGGATCTCGAATTGGGCATCCGCTGTTCCTGTCCGGCTCGCATCAAGAAAGAAGGTGCAGGCACCGTTCCGGCGCGTAAACTGCTGGATTTTGTACGACTGTTGCCCGAAGGCGACATCACGATGAAGTTCCTCGACAACCACTGGGCCAGCATCACTTGTGGCCGATCGAAGACTCGGATTGCGGGAATGTCGCGGGAGAGCTTCCCGGAACTTCCGGAGATGCCGGCGAAAATTGCGGACATTCCCGTGAAGACCATGGCGTCATTAATCGCGCGCACGCAGTTCGCGATCTCGATGGAGGAATCGCGATTCACGTTGAACGGCGCACTGCTGATCATCCGGCCGGAAGGTCTGATCATGGTAGCGACGGATGGCCACCGCCTGGCGTATGTGCAAGCGGGAGCGGCCGAGAGCGGGCAAGTAAGCCAGAACTATCGCGCGCTGGTTCCCAGGAAGGCGATGGCGGAGTTGGTGAAGTTGGCCGATTCGGAAGGCGCCGACGGAGTTGCGACGTTTGCCGGCGACGACAACCATCTTTTCTTCCAGGTAGGCCACCGGTTGCTGATCACGCGCAAGTTGACCGGTAATTTCCCGGACTACGAACGAGTTCTCCCGAAAGACCACACACTGACGGCGCGCCTGCAGAAAGAGGAAATCCGCGCTGCCATCGAGCGCGTGGCGCAATTCGCCGATGAACGATCGCGCGCCATCCGCGTGCAGTTCACCAACAACGAAGTGCGCATCTTCTCCTCATCGGTGGAAATGGGCGAAAGCGAAGAGAGCGTCAATAGCGAGTATCAGGGACCAGATCTGGAGATTGGCTTCAATGCCCAGTACCTGCTCGATTTTCTGCGCGTGATCGCGCAAGACCAGGTCACCTTCGAATTGAAAGATCAGAAGAGCGCCGGTGAGCTCAGGCCGGCGGGCGAAGGTGTGACCGATCAGTATCGGTATGTAGTGATGCCGATGCGGATCTGAGTAAAACCCCACAGGACGCAGTAAGCAAATATGGCAAACGACGGCGGCGTAGCACAGAGCGACGTATACGATTCCACTAGCATCAAAGTGCTCGAGGGGCTGGAGGCGGTGCGTCTGCGCCCCGCCATGTACATTGGCTCGACGGGCGAAATCGGTCTGCATCACCTGGTTTATGAAGTCGTCGACAACTCCGTCGACGAGGCTCTGGCAGGGTACGCTACTGAAGTCAACGTAACCATCCACGACGACAATTCCGTGACGGTAGTGGACAACGGCCGGGGCATCCCGGTGGACATGCATGAAGAAGAAGGCGTCTCCGCCGCGCAGGTGGTGATGACCATGCTGCATGCCGGCGGCAAGTTCGATAACAAAAGCTATAAAGTCTCCGGTGGCCTTCACGGCGTGGGCGTGAGTTGTGTCAACGCGCTCTCCGAGCATCTGGAGCTGGAAATCTGGCGGGATGGCTACACCTGGCAACAGGAGTACGCCTGCGGGATTCCCAAGGCGCCGCTGGCTAAAGCCGGCAAAGTTTCGCGCAAGACCGGTACGCGCGTCACGTTCAAGCCCGACAGCACCATCATGCAGGTGTTGACGTTTAACTTCGACACCCTGGCGCAGCGTCTGCGGGAACTGGCCTTCCTCAACAAGGGCCTCAAAATCACGCTGACCGACGAACGGAGCGAACCAGAAAAGCAGCAGGAATTCTGCTACACGGGCGGGATCGCCGAGTTCATCAAACACCTGAATCGCGGCAAAGCGGTGCTGCACGAGAAACCGATCCATTGCGAAGCCGATCGCGAACTCCCCAACGGCGCCGGCACGCTCACTATGGAAGTCGCCCTGCAGTACAACGATGGCTACTCGGAGAACGTCTTCAGTTTCGCCANNACCTGACGGGCTTCCGCACCGCGCTAACCCGCACGATCAACAAGTTCGGGCAGGACCAAGGGCTGTTCAAAGATGTCAAAGAGAACCTGACGGGCGACGATGTCCGTGAAGGGCTGACCGCGGTGGTGAGCGTGAAGGTACCGCAACCGCAATTCGAGGGGCAAACCAAGGGCAAGCTGAATAGCGACATCGCCGGCTTCATGACGCAGTTCGTCAACGAAAAGCTGGAAGAGTACTTCGACAAGAATTCCACGGTGGGCCGGAAGATTGTCGGCAAAGCCATCGAGGCCGCCCGCGCGCGGGAGGCGGCGCGTCACGCGCGCGACCTGACGCGTCGCAAGGGAGCGTTGGAATCGGGCGGGATGCCGCACAAGTTGGCCGATTGCCAGGAGAAAGACCCGGAGCGTTGCGAGCTTTTCCTGGTGGAGGGCGAATCGGCCGGAGGAACGGCCAAGCAGGGCCGCGACCGGCGGTTCCAGGCGATCCTGCCGCTCAAGGGAAAGATCCTCAATGTGGAGAAGGCGCGTTACGACAAGANNCGTGGACGGCTCGCACATCCGTACCTTGCTGCTGACCTTCTTTTTCCGCCACATGAACGAGCTGATTCTGCGCGGACACGTATACATCGCGCAGCCGCCGCTCTACCGCATCAAGAAGGGCAAGAGCGAGAA